>CADCTP010000417.1 GCA_902805565.1 uncultured Mycobacteriales bacterium
TCAAACTCCGCGATCCGCGCCGCGAAGACCGGCGACTCCTCCAGCAGTCGGATGCCCATCCCGACCCACTGGGAGCCCTGACCGGGGAACACCAGCACCGCACCGGTCCCCACCACCGACCCGGTCACCACCGACGGATCCGGCCGCCCCGCCGCCACCGCCGACAACCCGGCGGTCAGCTCGGCCGTGCCACGGCCGATCACCACGGCCCGGTGCTCGAACGTCGACCGCGAGGTCACCAGCGACCACCCCACGTCCACCGGCGACAACCCGTCCACCCGGGCCGCCAACGCGGCGGCCTGGGCCCGCAACGCCTCCACCGACCGCGCCGACACCACCCACGGCACCACCCGCCCGGCACCCGGCTCCACCGCCGACACCACCGGACCAGCCACCACCACCGGCTCCGCCGCCGGATCCGCTGTCGCGGCCGCCGGCTCCGCCGGCGCCTCCTCCAGGATCAGGTGCGCGTTCGTCCCCGACATGCCGAAGGCGGAGACCGCCGCCCGCCGCGGCCGCCCGTCCGCCGGCCACGGCGTGGGCTCGGTGACCACGGAGACCGCCCCGGAGGACCAGTCCACGTGCGGGGTCGGCTCGTCGAGGTGCAGGGTCGCCGGCAGCAGGCCGTGGCCCAGGGCCAGCGTCATCTTGATCACGCCGGCCACCCCGGCCGCGCCCTGGGTGTGGCCGATGTTCGACTTCACCGACCCCAGCCACAGCGGCCGGTCCGCCGGCCGCTCCCGCCCGTACGTCGCCAGCAGCGCGCCGGCCTCGATCGGGTCGCCCAGCCGGGTGCCGGTGCCGTGCGCCTCCACCACGTCCACCTCGGCCGGCGACAGCCCGGCGCCGGCCAGGGCAGCCCGGATCACCCGCTCCTGGGACGGGCCGTTCGGCGCGGTCAGGCCGTTCGACGCGCCGTCCTGGTTGACCGCCGACCCGCGGATCAGCGCCAGCACCCGGTGGCCGTTGCGGCGGGCGTCGGACAGCCGCTCCAGCAGCACCAGCCCGACGCCTTCGGCGAAGCCGGTCCCGTCGGCCGCCGCGGCGAACGGCTTGCACCGCCCGTCCGGGGACAGCCCGCGCTGCCGGGAGAACTCGGTGAACATGACCGGGGTGGGCATCACCGTGACCCCGCCGGCCACCGCCAGCGAGCACTCCCCCGCCCGCAGCGCCTGCGCCGCCAGGTGCATCGCGACCAGCGACGACGAGCACGCGGTGTCGACGGTGACCGCCGGGCCCTCCAGCCCGAGGGTGAACGCCACCCGGCCGGACAGGACGCTCAGCGCGTTGCCGGTGAGCAGGTAGCCCTCGGTGCTGGGGTCGACCGGCGGGCTGCCGAAGCCCGGCTGGCCGGCGCCGGCGTACACGCCGGTCGGGCTGCCCTTGAGGGAGGCGGGGTCGATCCCGGCCCGCTCCAGCAGCTCCCACGCCACCTCCAGCAGCAGCCGCTGCTGGGGGTCCATGGCGACGGCCTCGCGCGGGTTGATGCCGAAGAACGCGGCGTCGAACCAGGCGGCGCCGGGCAGGAAGCCGCCGTCCACGACGTAGCTGGTGCCGGGGTGGTCGGGGTCGGCGTCGTACAGGGCGTCCAGGTCCCAGCCGCGGTCGGTGGGGAAGCCGCCGACCGCGTCACCACCGGAGACCAGCAGCTCCCACAGGTCCTCCGGCGAGGCGACGCCGCCGGGGTACCGGCAGGCCATGCTGACCACGGCGACCGGCTCGTGGGCGCGTTCCTGCACCTCCTGCAGGCGCTGGCGGGTCTGACCGAGATCCACCATGACCCGCCGCAGGTACTGGCGGAGTTTCTCCTCGGTGTCGGACACCGCCGGACCTCGCTTCTCCATCGCCGCCGTCACAGATCCCGGTCGATGAGCTCGAACATCTCGTCGTCGGACACGAGCTCCAGCGCCCCCAGGTCGACGGCCGTACGGGTGGTGACGGCGGTCAGCGTCGACAGCAGCCCGCTGAGCCGGCGGGCGACCTGGTCGCGCGCCCGGTCGTCGAGGGTGCGGCCGGCGAACACGGACTCGAGCCGGCCCAGCTCGCGCAGGACCGGGTCGGCGGTGTCCCCGTCCGGCGCGTCCGCGTCCGGGTCGAGCAGGGTCCGGAGGTGCTCGGCCAGCACGGTGGCGTCGGGGTGGTCGAAGACCAGGGCGGCCGGCAGCCGCAGCCCGGTCGCCGCGGCCAGCCGGTTCCGCAGCTCGACCGCGGTCAGCGAGTCGAACCCCAGCTCCTTGAACGAGGTGTCGGCGCGGACGGCGTCCGGCCCGGCGTGCCCGAGCACGGTGGCCGCGTGCGTGCGGACCAGCTCGACCAGCAGCCGGAGCCGTCCGGCGGGGGACTGCCCGACGAGCCGCTCGGCCAGGCCGGACGTCCCGGACGCGACCGCGGCGGCGGCCGGCCGGTCCCGCCGGGCGTTCGAGGTGGTCAGGGCGCGCAGCATCGCCGGCGCGGTGTCGGGGGTCAGCACGCGGGGGTCGAGGTCGACCGCCACCAGGTGCGGGCCGCCGTGGTCGGTGGCCGCGTCCAGCAGGGCCAGGCCACGCTCCCGGGTGAGCGGGGTGAAGCCGGCCCGGCTCATCCGGGTCAGGTCGGCCCGGGAGAGGTGACCGGTCATGACGCTGGTGTCGGCCCACAGCCCCCAGCCGATCGACTGCCCCGCCAACCCCTCCGCCCGCCGCCGCCGGACCAGAGCGTCACACCACGCGTTCGCCGCCGCATAGTTCGCCTGCCCCGGACTACCCAACGTCCCCGCCGCCGACGAGAACACCGTGAACACCGCCAACCGCAGACCCCGCGTCGCCCGATCCAGATTCACCGCACCCACCGCCTTCGGCGCCCACACCGCGGCGAGCCGATCCCCGGTCTGGTCGGTGAGGACCGCGTCGTCCACCACCCCGGCGGCGTGCACGACCCCGGTCAGCCGGTCCACATCGGACACCAGCTTCTCCACCGCCGCCGCGTCGGCCACGTCCACCGCCGGTGTCCCGACCTCGGCGCCCAGCTCCCGCAGCCGGGCCAGCAGGTCCGCGTCGGCGGTGCCGGACCGGCTGGCCAGCAGCAGGCGCCGCACTCCCCAGGCGCGGACGAGATGCTCGGCCACCAACCCGGCCACGGTCCCGGACCCGCCGGTGATCAGCACCGTGCCCTCCGGGGCGAGGACCGGCGGGACGTCCAGGACCAGCTTGCCGACGTGTCCGGCCTGGCTCATCAGCCGCATGACCGGCCGGATCCGGGCCAGCGGGGCGGCCGTGACCCGGGGCGGCGCCAGCGCTCCGGCCTCGAACGCGTCGGCCAGCGTGCCGAGCATCCGCCCGACGAGATCCGGGCCGGCGTGCGGGACCAGGTCGAACGGCAGGTAGTCGACCCCCGGCCGCCCGAGGTCCGCCCGGAGGTCGGTCTTCCCGATCTCCACGAACCGCCCACCAGGCGAGACCATCCGCGCCGAGGCATCCAACAACTCCCCGGTCAGACTGTTGAGCACCACATCCACCGGGCCGAACGACTCGAACCCGGCATCGCGGGAGGACGCCCGGTGCGCCGCGTCGATACCCATCCCGGCCAGCACGTCATGCTTGCCCGGACTGGCCGTGGCGAAGACCTCCGCACCCAGA
>CADCTP010000418.1 GCA_902805565.1 uncultured Mycobacteriales bacterium
GCCGGCCGGCACCGTGCCGGCGCCGACGCCGAGCGCCCCGGCGGCCGAGGTCACCCTGGCCTTCGCCGGGGACGTGCACTTCGAGGAGCGGGTCGGGGCCCGGCTGGCGGCCGACCCGGCCAGCACGCTCGCCGAGGCCGCGACCCAGCTGCGGGCGGCCGACCTCACCATGGTCAACCTGGAGACCGCGATCACCGAGCGGGGCACCGCGGAGCCGAAGTCGTTCACCTTCCGCGCCCCGGCGGCGGCGCTGACCGCGCTGCGCACGGCCGGGGTGGACGTCGTCGCGCTGGCCAACAACCACGCCGCGGACTTCGGCCCGGTCGGCCTGCGGGACACCCTGGAGGCCGTCCGGGCCGGCGACCTCCCCGCCGTCGGCATCGGCGTCGACGCGGCCCGGGCGTACGCGCCGCACTACGTCGATGTCCGGGGCCGCAGCGTCGCGCTGCTGGCCGCCAGCCAGGTCCGGGACCGGACGCTGGCGGTGTGGACGGCCGGCGAGACGACCCCGGGGATCGCCTCGGCGTACGACGACCGGCTGCTCACCGCGGTCCGGGAGGCCCGGGAGCGGGCCGAGATCGTCGTGGTCTACCTGCACTGGGGCGTGGAGGGGCAGAGCTGCCCGAGCGCGGACCAGCGGGCGCTGGCCGCCCGGCTGGCCGGGGCCGGCGCCGACGCGGTCGTCGGCACCCACTCCCACCTGCTGCTGGGCAGCGGCTTCCTCGGCGGCACCTACGTCGCGTACGGGCTGGGCAACTACCTCTGGTGGCGGGACGAGGCGTACAGCAACGACACCGGGGTGCTGCGGCTGACCTTCCGCGGCCGGCAGGTCGTCCGGGCGGAGCTGGCCCCGGCCCGGATCGACCGGCGCGGCGTGCCGGTGCCGGCCACCGGCGCCACCGCGGCCCGGATCCGGCAGAAGTGGACCGACCTGCGCGGCTGCGCCGACCTGGCCGGCCGCCCGGCCTAGCGGGCCAGCCGCTCGGCCAGGAAGCGCATCGCCAGCGGGTAGCGGTACTCGATCGCGGCGTGGGTGGCGTCGAACAGCTCGAACTGCGGCGTCACCCCGATCCCGGCCAGCTCGGCCACGAACGCCTGCGCGCCCAGGTCCAGGAAGTACTCGTCCCGGCGGCCGGCGTCGACCCAGACCGCCCGCTGCGAGCGCAGCGCCTCGGCGTGCCGCGGGACCATCCGGACCGGGTCCCAGTCCAGCCAGCGCTGCCAGACCGGCTCGACCAGCCGCCCGGTCGCCACGTCGAAGGGCAGCCGGACGGTGCCGTCCGGGTCGGCCGAGAAGCAGGCGGCCACCCCGTACACGCTGACCAGCTCGCCGTCGCCGGGCCGGCTGAACGGCACCCGGGAGCGGAAGTCCCGCCAGAAGGCGTCGTACGAACCGTCGTAGGAGTCGCGCAGCACCCGCGCCGCCACGCCGAAGTCCTTGATGTAGCAGAGCTCGTAGAGGGTGTCCCCGGCGTGGCTGGCGAACGCGCCGAACAGGTCCGGCCGCAGCATCGGGGTGATCATCGCGCCGAAGCCGCCGCTGGACTTGCCGGTGATCGCCCGCGACTCCCGGTCCGGGATCGTCCGCCACCGGGCGTCGACGAAGGACACCACGTCCTCGCAGAGGTAGGTGTGGTAGCGGCCGGTGCCCGGGGAGTCGACGAACTGGCTGCCGCCGTACGCGGTCCAGGCGTCCACGCCCACCACGATTGCCGGCGGGGTGTCCGCCCCGGCGAACAGGTCGTCGATCAGCTCCAGCACCGTCGGGCGGAACGGGGTGCGGTTGCCCCACATCGCCAGCGTGCCGGTGTAGCCCTGGATCAGGTAGATCACCGGGAACCTCGCCTGCGGGTCGGCGTCGTACGCCGGCGGGAGGTAGACCCACAGCGGGCGGCTGGCGGCGTCGCCGAGCGGGTTGCCGGCCAGCGCCGCCGAGTCGATCGTCACGTGCTCGTACCGGCCCACGAAGTCCGACTGCCACGGCCTCATCCCCGCATCCTGCCCGGTCCGCGGGCAGCCGCGCGGCGATCCGCCCCGGCGCGCCGCCGGGGGTACCGGTTTGAAGCGGTGATCCGACATCGGCTAGAGTTCCCTCAACGCGCTGCGGACGTGGCTCAGTTGGTAGAGCATCACCTTGCCAAGGTGAGGGTCGCGGGTTCGAATCCCGTCGTCCGCTCGGAGACGCCCTCGGGTGTCCTGTCGAATCTCCTCGGGATCCTTCCGGGGGTCCGGCGGAGTGGCCGAGTGGCTTAGGCAAGGGCCTGCAAAGCCCTGTACGCGGGTTCGATTCCCGCCTCCGCCTCGGGCGCTTAGCTCAGCGGGAGAGCGCTTCCCTGACACGGAAGAGGTCACAGGTTCAATCCCTGTAGCGCCCACCAGTTCCAGCAGGTCAGACCCGGTGCCGTCGGCACCGGGTCGCACTGTTTCCGGGGCCGTCCGTCGCCCGGAGCAGGTGGATCGGCACCGCCGCCGGGCCGGGCGCCCCGACCCCCGCCGGGGACGTCGGCGGGGGTCGGGGCCGGTGGGACCGGCACCGCCGGCCCGGGTCGGCGGGGCGGCGGTGCCGGGACCGTGGGGGGCACGCCCGGCGGGCGTGGCGGCGACCCGTCCGAAGCGTCGCAGCCGTGCCGCTGTCGCACCTCCGTACCGGGTACGGAGACCTAGCCGGGCGGTACGGGCACCCGTTCGGCCCACAGCCGGTCGACCCGGTCCCGCAGGTCCTCGGGGCTGCCGTCGTTGACCAGGACGACGTCGGCCACCGCCCGGCGCTCGGCGTCCGTGGCCTGGCTGGCCATCCGGGCCCGGGCCTCCTCGGCCGGCATCCCGCGGTCCCGGCCCAGCCGCTCGATCCGGACCTCCGGCGGGGCCTCGACCACCACCACCAGGTCGAACGAGCCGGCCTGGCCGGTCTCCACCAGCAGCGGCACGTCCTGCACCACGACGGTGCCGGCCGGCGCGGCCGCGACGATCTCCACCACCCGGGCCCGGATCAGCGGGTGCAGGATGCCGTTGAGCCGGGTCCGGGCCGCCTCGTCGGCGAAGACCAGCTTGCCCAGCGCCGGCCGGTCCAGCCGGCCGTCGGGACCCAGCACCCGCGGGCCGAACGCCTCCACCACCGCGGCCAGGCCCGGCGTGCCCGGCTCGACCACCTCCCGGGCGATCCGGTCGGAGTCCACGACCAGCGCTCCCAGCTCGGCGAACCGGCGGGCCGCGGTGGACTTCCCGGAGCCGATCCCGCCGGTCAACCCGATGCGCATACCCGACCGTAACGGCCGACACGCCCGGACCACACACACCCCGGACGCTCGGCGTGCCGGACGCCGACGATGATCGCGACCGGCGTAGGCTGCCGGCCTGCGACGGCTTCCTCTGCCTGCGAAAGGTGGTCGCGATCATGGCCAAGCACCGGCGCCCACCGACCGTGGGCCGCCACCGGTACGGCACCCCCAGCCTCGTGCACTGCCGCCGGATCGAGGAGGTGTCGGCCCGGATGAGCGAGACCCGCGAGGTGCGGCCGCCGTGGTGGTCGGCGCTGCGCTGGCGCGGCCGGCACACCGTGATCGCGCTGACCCGCAGCGGCGCCCGCCCGCGCCCGGCCTTCGCGCTCATCGCGTCGCTGTAGCCCCCCGCCGGCCGCGCACCCCGGCCGCGCACCCCGGCCGGGCGACTAGTCCGGCCAGTTGGCCAGGATCTTCTCGGCGACCCGGGCCGCGGCCTTGTCCGGCTGCCCGCGCACCGCGCGCTGCACGGTCACGACCACCGTCCGGTCCCCCTTCGCCAGCACCGCGGTGAAGCTCGACCGGTTGCCGATCACGGTCGCCGGCAGCCCGGCGACGGTCACCGACGCCTGCGAGGACGCTCCCCCACCGGTCCGGATGGCCGCGACCGTGGCGCCGACCCGGTCCTGGGCCGACGCCGCGTCGACGTAGGTGGAGACGCCGACCTCGACCGGCGGCGTGCCCCGCCCGGTTTCCGGCAGGCCGTAGTGGCAGGTGAGCCGGCCGGTGCGGCCGATGGACGGCTGGGCCTGCCCGGCGATCGCGCGGGTCTGCCCGAACAGCGGCCGGCCCAGCGCCTGGTCCAGGTCGGTGAACGGCAGCAGGCTCTCGCAGCCGTCCGGCAGCTCCGGGGTCGCGCTCGCCGACGGCGTGGCCGCGGCGGACGTCGCTCCGGCCGGGGCCGAGGTGCCGGACGGGGCGGCGACCGGGTCCGGCCCGCCGCCACCCGAGCAGCCGACCGCCGTGGCCAGCACGACCGCCCCGACCACCGTCCCGCGCAGCCTCATGGGGGCACGCTAGCGCCCGCCGGCGGCCGGGTCCGGGAGCCGCACCGGATCCGATCATCCCCCGGACGCGGGGAAGCCCCGCCCGGCGGACCGGGCGGGGCTTCCGAGCGACGGTGCGTTACGCGCGACCGCCGGCGAGCTTCTCCCGCAGTGCGGCGAGCGCCTCGTCGGAGGCCAGCGTGCCTGCGCCGGTGTCGGGGGCCTCGGACGAGTACGACGTCTCGCCGGTCGCCTCCGCCTCCGCCGCCTGCGCCTGCTGGACCTGCTTGAGGTGCGCCTCGTACCGCGCCTGGGCCTCGGCGTACTGCTTCTCCCAGGTCTCGCGCTGGGTCTCGTAGCCCTCGAGCCACTCCCCGGACTCCGGGTCGAAGCCCTCCGGGTAGATGTAGTTGCCCTCGGCGTCGTACTGCGCCTCCATGCCGTACTGCGCCGGGTCGAACTCGCCCGGCTCGCCGCCGGTGCCGGCGCCCTCGTTGGCCTGCTTGAGCGACAGGCTGATCCGGCGCCGGTCCAGGTCGATGTCGATGACCTTGACCAGGATCTCCTGGCCGACCTGCACGACCTGCTCCGGGATCTCCACGTGCCGCTCGGCCAGCTCGGAGATGTGCACCAGGCCCTCGATGCCCTCCTCGACGCGGACGAACGCGCCGAAGGGGACCAGCTTGGTGACGCGGCCGGGGACGACCTGCCCGATCTGGTGGGTCCGGGCGAACTGCCGCCACGGGTCCTCCTGCGTCGCCTTGAGCGACAGCGAGACCCGCTCGCGGTCCAGGTCGACGTCGAGCACCTCGACGGTGACCTCCTGGCCCACCTCGACCACCTCGGACGGGTGGTCGATGTGCTTCCAGGACAGCTCGGACACGTGCACCAGGCCGTCGACCCCACCGAGGTCGACGAAGGCGCCGAAGTTGACGATCGAGGAGACGACACCGGTCCGGACCTGGCCCTTGGCCAGCTTGTTCAGGAACTCGGTGCGGACCTCGGACTGGGTCTGCTCCAGCCACGCGCGCCGGGACAGGACCACGTTGTTGCGGTTCTTGTCCAGCTCGATGATCTTCGCCTCGAGCTGCCGGCCCACGTACGGCTGCAGGTCACGGACCCGGCGCATCTCCACCAGCGACGCCGGGAGGAAGCCGCGCAGGCCGATGTCGAGGATCAGGCCGCCCTTGACGACCTCGATGACCGTGCCCTCGACGACCTCGTCGTTCTCCTTCTTCTGCTCGATCGTGCCCCAGGCGCGCTCGTACTGGGCGCGCTTCTTGGACAGGATCAGCCGGCCCTCCTTGTCCTCCTTCTGGAGGACCAGGGCCTCGACCTCGTCGCCGAGCTTGACGACCTCGTTCGGGTCGACGTCGTGCTTGATCGACAGTTCCCGAGAGGGGATGACGCCCTCGGTCTTGTAGCCGATGTCGAGCAGGACCTCGTCCCGGTCGACCTTGACGATCGTCCCTTCGACGATGTCACCATCGTTGAAGTACTTGATCGTGAGATCGACGGCGGCGGCGAAGTCCTCCGCCGAGCCGATGTCGTTGATCGCGACCTGCGGGGTCGTGTTCGTGGCTGAGGTCGCCGTCGGCTCGGGACGGGTCTCGGTGGTGGACGTCATGTGGTGGGAAGCTCCGGTCGCGGGCTTGGGAATCAGGCGGGTACGCCGGAGGGCCCGAGTTCGCCGGTGACGAGACCGTGCACGCCGGCAGACGTGCGTGATGACATCCTGACGAGCGTGGCCTGCTCCCTACTGAGGCACGCAGACCCACAGCGCACTGTCAAGGATACTTAGCCCACCATCACACAGCAATGAGGGGGGACCCGAGCTGACCGGCGTTGCGGAAACGAGACCTGCGGGAGTCGTGCGGGAGACGGCCACGGCGGAGCAGAGCGTGCGGGCCAACCGGTCCTGGTGGGACGGCGACGCGGACGCCTACCAGGCCGAGCACGGCGGCTTCCTGGGCGAGGTCGACTTCGTCTGGTGCCCGGAGGGGCTGCGGGAGGCGGACGTGCGCCTGCTCGGCGAGGTCGCCGGGCGGCGGGTGCTGGAGGTGGGCGGCGGCGCGGCGATGTGCTCGCGGTGGCTGGCCACCCAGGGCGCGGAGCCGGTGGCCCTGGACCTGTCCGGCGGGATGCTGCGGCACGCCGCCGACGCGGCCGCCCGCTCCGGCGTGCGGGTGCCGCTGGTGCAGGCGGACGCCCAGCGGCTGCCGTTCGCCGACGGGGCGTTCGACACCGCGTGCACGGCGTTCGGGGCGGTGCCGTTCGTGGCCGACTCGGCCGCGGTGATGCGGGAGGTGGCCCGGGTGCTGCGGCCGGGCGGCCGGTGGGTCTTCGCCACCACCCACCCGATCCGGTGGATCTTCCCGGACGACCCCGGGCCGGCCGGGCTGACCGCGCGGATCCCCTACTTCGACCGGTCGCCGTACGTGGAGGTCGGGCCGGACGGGGAGCCGACCTACGTCGAGCACCACCGGACGCTGGGCGACCGGGTCCGCGAGCTGGTCGCGGCCGGGCTGGAGCTGGTGGACCTGGTGGAGCCGGAGTGGCCGGCCGGGCACACCCGCGAGTGGGGCCAGTGGAGCCCGCTGCGCGGCGCCCTGCTGCCCGGCACCGCGATCTACGTCGCCCGCAAGCCGGGCTGAGCCGGCGGGCCGGGGCGAGCTGGCGGGCCGAGCCGGCAGGCCGGGCCGCCCCGAGGGACGGCCCGGCCCGTGGGTCAGGAGACCTTCTGCGGGGCGGGGTCGCGCTCGGCCTGGTGGCGGCTCGTGCTCGGCCGGTCGGCCCGCAGGATGAGCAGGCCGGCGGCCAGCAGGAGCAGGCCGAGGACCAGCCCGCCCAGCGGCAGCCACTGGGACAGCAGCCGGACCTTGGTCACGTTCTTCTCGGCGATGTCGACCTGGCTGGCCTGGGTCGCGTCGTCGAAGGTCAGGTCGAAGGAGATGACGGAGAGCTTGTCGGTCCCGGCGGCGTCCCGCAGCGTCGTCCTGTTCTGCTCGTTGCCCTTGATGATGATGCCGGTGACCGGCTCCACCCAGATGGTGCGGGTGTTCTGGTACCAGACCTGGGCGTCCACGGTCGGCGCCGACGCACCGACCAGCGAGCCGGGGACCTGCTGGCGACGCAGCTCCTGGCCCGGGATCCGCTGGATGAACTTGTAGACCTTCAGGCCCCGGACCTCGTCCTCGGCGACGAACCCGGCCGGGAAGGACTTGCGCGAGTTCGGGTCCCAGAGCAGGTACTCCTGCTTCTCGACGCCGATGGGGAACTTGTAGCTCACCCCGGTGTGCCGCACCGGGGTGCCGTCGACGTTCTCGTTGCAGCAGGCGACCGACTCGCCGGTGCGGCGGTCCGCCGCGACCCGGTCCACGTACGCCCGGACGAAGGTGCCGTCCCCGGTCTCCAGGACCACCGACACGTCCCAGACGTTGACGTCCTCGTTGTCCGGGCTGCCCTTGACGTCGCCCTTGACGATGCGCTTGGCCACGAGGTCGCTGCTGGCCTCACTCAGCGTGCTCGTGTCCAGATACGTGCCGGGCCCGACCGAGACCAGCTCGGAGTACTGGTCGAGCGGCGTCACCAGGAGCTGGTCGGACAACAGCGTTCTGGACAGCACCGCGAAGCAGAGCGCGAACCCACCCAGCAGTACCAGGGCCAACCCCACGATGCGACGCATCGCAACCTCCCCATGATCACCCGATCGGTGGCGAACCGTACCGCATGCCGCGGTCGGAAGTTACCGACACGTAAGTAGACCTCATCAGGGCAGTAAGGTGCGCCCCGTGGCGCAGATTTCGCCTCCGGCGGTCACACACCGTTCGGTGCCGTTCGTCCGGTTGGCCGCCCTGATCGCGGCGATCCAGGCGACCGCGTTCGGCGCGCTGGCGACCGCGGGGTTCTTCTACCAGGACGACCTGGACTACACCGCCCAGGCGGTCGGCCGGTCGCTGACCCCGGGCTACCTGCTGGAGCCGAACAACGACCACCTCGCTCCCGGGCTGCGGCTGGCGTACTGGCTGATCGCGCACGCCGCGCCGTACGAGCACGGGGTGACCGTCGCGGTCCGGATCGCCGTGCAGGTGGTCGCGACGCTGCTGTTCGCCCGGCTGCTGGTCCGGCTGTACGGCCCGCGCCCGCTGGTCCTCCTCGCGCTGGCCGGCTACGCCTCCGCGGTGCTCACGCTGCCGTCCTTCCTCTCGCTGTCCAGCGCGGTGAACCTGCTGCCCTCGCACGTCGCGGCGATCCTGCTGCTGGACGGCTGGGTGCGGCACCAGCTCACCGGGCGGCTGCGGCACGCGGCGTACGGGGCAGCCGCGCTGCTGGTCGGGATGCTGTTCTGGGAGAAGATGGCGCTGGTCCTGCTGCTGCTGCCGCTGCTGAGCGTCAGCGTGCTGACCGAGGGGCCGGTCCGGGACCGGCTGCGGGCGACGGCGGCCCGCTGGCGGGGGCTGCTGGTCTGTGCCGCGCCGGTGGTCGCCTTCGGCACCCTCTACCTCGTGCGCCGGCCCGGGGACGGACCGGGCGGCACCCCGTCGGTGTCCGACTTCGCCCACCTGGCCTGGGACTCCTGGGGGCGGGCGGTGGCGCCGGCGGTGCTGGGCGGGCCGTGGCGGTGGTACGCCGGGCCGGGGACGTACGTGTCGGTGGCCGACCCGCCGGTGGTCGGGATGGTCGCCGCGCAGCTGGCCGTGGCCGGCCTGCTGGTGCTGGCGGTCCGCCGCAACGGCTGGACCGGGCTGCTGCCGTGGTCCATGCCGGTGGCCTGGCTGGCCGCGAACGTGGTGGTCCTGGGCATCGGCCGGTACGACCAGTTCGGCACCGTGGTCGGGCGGACCTACCACTACCTGTCCGACCTGACCGTGCCGCTGGTGCTGGCCGTGGTGACCTCGCTGGTCCGGGTCCGGCCGGCGGAGGTGGCGCGGCGGCTGGGGCCGGTGGCCGAGCTGCCGGCCGAGCGCGGGTCCCGGCCGCGGCCGCTGGCCGTCGCGGCCGTGCTGGTCTACGCGGCCGGTCTGGTGGTCACCGTCAGCGGGTTCGAGCGGCGCTGGGTGGACAACCCGACCCGCGACTACGTCGAGACCGCGGTGGCGCAGCTGCGGGCCGCCCCGGGCGCGCAGGTCTTCGACACCCCGGTCAGCAACCGGGTGCTGACCCTGCTGGGCTCCGACCGGCGGCTGTCGCAGGTGCTGGGCCCGCTGGAGCTGGACGTGCGGTGGGACGGCCGGGAGGGCGGGGAGCCGAAGATGCTCGACGACGACGGCAAGCTGGTGGACGCCACCTTCTTCACCGAGGCCCGCTCCCCCGGCGACCCCGGGCGGTGCACGTACGAGCTGCGCGGCGTCGGCACGCTGGAGGTGCCGCTGGACCGGGCGGTGCCGGCCGGCGACCGGTTCGTGCGGGTCGACTACCTGGCCTCCCGGGGCTCCCCGGTCGAGGTCCGGCTGGGCTCGGGCGGGACGCTGACCGAGCCGCTGCGGGGCACCCGGCAGGACCTGCGGGCCCCGCTGGCCGGGTTCATCGTGCAGACGGGGGGTGCCGCGGTGGACCGCGTCGTGCTGAGCAGCGCCAACATCGCGCTGGAGCTGTGCGTGACCCAGGTGACCGTCGGCGTCCCGCTGCCGGCATGACCGGCCGGACGGGGCCGGCCCGGCCGACCGGGGCGCACGCCTTCCCGCGGCTGGACGGCCTGCGGGCGCTGGCGGCGTTCGCGGTGGTGTTCACCCACGTCGGGTTCCTCACCGGGCGGACCGGCGACAACGGGCCGTTCGGGCCGATCCTGGCCCGGCTGAACTTCGGCGTGACGCTGTTCTTCCTGCTGTCCGGCTTCCTGCTCTACCGGCCGTTCGTGGCGGCGGCGCTGGCCGGGCGGCCGCGGCCGGCGCTGGGCCGGTTCTGGCTGCGCCGCGGGCTGCGGATCTTCCCGGCGTACTGGCTGGCGCTGGCGGTGACGCTCGGCGCCGGCATCGCCACCACCGACTTCTCCGCCCGCGACGTGCTGGCGTACGTGACGCTCACCCACACCTACGCCGGCGCGCCGGACGACTCGGCGCTGACCCAGATGTGGACCCTGGTCACCGAGCTCGCCTTCTACGCGGTGCTGCCGCTGCTGGCCGTGGTGTCGCTGCCCCGCGGCCGGGACCCGATGGCGCTGCTGCGCCGGCAGGCGGTGCTGCTGGCCGGGCTGGTCGCGGCCACGATCGCGTACGTGCCGGTGGTGCGGGCGCTGACCACGCCGGAGAACCGGCGGGCGCTGCTGTGGCTGCCGGCGTACCTGGACTGGTTCGCGCTGGGCATGGCGCTGGCCGTCGCGTCCTGCGTGCTGGCCTCGCCGGAGCTGGCCGCCCGCTGCCGGCTGGGCGTGCTTAACCGGCTGGCCGACGACGCGGCGACCTGCTGGGTGATCGGCGGGCTGCTGCTGTGGACCGCGTCGCTGCCGATCGCCGGGCCGCTGACCCTGGTGCCGCCGACCGGGTGGGAGTGGACGGCCCAGCACGGCCTGTTCGGCGCGGCCGCCGCGTTCTTCATGCTGCCGTGCGTGCTCGGCGGGTCCGGCGGGCGGATCCGGGCCTTCCTCGGCTCGACGCCGATGCGCCGGCTCGGCACCGTGTCCTACGGGGTCTACCTCTGGCACCTGCCGCTGATCGTGGTGCTGTTCCGGGTGCTGGACCAGCAGCCGTTCACCGGCGGGTTCTGGCGGCTGCTGGGGCTGACCGCGGTGCTGGCCACGGCGGCGGCCACGGCCAGCTACGTGCTGGTGGAGCGGCCGGTCCTCAACCTGGGCCGGGGCAGCGGCAGCCGGGGCAGCAGCGGCAGCAGCACCCCGGCCAGGGCCACCGCGCAGCAGAGCTGACCGGCGGCGGTCCGGCCGAACGGCTCACCCCCGGGCGGGGTCAGCCCGGCCACCAGCACGGCGGCGCCGAAGCCGAGGCCGACCAGGGCGGCGCCGACGTGGCCCGGCCGGATCGGGACCAGGGCCACCACGACCGCCCCGACGGCCAGCGGCAGCAGCAGCACCGGCGCGGCCAGCAGGGCGGCGGCCAGCAGCAGCAGCCAGGGCAGCCGGCCG
>CADCTP010000419.1 GCA_902805565.1 uncultured Mycobacteriales bacterium
GCGCTGCCGGCGACGGCCGCGCTGGTCGGCTCGACGGTGCTGGCCGCCGGCGCCGGGCTGGTGCTGGCGCTGCTGCTGCTCGCGGTCGTCCCGGACGACGGGCTGTCGCTGCTGGCCCAGGCGGCGGCCGCCGCGCTGCTCGGCGGCACCAGCGCGTACGGGCGGCGCGGCGGGGTGCTCGGGACCGTGCTGGCCGCGGCGTTCCTGCAGCTGGCGGCGCTGTGGCTGGGCCTGGTCGAGGCCCAGCCGTGGACCCGGCCGGCGCTGCTCGGCGCGGCCGTCCTGCTCGGCCTGCTGGTCGGCCGGGCGGTGGAGACGGCCGGCAGCCGGCGGGAGCGCGAGCCGGAGCCGGCCGGCCAGGACGACGACGCCGGGCCGGAGACCGAGATGTGGGACCCGTACGCGACCGGCTCGTTCACCCCGGACCCGTACCCGACCGGCTCGTTCACGCCGGCCTCGGCGTACCGGCCGGACGCCGGGCCGCACTGGCCGGGCCAGGCCCCCGGGCCCGAGCAGCGGTGATCGACCGGGACGACGTCGTCGCGGCGGCGGACCGGCTCGGCGGCCGGGTGCGGCGGACCCCGTCGGTGGTGCTGGACGCCGGGCCGTTCGGCACGCCGGTGGCGCTGAAGCTGGAGCTGCTGCAGCACACCGGCTCGTTCAAGGCCCGCGGGATGCTGAACCGGCTGCTGGCGGCGGACCTGCCGGCCGGCAGCCGGGTCGTCGGCGCGTCCGGCGGCAACGCGGGCCTGGCGGTGGCGTACGCGGCCCGCGAGCTCGGCCTCAGCGCGCACATCGTGGTGCCCTCGACCGCCCCGGCGGTGAAGGTGGAGCGGCTGCGGGCGCTGGGCGCCGCCGTGGTCCAGCAGGGCGCCGTCTACGCCGAGGCGTACGAGGTCGCGATCGCGCACGCCGAGCGGACCGGCGCCGAGTTCGTGCACGCGTACGACCAGGCGGAGGTGGCCGCGGGCAACGGGACGCTGGCCCTGGAGCTGGTCGAGCAGGTCGGGCCGGTGGACACCGTGCTGGTGGCGGTGGGCGGCGGCGGGCTGGCCGCCGGCATCGCCGCCGCGCTGGACGGCCGGGCCCGGGTGGTGGGGGTGGAGCCGGAGCGCTGCCCGACCCTGCACGCCGCGCTGGCCGCCGGCGGGCCGGTGCGGGTGGACGTGGGCGGGCTGGCCGCGGACTCCCTCGGCGCCTCCCGGCTGGGTGAGGTGTGCTGGTCGGTGGCCCGGCGGACCGGGATGTCGGCGGTGCTGGTGCCGGACGAGGCGATCGCCCGGGCCCGCGGCCGGCTGTGGTCGGAGCTGCGGGTGCTGGCCGAGTACGGCGGGGCCGCGGCGCTGGCCGCCCTGCTGACCGGCGCGTACCTGCCGGAGCGGGGCGAGCGGGTGGCCGCCGTCGTCTGCGGCGGGAACACCGACCCGGCCGGGGTGCTGCGCGATCCCGCCTGACCCGGCGGTCCGGCAGGCGCACAGCACCCCGGGGGCCGCTCAGAACTCCAGCGGGAGCCGGTTCAGGATCCGCATGCTCGGGCTGGGCCGGTAGGTCAGCTCGTCGGCCGGCACGGCCAGCCGGAGGTCCGGCAGCCGCTCGACCAGCTCGCCGATGCCGATCTCGCCCTCGGCCCGGGCCAGCGGGGCGCCGAAGCAGAAGTGCGGGCCGTGGCTGAAGCCCAGGTGCTGGTTGGCGTCGGCCCGGGTCACGTCGAACCGGTCCGGGTCGGCGAACCGGCGCGGGTCCCGGTTGGCGGCGGCCAGGCTGATCGCGACCACCGAGCCGGCCGGGATCACCGCGTCGCCGAGCGGCACGTCCTCGACGGTGAAGCGGAACCACGGGTTCTTCACCGGCGCGTCGTACCGGATGATCTCCTCGACCGCGTTGAGCCGGACCGAGGGGTCATTGCGCACCAGCTCCAGCTGGTCGGGGTGCTGCAGCAGGGCCAGCACGCCGTTGCTGAACATGTTGGCGGTCGTCTCGAAGCCGCCGACCAGCAGCTGGAAGACCATCGCCAGCAGCTCGTTGACGTCGAGCCGGTCGCTGCCCTGGTGCACGGCGGCCAGCGCGGTCAGCAGGTCGGCCTTCTCGGTGTCCACGCCGCCCGCGTCGACCAGCGCCTGCTTGCGCTTGAACACCTCGACGAAGTAGTCGCGGCCCTTGATGAAGCCGGCGACGATCTGGTCGCTGCTCTGCGCGCCGACCGAGGAGAACGCGGTGGCCCAGGCCCGGACCGGCTCGTCCTCATCCGGCGGCACCCCGAGCATCTCGGTGATCACGGTCATCGGCAGCGGGTACGAGAACTCCTCGACCAGGTCGAGCGACCCGTTCGGGCGGGCCCGCTCGATGAGGTCGACGGCGATCTCGGTGATCCGCGGCCGGAGCAGGTTGATCCGGCGCGGCGTGAACACCTTGTTGACCATCGTCCGCAGCCGGGTGTGGTCCGGCGGGTCGAGGGCCAGCATGTAGCGGTTGAAGCCCAGCTTCTCGGTGGAGAACAGCCACGGCCCCCGCTCGCGCACCTCCGGGGTGGCGTGCACCCGGTCGTGCTTGACCCGCGGGTCGGCCAGCGCGGCCTTGGCCTCCTCGTACCCGGTGACGAACCACATCGGCAGTCCGAAGAGGACCACCGGGCGCACCGGGACCTCCCGCAACTTCCGGTACACCGGGTGCGGGTCCTGGTTGTACCCCGGTTCGAGGGTCCCGAGGTCGAGCTGCTCCAGTTGTGCGGTCACGGCATTCCTCCCGATACCCGCATGCCTGGTCGTCACTCGACCGGTCGAACGCGGGGTCAGCCTTGTTACGGCGTCCTGACCCCGCTCACTCGCGCGACCTCACCAGCCCAGGGTGCCGGGCTCCCCCTTGAACGGCCCGACCACGCCGTCGGTGATCCAGCCGCCGTAGAACCCGCCGGCCTGCGGGCGGACGGCCTCGCCGTCGACCGTGCAGGACAGCAGGGCCGGGTAGAAGGCGACCGCGCCGGCCATCGGGGCGTAGCCCGGCGACGGCCGCGGGTAGGACCAGGCGGCGTCGGGGAGGTCCAGCACGGTCCAGTACTCCGCGACCCCCTTGAACTCGCAGTACGACGTGCGCCCGGTCGGGGTCAGCACCCCGGCCGCGACGTCGGCCGCGGGGACGTAGAACACCGGCGGGTGGCTGGTCTCCAGCACCCGCCAGGCGGCGTGCGAGTCGGCGACCACCACGTCACCGGCGGTCACCCGGACGTGCCGGTCCGACCGCTCCAGGCGGGGTGGCCGGGGGTAGTCCCAGACGGACTCCTGGCCGGGGCCGGGCTCGATCCGGCGGCGTGCGCGCATGCCGGCAAGCCCAGCACGGAATCAGCGCGAGCGCACCCGGCGGGCGACGGCCAGCGCGAGCAGCAGCGCGACCGCGCCGAGGGCGGCGTACCCGGGCGGGGTCTGCAGGAAGGTGATCGCCGACTCCCGCGCCTCGCCGGCCAGCCGCTTCGGGCTGACCCGCTCGGTGAGCTGGTCCAGGGTGGACGCCAGCTGCGCGCGGGAGGACTCGATCTCCCGCTGGATCTGCTCGGGGTCTCGGCTCACTGTGCCCCCCTGTTCGCCTCGTCGGTCGCTCCGCTCCTCGGGCGCCGGGGCGCCCTGCGATGCTCACTCCCTCGTCGGCTCACTGTGCCACCTTGTTCGCCTCGTCGGTCGCTCCGCTCCTCGGGCGCCGGGGCGCCCTGCGATGCTCACTCCCTCGTCGGCTCACGGGAAGCACCTTAGGGCATACCGGTCAGCAGGGACCGGCCGAGATGATCGCCGTCGCGGGTCACGCCGGGCAGCACGAAGAAGAACCCGCCGCCCTCCGGCAGCAGGTACTCCTCCAGCGGCTCGCCCCGGAGGCGGTCGGTGGCCGCCAGGAAGTGGGCCAGCCGGGACTGGTAGCTGATGAAGGCCAGCCCCTGGTCCAGCAGCCCGGCGCCGTCGATGCCGCGGGAGTAGCTGAAGCCGCGGCGCAGCAACTCCGTGCCCCGGGTGCTCGCGTCCCGCGGGTTGGCCAGCCGGATGTGCGCGTCCAGCGGGGTGCGCTCGCCGTCGGGGTCGTCGTCGTAGCGGGGGGCCTCGGACTCGGCCGTGCCGGACAGCGGCGCGCCGGAGCCCTTGTGCCGGCCGATCAGCGCCTCCTGCTCGGTCAGCCCGGCCCGGTCCCACCGCTCGACCAGCATCCGGACCACCCGGACCGCCTGGTACGTCCCGCCGGCGGTCCAGGCCGGCTCGCCGCCGCCGGCCGTCCACACCAGCCGGCGCATCAGCTCGGCGTCGCCGGCGTCCGGGTTGGCCGTGCCGTCCTTGAAGCCGAGCAGGTTGCGGCTCTGGGTCTGGCCGACCCGCGGCTTGGCGTCCGGGCGGGTGAACGCGTCCTGCAACCAGTGCAGCACCAGGTTGGCCCGGGTCCGGCGCATCACCCGGCGCAGCGCGTGCAGGCAGACGTCCGGCTCCTTGCCCTGCAGCACCAGCAGCAGGTCGCCGTGCGAACGCCGGGGGTCGAGCCGGTCGTTGGCCAGGAACGGCATGGTGACCAGCTCGCGGGGCTTGCGGGCGGCCAGGCCGTACCGGTCGTCGAACAGCGACGCCCCGACCGACAGGGTGGCCATCAGGCCGGGGTCGGTGACCTCGTCGAGCACGCCGTTGTCGGCAGGCGGCAGGGCCGGGTCCAGGGCCGCCGCCGGCCGGCCCGACAGCAGCCCCTCCAGCTCGTCGGACAGCTCCCGGAAGGTGCGGGCCAGCGTCTCGCGGTCCGGGTCGACGCAGGTGAAGGCGGCCAGCAGCCCGTGCGGGGCGGGCTGCTCCAGCACCCCGAGCTGGTGCTCGCCCCGGAACCCGCGGCCCGGCGCCGCCGGCGCGGCTCCTCCGCCGCCGGAGGTCGCCACCGCGATCCCGCCGGCGGCCGCACCCCCGACCGCGACCGCACCGACCGCCGCCGTGCCGAGGAAGGCGCGGCGGGACAGCGACCCGCGACGACCGGCGGAGGAGCTCATCGGGTCAGGCCACCCCGAGCGCGGCCGGCACCTTGGCCAGCTCCTCGGACAGCGCGGCCAGCTGCGCCTGCATCCTGGTCTTGTCGGCCGGCTTGAGCGCGGTGTAGCTCTGGTAGCCGCCCCCGGCGACCTGGTACGGCTTCAGCGAGCCCTCGACCGCGGTGAACCCGGAGTCCAGCGCGGTGGTCAGCGTCGGGTTCTTGGCGGCGAGGATCGGCTTGAAGACCGTGTACGCGGCCTTGCTCCCCTCGACGTTCGCGGCGAAGTCCCAGAGGTCGGTGCGGGAGTACCGGTCCTCCTCGCCGGTGATCTTGCCCTCGGAGACCTCCTCGATCAGCGCGCCGGCACCGAGCGCGACGGCCTTCGGGGTGATGTCGACGGTCTTCAGCCGGGTGTCCAGCGTGGCCAGGTCGGTGTCCAGCTTGGTGGCCAGGGCGGCGCCGCCGGCGGTGGTGTTCTTCTTCCACAGCAGGTATTCGAGCTTGTGCCAGCCGGTCCACTTCGGGTCGTCGACGCCGGCGAAGTCGTCCACCCGGGCGTCGACCGCGACGTCGATCTCCTCGACCAGCCCGGCGATCGGCTCGATCCGCTCCCAGCTGACCCGGCTCGGCGCGTACTGCTTCTTCGCCTCGGCCACGTTCCCGGCCCGCACGGCGTCGGTGAACTTCTTCGCCGCCGCACGCAGCGCGGTCACCTCACCCTGCACGTACGTCCGGTACTGGTTGGTCGCCGCGGTGACGTCCTGGTTCGAGCTCTGGGTGCCCAGGTCGGAGGCGGACAGCCCGGACCCGGAGCCGGTCGAGCCGCTGCCGGAGCCGCCCCCCTCGGAGCGGACCTGGCCACCGTCGTCGGAGCAGCCGGCGAGGACGGCGAGCGCTGCGCTCAGCGCGAGGACGGACAGGGACCGGCGCACAGGGGCTCCTCCAGGCGGACTGACTTAGGCGAGCCTTACCTTAACGTGCGGTCCGGCCCGGTCCGCAACCGTCCGGCCGGGCGGCGCCGGGCGGGCTAGGCTTCCCGGCCATGACCGAGCGACTGTCCCCCGGCGACCAGGCCCCCGACTTCACCCTCCCGGACGCCGACGGCACGCCGGTCTCGCTGGCCGACCACCGCGGCCGGAAGGTGATCGTCTACTTCTACCCGGCCGCGAGCACGCCCGGCTGCACCAAGCAGGCCTGCGACTTCCGCGACTCGCTGGCCGAGCTGGGCGGCGCCGGGCTCGACGTGCTCGGGATCTCCCCCGACCCGCCGGCCAAGCTGGCGAGGTTCCGGGACGCGGAGGGGCTGACCTTCCCGCTGCTGTCCGACCCGGAGCGCACCGTGCTGACCGCCTGGGGCGCGTACGGCGAGAAGACGATGTACGGCAAGAAGGTCACCGGCGTGATCCGGTCCACCTTCGTGGTGGACGAGGAGGGCCGCATCGAGCAGGCCCTCTACAACGTCAAGGCCACCGGCCACGTCGCCGCGCTGCGCAAGAAGCTCTCGGTCTGAGGCCGCCCCGGTCCCCCGGGGCGGCCCCGCACCGCGGGCGCCCGCACCCCAGGCGCCCATATTCCAGGCGCCAGACCTCGGGCGCCCGGACGGCCGGACGCCCGGACCTCAGGGCGCCAGCTCGACGACCCTGCTCCGGATGACCTGGACCGCGGCCCCGGTGACCGGGTCGTTCCCGTGCGTCAGGGTCCGGACGTCCGCGCCGCCCGGCTTGAAGCCGACGGAGCCCTGCGGGGTGACCGTCACCGTCCACGGCACCGCGGCGCCGGGCGTGCAGTCCACCAGGAGGAACCAGTTGCCGGTCACGGTGCTGCGGCGCACGACCTGCGTGATGGTGCCGGAGACCTGCAGGTCGGCGGGCTGGTTGCAGGTCACCGTGCCGGTGACCGTCGCCTGGCCGGTGGCCGTGTCGACCGCGCCGTCCGGCCGGATCGTGGCCCCGAGGACCAGCGGTGGCGGCTGCGGCGGGTTGTCGAAGCGGACCTCGCCGCGCAGGGCCGGCCCGGTCGGGTCGCCGTCGCAGTGCTGCTCGAAGGTGGCGCGGAACGCCCGCACGTAGTTGTCCGTGCCGTACACGACCTCGAGGACGGTGAACGAGCCGGTCAGCTCCGGGCAGTAGTAGTAGCCGACGCGCTGGACGTTGAGGCCCGGCGAGGTGCTGCCGTACGGGTAGTCCACCGCGCCGGAATACGTCCCCGGGACCAGGTCCTGGCCGGCCGGCGCGATGAAGGCCAGCTGCCAGGCCTGTGACGCGCCGGCCGGGGTGATGCCGACCCGGACGCCGGCGGCCGTGCCGTCGCCGCTGTAGTAGGTGCGGCCGTAGCTGAACACGGCGCCCGCGGCGGTGCTCTCGGCGTACGTGCCGCCCCCGCCGACGCTGTCGCCCGGGTCGCTGGTCGCGGTGAAGGTCCCGACCGGGTCCGGCAGCGCCGCCTGTGCCGGGCCGGCGGCGAGGACGCCGCCGGCCGCGCAGGCGGCGGAGAGGACGGCCGCGGTGGCGACCCGGCTCCAGAGTGAGCGCATCCAGGCTCCTGTGTCCGTTGTGGTGAGGACTGCGATCTTAGTGCGTCATCCGTACCACTCGGGCGGATTTCGGCCGGTACTCGGGACCGGCCGCGGAGGCTCTACGCTGGGCGGCGAGCGGGAGTGGCGTAACTGGCAGCCGCGTCAGGTTTAGGTCCTGGTGCCCTCGGGCGTGGGGGTTCGAGTCCCCCCTCCCGCACGCCTGGATCCGCGCTGCCGCGGACCCGCCCCGCCGCGACCCGGTGGGTCAGCGGGTGAGGACCCCGGCGACCAGCGGGGCGAGGCCGCGGAAGGCCTGGCCGCGGTGGCTGATGGCGTCCTTCTCGGCCGGGGTCAGCTCGGCCGTGCTGCGGGTCTCGCCGGTCGGGACGAAGACCGGGTCGTAGCCGAAGCCGTTCGTCCCGCGCGGGGCCCGCAGCAGGGTGCCGGTCATCGTCCCGTGCACCACCTGCTCGGCCCCGTCCGGCGTGACCAGGGCGGCCGCGCAGACGAAGGCCGCGCCGCGCCGGTCGTCCGGCACGTCCGCGACCTGCTCCAGCACCAGCCGCAGGTTCGCCGCGTCGCCGGCCGCGGAGCCGGCCCAGCGGGCGGACAGCACGCCGGGCATCCCGTTCAGCGCGTCCACGGCCAGCCCGGAGTCGTCGGCGACCGCGGGCAGGCCGGTCCGGGCCGCCGCCTCCCGCGCCTTGATCAGCGCGTTCTCGGCGAACGTCGCCCCGGTCTCCGGCACCTCGGGGAACTCGGGGAGGTCGGCCAGCCCGACCACCTCGACCGACACCAGCGGCGCCAGGATCCGGCGCAGCTCCGCCAGCTTGGCCACGTTGCGGGTGGCGAGCACGAGCCTCATCCGGCCAGCGCCGCCCGCTGGATCTCCGTGAGCCGCGCGCAGCCGGCCACCGCGAGGTCGAGCAGCGCGTCCAGCGTCGCCCGGTCGAACGGCGCGCCCTCCGCGGTCCCCTGCACCTCGACGAAGTCCCCGGTGCCGGTGCAGACGACGTTCATGTCGGTGCCGGCGGCGACGTCCTCGACGTAGGGCAGGTCCAGCCGCGGCTCGCCGTCGATCACCCCGACACTGACCGCGGCGATCGAGGTGATCAGCGGCTCCGGCTTGGCCAGCGCCTTGCGGGCGCGCAGCCAGGAGACGGCGTCGGCGAGGGCCACGTACGACCCGGTGATGGCGGCGGTGCGGGTGCCCCCGTCGGCCTGCAGGACGTCGCAGTCGATCGCGATCGTGTTCTCGCCGAGCGCCTTGAGGTCGATCGACGCCCGCAGCGACCGGCCGATCAGCCGGCTGATCTCGTGGGTCCGGCCGCCGACCTTGCCCCGCACCGACTCGCGGTCGGAGCGGGTGTGGGTGGCCCGGGGGAGCATGGAGTACTCCGCGGTCACCCAGCCCAGGCCGCTGCCCTTGCGCCACCGGGGCACGCCCTCGGTCACGCTCGCCGCGCACAGCACCTTGGTGTCACCGAAGGACACCAGCGCCGAGCCCTCGGCGTGCTTCTGCCAGTGCCGCTCGATCGTCACCGGCCGCAGCTCGTCGTTCGTCCGCCCGTCCGCTCGTGTCACGCGGCCACCCTAGACTTCCCCCGTGCGCTCGGAGACGTTGACCATCCGGACCGGCGACCGGCCGGTGGTGCGGGACATCACGGCCGAGTGCGCGGCCTTCGTGGCCGGCGAGGGGGACGGGCTGCTGCACGTCTTCGTCCCGCACGCCACCGCCGGGCTGGCGGTCCTGGAGACCGGCGCGGGCAGCGACGAGGACCTGCTCACCGCGCTGGACGCGCTGCTGCCGACCGACGACCGGTGGCGGCACCGGCACGGCAGCCCGGGGCACGGGCGGGACCACGTCATGCCGGCGTTCGTCCCGCCGTACGCGACGCTGCCGGTGCTCGGCGGCCGCATCCAGCTCGGCACCTGGCAGTCGGTCTGCCTGGTCGACCCGAACGGCGACAACCCGACCCGCACCGTGCGGCTGTCCTTCCTGGCCGGCTGACCCCGCTCCGTCCCGGGCCGCCGACCCGCATCAGAGCTCGTACGTGTCCCCGGGCCGGACCGGCGAGCTCGGGCCGGGGAAGGCCGCGGCCGCCTCCGCCGCGATCGCCGGCGCGTCCGCCCACGGCGGCACGTGCGTCACCAGCAGCCGCCCCACCCCGGCCCGGGCGGCGTGCTCCCCGGCCTCCCGGCCGGTCAGGTGCAGGTCCGGCGGCCGGGGGTCGGTGTCGGCGAACGACGCCTCGCACAGCAGCACGTCCGCGCCGGCCGCCAGCCCGACCAGCGCGTCGCTCGGCCCGGTGTCGCCGGAGTAGACCAGGTCCCGGCCCCCGGCCGAGACCCGCACCGCGTGCGTCGGGACCGGGTGCGCGACCCGGGCGAACCGCAGCCGGAACGGCCCCAGCTCCCGCTCCCCCGGCGCCACCGTCCGCACGTCGAACACGTCCCGCAGCCCGTCCGGCGCCGCCGGGTCGTACGCCAGCGCCAGCCGCTCGTCCGTCCCCGCCGGACCCAGCACGGGCAGCGGCGGCAGCCCGGCGACGACGTGCCGCCGGTGCACGACCATCGCGGTCAGGTCCAGGCAGTGGTCGGCGTGCAGGTGGGACAGCACGACCGCGTCCACCCGCGCCGGGTCGACGTACCGCTGCAGCGCCCCGAAGGCGCCGCTGCCCAGGTCCAGCAGCAGCCGGAAGCCGTCCTGCTCCACCAGGTACGCCGAGGCCGGGCCGTCCGGGCCCGGGGCGCTGCCCGAGCAGCCGACGATCGTCAGCCTCACGCCGACACCGCGGACACCGCGCCGACCTCGGGCCCGAGGAAGCGCCGGGCCAGCCGGGAGAACGGCTCCGGGTCCCCGGTCGCCACGAACCGGTGCCGCGGCGGCGGGGCGTCCTCCGGCCGCAGGGCACCGGTCGCGGTCAGCACCCGGTAGACGTCCTTGGCGGTCTCCTCGGCGCTGGA
Source organism: uncultured Mycobacteriales bacterium (assembly GCA_902805565.1). GTDB lineage: Bacteria > Actinomycetota > Actinomycetes > Mycobacteriales > CADCTP01 > CADCTP01. The sequence continues at coordinate 10,460 of CADCTP010000419.1, forward strand.
CACCAGCGTCACGCCGTCCCCCATCGTCAGCTGGATCACCCCGGTCAGCAGCGGGTAGTGGGTGCAGCCCAGGACGAGCGTGTCGACGTCGGCCGCGGCCAGCGGGGCGAGGTACGCCTGGGCCAGCCCGAGCACCTGCCGGCCGCTGGTCCGGCCCCGCTCCACGAAGTCGACGAACCGCGGGCAGGCCGCCGCGGTCACCCGGACCTGCGGGGCCGCGGCGAACGCGTCCTGGTACGCCCCGCTGGTCACCGTGGCGGTGGTGCCAATCACGCCGATCCGGCCGGTCCGGGTGGCGGCGACGGCCCGCCGCACCGCGGGCAGGACCACCTCGACCACCGGCACGTCGTACCGCTCCCGGGCGTCGCGCAGGCAGGCCGCGCTGGCCGTGTTGCACGCGATCACCAGCAGCTTCACGCCCCGGTCGACGAGCTCGTCCATCACGGCCAGCGCGTGCCGGCGGACCTCGGCGATGGGCAGCGGGCCGTACGGGCCGTGGGCGGTGTCGCCGACGTAGAGCAGCGGCTCGTCCGGCAGCTGGTCGAGCACCGCCCGGGCCACCGTGAGGCCGCCGACCCCGGAGTCGAAGATCCCGATCGGCGCGTCCGGATCGGTCACTCCGGGGCCTCGCGGCTCCAGCTCGAGGTCAGCGTCGGGTTCTCCCGCAGCAGCTGGGCGAGCCGGGAGACCACCTCGCTGGTGTCCTCGGCCAGCGGGATGGTGCCGCCGGGCGGGGCGGGGACCTCGTCCTGGTCCGGTTGGGGGCGCTCGGGGCCGGGCTCCGCGGCGGCGGTGGGTGCGGGCTCCGGGGCGCGGTCCCGGGCGGGGTCCCGGGCGGGGTCCCG
>CADCTP010000420.1 GCA_902805565.1 uncultured Mycobacteriales bacterium
GCCGGCGCACCGGGCGCGGGCAGCACACCCGGCGCCGGCAGCGCACCCGCGGCGAACGGGGCACCCGGCGCCGCGGGCGCACCCGGGACGTCGTAGGGGCCGGTCATGCCGCGTCCCGCAGCCGCTCGGCCGCCCGCAGCTTCGCGGACGCGGCCCGCGGGTTCTCGGCGATCTCGGCGTCGGTCGGTGGCTCGGCACCGCGGGTCAGCACCCGCAGCACGGGGGCGGCGGACGGCAGCGGCACCGGCAGCCCGGGGGGCGTCCGGTCCTCGGCACCGGCGGCGAAGGCACGCTTCACGATCCGGTCCTCCAGCGAGTGGTAGCTGAGCACGACGACCCGTCCGCCGACCCGGATGGCGTCGACCGCGGCCGGCAGCGCGTCGCGCAAGGCGTCGAGCTCCCGGTTGACCTCGATCCGCAGCGCCTGGAAGGTCCGCTTGGCCGGGTTGCCGCCGGTGCGCCGGGCGGCGGCGGGGATCGCGTTGCGGACGAGCTCGACCAGCCGCCCGGAGGAGGTGATCGGCTCGACCTCCCGCTCCCGGGCGATGAACTGCGCGATCCGGCGGGCGAACTTCTCCTCGCCGTAGTCGCGCAGCACCCGGGTCAGCTCGTCCACCGAGTAGCCGTTCACGACGTCGGCCGCGGTGGTCCCGGCCGAGGACATCCGCATGTCCAGCGGCGCGTCCTGCGCGTACGCGAACCCGCGCCGCGCCTGGTCCAGCTGCATCGAGGACACCCCCAGGTCGAACAGCACCCCGTCGACCCGGCCCACGCCGGCCTCGCCCAGCACCCGGGGCAGCTCGTCGTACACGGCCCGGTGCAGGGAGACCCGGTCGGCGTACGCGGACAGCCTGGCCCGGGCCAGCTCCAGCGCCTCGGGGTCCCGGTCGATCCCCACCACCCGCAGCTGCGGGAACGTCTCCAATAGAGATAAGGAATGCCCGCCGAGTCCCAGGGTCGCGTCGACCGCGACGGCACCGGGCGTCGACACTGCGGGCTCCAGCAACGCGAGCACCCGGTCCCGCAGGACCGGCACGTGCGTCGGCAGTCCGTCCATCGACCCCTCCGGATGCCGCCCCCGTGGCGACAAGTCGTGCCCCACCCGTACGGAACCCGCTCCGTGCATCCAGGTCCCGCCCCGCTCCTCGACCGCCTGACACCGGGGAAGTGGTGTCAGGGAGCCGATCCGGCCGTCCGTCTGGCGCCGGGGAAGTGACGCCAGCCGACCGGCCGAGCGGGGGGAGACCAAGCTGCACGCAACGGCGAGCTGTTCACAGCACGCCCGGCAGCACCTCCTCCTCCAGCTCCGCGAACGCCTGCTCGCGGTCGGCGAGGTAGGTGTCCCAGGCCGCGGCGTCCCAGACCTCGACCCGGGTGTTGGCCCCGATCACGACGCAGTCCTTGGACAGCCCCGCGTACTGCCGCAGCGCCGGCGGGATCGTGATCCGGCCCTGCTTGTCCGGCACCTCGTCGGAGGCGCTGGCGAAGAACACCCGGCTGTAGTCCCGGACCGCCTTCTGGGTCACCGGCGCCTGCGACATCGCCTGGGTGACCCGCTGGAACTCGGCCATCGGGAACACGTAGAGGCAACGCTCCTGCCCCTTGGTGATCACGACGCCCTCCGCCAGCTCGTCCCGGAACTTGGCCGGCAGGAAGAGCCGGCCCTTGTCGTCGAGCCGGGGCGAATGGGTGCCGAGGAACACGGCCCCACCTCCGCTCGACCCGTCGTGGCGTCGTCCGCGGCGGCCGGTGGGCCCCCTCGTCCTCCACCGCACGCCACCATACCCCACTTCGCCCCACTCGAACCTGGATTCACGCCCCGGCGGACCCGATATGGCGACGCAGAGCGACCGGCGTGTCACCCGTACGGGGGCAGGCAAATTGCCCGGTTAGGCAGTAATGTCCGGGTCCGGTCGAGCATGGAGGTGGGGGAAGGTGGAGTACGGCTGGATCGGCGGCGACCCGCCGGCGGACGTCCCGTCCCTGGTCGTGTCGGCGGCGCACTCGGCGCTCGGCGCGGTGCACCGCTTCCGGGTGCACGTCGGGACGGGCACCGTCCTGCTCCACCCCGCCCCACCACCCGACGGCGCCGGCTGGACCCGGCAGCCGGCCGACGGCCTGGACGTCGGCGCCTACCTGGCCGACCGCCTCGACCTGGCCGGCCGGGACGAGCCGGTGCCGGGCGAGCGGTGGAGCGGCACCGTCCCGCTCCCCCGGTACGCGGCGCTGCGCCGGGCCGGTCCCGATGGCATTGCGCCGGCCGCCCCGACCGGCTGCCCGGCCGAGTTGGTGCGGGCGCTGGCCGCGCCGGTCGCGCTGGGCCGGGTGGAGGTCTCGCGCCGCGCCGGCGTGGCCCGCGCCACCGGCCCGGACCACGTGGTCACCGAGGAGCTGGCCTGGGTGGACGGCGGCGACGACGGCCTGTGGACCGTACGGCCGCAGGACGCCGACGCCGTCCGGGTCGCCCGCGGCACCCCGGCCGAGGTGGCCGCCGAGCTGGCCGGCATGGTCCGCGCCGCGGAGGGGTGCTGATGACCGCGGCGCGGCAGCGGGCGGCGCGGGAGATCGCCGACGACCTGGAGGAGCTGGGGCACGAGCTGCGCTCGGCGGTCAACCGGGCGGTGCGGACGATCGCGCCGGTGACGTTCAGCGGCCCGGTGGCGGCGCTGTTCGACCGGCGGCTGCGGGCCCACCTCACCGAGCTGAACGCGATCCTGGCCGCCCTCGGCGTCACCACCGACGACCTGCGGGTCGTCAGCCGCACCGACGGCGAGCTGGCGCTGCGGCGGCGCTCCACCGGCTACGTGCGGGACCCGGGGGAGGCCGGCCGGCACGGCACCGGCGGGCCGGCGGCGCCCCGCGACCTCCCCGCGCAGTACCGGGAGCTGCTGCCGCACGTGACCCGGGCCGCCGAGCGGCACGACGTCTCCCCCGCGCTGCTGCTGGCGTTGATGGACCGGGAGACCGGCGACCCGCGGCGGATCGGCTTCGGCGGGCGGGACCCCCGGGTCAGCAACGGCGCCGACTTCGGCCTGATGCAGATCAACCGGGCGGCGCACCCGGCGTTCTTCCGGGACCACGACTGGACCGACCCGGCGCGGAACATCGACTACGGCGCGTCGGTCATCGCGGCCAACCTCCGGCACTACGACGGGGACGTGGCGACGGCCGCGGCGGCGTACAACGCCGGGCCGGGCGCGGTCGACCGGGCACTGCGGGCCGGCCGCACCGCCGACTCGGCCACCACCGGCGGCGACTACGGCACCGACGTCGCCCGCCGGTACGAGCACTTCCGGCGCGTCCTCGGCGGCGGCGACCGGTGACGGCACCCGAGCGGGAAGGCTGACCATGTCCGAGTACGACATCCCCGGGCTGCGGGCGGCCGCGCCCGTCTTCACCGCCGTGGCCGACACCGGCGAGGCCGCCGCCCGGACCGTGGCCCGGCTGCGCGCCCGGCAGGAGGGCGGCCGGGTCCGGCTGCCGGTGGAGCTGGCGGGCCTGGACCGCCGGCTGCGGGCCTGGGCCGAGGAGGTCGAGCGGACCGCGCAGCTGCTGATCCGGACCGCGGCCGAGGTCGGCGACGCCGACCGGCGCACC
>CADCTP010000421.1 GCA_902805565.1 uncultured Mycobacteriales bacterium
CACCCACGCCGCCGCGACCACCGCGGCGACCGCGGCGACCGCGACGCCGCCGACCACCCCGGCCCGCGGCCCGAACACGTCGGAGACCACGCCCACCAGCGGCGCGCCGAGCGGCGTCCCGCCCAGGAAGCACATCAGGTAGAGCGCCATCACCCGGCCGCGGAACGCCGGGTCGCTGCCCAGCTGGACGGTGGAGTTCGCCGCGATCGTGAAGGTCAGTGCGGCCGCGCCGGTCGGCACCAGCAGCACGACGACCGACCAGTACGTCGGCATCACCCCGACCAGCGCCTGCAGCGTCCCGAACGCGAACGCCCCGAGCAGGATCACCCGCAGCCGGGGCCGGCCGGTCCGCCGGCTGGCGACCAGCGCGCCGCACACCGAGCCGACCGCGATCGCCGTGCTGAACAGGCCGTACGCGGTCGCCCCCCGGCCGAAGACCTCCTTGGCCAGCAGCGCCATGGTGACCGGGAAGTTCATCCCGAACGTGCCGACCACGAACACCAGCGCCATCGGCAGCATCAGGTCCGGCCGGGCCCGGACGTACCGCAGGCCCTCGCGCAGCTGGCCCGGCGAGCGCCCGGTGGGCGGGGAGCGGAACAGCTCGGCCGGCCGCATCGCCGCCAGCGACAGGATCACCGCGACGGTGCAGACCGCGTTGCCGAGGAACACCCAGCCGGTGCCGACCGCGGCGATGAGCACGCCGGCCAGCGCCGGGCCGACGATCCGGGCCAGGTTGAAGGTGACAGAGTTCAGGCCCACCGCGTTCGGCAGGTCGTCGGGGCCGACCATCTCCACGACGAACGACTGCCGGACCGGGACGTCCAGCGCGCTGGCCACGCCCAGGACGGTGGCCAGCGCGTACACGTGCCAGAGCTGGGCGTGCCCGGACACGTCCAGCAGGCCGAGCGCGAGGGCCTGGCCGATCATGACGGACTGGGTGACGAGCAGGATGCGGCGCTTGTCGTACCGGTCGGCGAGCACGCCGCCGACCAGCGAGAACAGCAGGGTCGGCCCGAACTGCAGGGCCAGCACGATGCCGATCGCGGTGCCCGAGTTGCCGGACAGCTCGAGCACCAGCCAGTCCTGCGCGACCCGCTGCATCCAGGTGCCGGTCAGCGAGACGACCTGGCCGGAGGTGTAGAGCCGGTAGTTGCGCACCCGCAGGCTGCGGAACATCCCCGCGGACCCGGCCACCTGCACCCCTCGTTCCCCGGCGGCCTACTCGGACGCCACCAATCGGTCGATCACCGCGCTGGCGGCCCGCAGGGTCGCCCGCTCCTCCTCGGTCAGCTCGGCCAGCCGGCGGGCCAGCCACGCCTCCCGGGCGACGACCTCGCCGTGCAGCAGCTCCCGCCCGGCGTCGGTCAGCTCGACCAGCGCCTGCCGACCGTCGGTCGGGTGCGGCCGGCGCAGCACGAGGCCACGCTCCTCGAGCACGGCGAGCACCCGGGTCATCGACGGCGGCTGCACCTTCTCGTGCGCCGCCAGCTCGCCCGGGGTGAGCGCCCCGTGTCCCTTCAGCGTCGACAGCGCCGCCAGCTGGGTGAGGGTCACCGACGTGTCGGCGCGCTGGCCGCGGAGCCGGCGGTTGAGCCGGACCACGGACAGCCTCAGAGAGCTGGCCAGCGCGGTGTCGACCGTCGCCGACCTCACCACTTCGTTAGCATACCAAACGAGTTCACGGCCGGCCCGGCTCAGACGCCCAGCAGGTCCTGGATGGGGTCCAGGGCGAAGTAGACGACGAACAGCGCGGACACCACCCAGAGCAGCGGGTGGACCTCGCGGGCCCGGCCCCGGGCGGCCTGCAGCACGACCCAGGAGATGAAGCCGGCGCCGATGCCGTTGGTGATCGAGTACGTGAACGGCATCAGCACGATCGTCAGGAACGCCGGCACGACCAGCCCGAAGTCGGTCAGGTCCAGGTCCTTGATCTGCATGATGAGCAGCGCGCCCACGATGACCAGGGCCGGGGTCGCCGCCTCCGAGGGGACCAGCGAGATCAGCGGCGTGAAGAACAGCGCCAGCACGAACAGCAGCCCGGTCACCACGCTGGCCAGCCCGGTGCGGGCGCCGTCGGCGACCCCGGCGGTGGACTCGATGTACGACGTCGCCGACGACGCGCTCGCCGCGCCACCGGCCGCCGCGGCGACCGAGTCGACCAGCAGCACGCCCTGCACGTTCGGCGGGTTGCCCGCGTCGTCCAGCAGGTCGGCCTCGGCGCCGACCGCGACGACCGTGCCCATCGTGTCGAAGAAGTCGGCCAGCATCAGCGTGAAGACGACCAGGATCGCGGCCAGCACGCCGATCCGCTGGAACCCGCCGAACAGCGAGAAGTCCCCGACCAGGCTCAGGTCCGGCAGGCCGGCCACGCTGTCCGGCCAGCTCGGCACGGCCAGCGCCCAGCCGGTCGGGTTCGGCGTGCCGTCCGGGCCGACCGCCGGGCCCGGGTCGGCGATGGCGTCCACGACGACCGCCAGCACGGTGGCCGCGGCGATCCCGATGAGGATCGCGCCCCGGACCTTGCGGGCGACCAGGATCGCGGTGACGGCCAGGCCGACCACGAAGACCAGCACCGGCCAGCCGCGCAGGCTGCCGGTCGCGCCCAGCTGCACCGGCACGGTCCCGGCCGCGGTACGACGGACGATGCCCGCGTCGACCAGGCCGATCAGGGCGAGGAACAGGCCGATGCCGACGGCGATCGCGATCCGCAGCTGCGCCGGGACCGCCCGGAACACCGCCGCCCGGAAGCCGGTCAGCACCAGCACGGTGATGATCAGGCCCTCCAGCACGATCAGGCCCATCGCGTCGGCCCAGGACATCCGGGAGGCCACGGCGACGGCCAGGAACGCGTTCAGGCCGAGGCCGGTGGCCAGCGCGATCGGCATCCGGCCGACCACGCCCATCAGGATCGTCATCACCGCCGCGACCAGGGCGGTCACCCCGGCGACCGCCTCCAGGCCGAGGCTGCGGCCGTCGGCGTCCTGGGACAGGCCGAGGATCAGCGGGTTGAGCACGACGATGTACGCCATCGTCATGAAGGTCACCACCCCGCCGCGGACCTCGCGGCGGACGGTGGAGCCGCGGGCGGTGATGCCGAAGTAGCGGTCCAGCGCGGTTGCGCCGGTGCGGGGGGCGGCGGAGGTCGTCACGGCCGCTAGCCTGACGTACGTGCCCGAGCCGGTCGATCCACCACCCCGGACTGTTTCGGGGCGTCACCTGCCGGAAACCGGGGGGCGCCGGATGCGGCCGACCCCGCCGGCCCTGGAGGCGGACACCCCCCGGCTCGTGGCGATCGGCACCGGGATCTGGGTGGTGGCCTTCGTCGTCGGGCTGGTCCGCGGCGACGGCACCTGGATGTGGACCTGCGCCGTCGGCATCCTGCTCGGCGTGCTGGGCGTGGTCCTCTCCCGGCAGGCCGCCCGCCGGGCCGCCGACCGCCGCTGACCCGACCGTCGGTCACCCGCCCGTCTGCCCGCCGGGCCGGCCCGCCCGCCGCTGGCCTCCCGCCCCCGGCCCGCCGGTCGAGGGACCGGGCCCGGGACCCCAGGATCAGGCGAGGGCGTCCTCGGCGGCGAGCAGGTCGGCGGCGTCCGG
>CADCTP010000422.1 GCA_902805565.1 uncultured Mycobacteriales bacterium
GGCCGCGACCGGGACGGGCTCAGCTGGCCGCGCGGGCCGGCCGGGGGGCCGCGGTCCGGCACAGCCCGCCGCCGACCTCGGCCAGCTCGTCGGCCAGCGCCCGGCAGGGCGGGCAGGTGGCCAGGTGGGCGTTGACCTCGGCCCGCTGCCGGGCGGTCAGGCCGCCGCGGGACCACGCCCCGAGCCGGCCGACCGTGGCGTCGTGCCCGTCCGGTCCGCCGGCCGGGTCGGGCACCCGCGGACCGAGGTGCTCCTGCAGGTACGCCTGCCGCAGCCCCTCGCGGGCGCGGTAGGCCAGCGCGGAGACGCCGTTCGGGGTCAGGCCGAGCAGCGGCGCGACCTCGGCCGGGGTCTCCTGCTCGACCTCGGTCCGCCACAGCACCGTCCGCCAGCGCTCGGGCAGCCGGGCGAAGGCCCGGGTCGCCAGCCCCGACTCGAACCCGTCGAGCGCGGTGTCCCGCCACGGCACGCCCGGGTCGTGCCGGGTCATGTCGTCGGACAGCTGCACCCGGCGGTCCCGGCGGGCCCGGTCGTACCGGATGTGCCGCAACACCGTCAGCAGGTACGCCCGGAACGCCGTGTCCGGCCCGCCACCGTCGCGCAGCATGGTGAACAGCCGGGTGAACGCCTCGGCGACCAGGTCGTCGGCCTCGGCCGGGCAGCCGGCCAGCTGCCGGGCCTGCGCCCGGGCCGCGGCCAGGTGCCGGCGGTAGAGCACCCCGTACGCGTCGGCGGAGCCGGCGCGGACCGCGGCGATCAGCTCGGCGTCGCCGGGGCCGTCGGGATCCGGGTCGGCGGGGTGGGGGCGGGGGTCTGCGTTCGGGGCGTCCTGGGCGTTCGGGGCGTCCTGGGCGGGCACGGCAACCCCTCTCCGGGATGGCGTCGGCGACGCGGCGGCCTGGGCTAGACGAAACCACCCTTGGGGTGGGCCCACTACACCCCTACGGGGGGTACGGTCCTCCCGTGCCCCCGCCCCCGATCGCCGTCGCGCTGGTCAACGACTACGACGTCGTGCTGGAGGGCGTGGCCCGGATGCTGGACCGCTACCGGGACCGGGTCCTGATCTACGAGATCGACGCCAACGAGGGCGTCGAGGACGCCGTCGACATCGTGCTCTACGACAACTTCGCCCAGCCCGAGTCCGACCGCGACGAGATCAGCACCCTGGTGGCCAACCCCCGGGCCCGCCGGGTCGTCGTCTACACCTGGAACTTCCACCCCACGCTGATCGAGAACGCCCGGGCGCAGGGCGTGCACGGCTACCTGTCCAAGACGCTGTCCGGCCGGGAGCTGGTGGCCGCCCTGGAGGCCGTGCACGCCGGCGAGGTGGTGATCAGCGACGCCCCGCCGCGGGCCCGTACGGCGCCCGGGCTGGACTGGCCCGGCCGGACCGAGGGCCTCACCGACCGGGAGGCGGAGATCCTCGCGCTGATCACCCAGGGGATGAGCAACGCGCAGGTCGCCGAGCTGACCTTCCTCAGCCCGAACACGGTGAAGTCCTACATCCGGACCGTCTACCGCAAGATCGGCGTGGCCAGCCGCACCCAGGCCGTGCTGTGGGGGGTGGAGCACGGCTTCACCGCCGACCACCACCGCATCGAGCACTGGCGCGGCGGCCCGTGACCGGCCGCGGGTGACCGCGCGGGCCTGACGATCTGCACAGATCGTTCACATCGTCCCCCGGCTCCCTCCACAGCGGCTGCCTACAGTTCCGGGCGTGGACGAGCGACGGATCCTCATCGTGGAGGACGAGCGGACGATCGCCGACTCGGTCGCCGACCGGCTGCGGGCCGAGGGCTTCACCGTGCGGACCGCCGCCGACGGCCCGGCCGGGGTGGCGGCGTTCGAGCGGGAGCGCCCGGACCTGGTGGTGCTGGACGTGATGCTGCCGGGCTTCGACGGGCTGGAGGTCTGCCGGCGGATCCAGGCGGAGCGGCCGGTCCCGGTGCTCATGCTGACCGCCCGGGACGACGAGACCGACCTGCTGGTGGGCCTGGCCGTCGGCGCGGACGACTACCTGACCAAGCCGTTCTCGCTGCGGGAGCTGGCGGCCCGGGTGCACGCGCTGCTGCGCCGGCAGGACCGGGCGGCCGCGGCCGAGCGGCCGGACGAGCCGGTCCTGCGGGTCGGCGACCTGGAGATCGACCGGGCCGAGCGGCGGGTCCGCCGGGACGGGGCCGAGGCCCACCTCACCCCGACCGAGTTCGACCTGCTGGCCCACCTGGCCGCCCGGCCCCGGCGGGTGCACCCCCGCGACGAGCTGCTGGCCGCGGTGTGGGGCTGGTCGGACGGCGGCAGCGGCACCCGTACCGTCGACAGCCACGTCAAGGCGCTGCGCCGCAAGCTCGGCCCGGACCTGATCCGGACCGTGCACGGCGTCGGGTACGCGCTGGACGTCCGGCCGTGACCCGCCTGGTCGACCTGCTCCCCCGGCCGCTGGACCCGGTGCGCTCGATCAAGCTGAAGCTGGGGATCCTGCTCGTCTGCTCCGGGGCGGTGGGGCTGTCGTACTTCCGGTACAAGATCGGCTGGATCCCGTACCGGACCTCGGCGACCGCGATCCTGCTGATGCTGGTCACCTCCCAGGTGCTCGCGCACGGCATGACCGCGCCGCTGCGGCAGATGACCGCGGCCGCCCGGGCCATGGCCCGCGGCGACTACACCCGGCGGATCGACTCGACGTCGCGGGACGAGGTCGGCGAGCTGGCCCGGGCGTTCAACCACATGGCCGGCGACCTGGCCGCGGCCGACCGGCAGCGCCGGGAGCTGATCGCGAACGTGTCGCACGAGCTGCGCACCCCGATCACCGCGCTGCAGGGGCTGCTGGAGAACCTGGTGGACGGCGTGACCGAGCCGGACCCGGCCCGGCTGCGCGCCGTGCTGGCCCAGTCCGAGCGGCTCGGCCTGCTCGTCACCGAGCTGCTGGACCTGTCCCGGCTGGAGGCCGGGGTGGTGCAGCTGGCCCCGGTGCCGGTGGACGTGGCCGAGTTCCTCGCCGGGGTGGTGCGGGAGGCCGAGGTGACCGCGGCCGGCTGCGGCCGGGACGTCGTCTTCGCCGTACGGACCTCGCCGGCGCTCGGGTCGGTCACCGCCGACCCGCGCCGGCTGCAGCAGGTCTTCGCGAACCTGCTGGACAACGCGGCCCGGCACAGCCCGCCGGGCGGCACGGTGCTGCTGACCGCCGACCGGGAGGCCGACCGGGCCCGGTTCGAGGTGATCGACTCCGGCACCGGCATCCCGCCGGCCGAGCGCACCCGGGTGCTGGACCGCTTCACCGGCGGCGAGCCGACCGGCGCCAGCGACGGCGGCACCGGGCTGGGCCTGGCGATCGCCCGCTGGGCGGTGGAGCTGCACGGCGGGACGGTGGCCGTGCTCGACCCGGCGCCGGTCCCGGCCGGCCGGGACGGGCCGGGCTGCCGGATCGCCGTCCTGCTCCCGCTCGCCCCCTGACCCGCGCCCCACCCGACCCGCGGCCCCTCGACCCGCGGCCGTCCCGACCCGCGCCCTGTCTGCCCGAACTCCCTGCCCGTACGGCGCCGCCGTGCCGGGCGGCCCGACCCTGCCCGAGGAGCCCCGACGA
>CADCTP010000423.1 GCA_902805565.1 uncultured Mycobacteriales bacterium
CGGGGGTGTCGACCCGGACGAGCTGGTCGTCCCCGGCTACCGGATCGACCCGGACTGGTGCGGGCACGGCCCGGACGGCGCGTACGGCCTGGTCGCCCGCCGGCTCGGCGCCGACGGCGAGCCGGTCGCCCCGCTGCCGGCGCCGCCGGAGGTCCCGCCGCGGCCGTGGGAGGCGTACGTCAACGGCGCCGCCCGCCGCCGGGCCCGCCGGCTGCTCCCGGCGCTGCGGGCCGGGCTGGCCGGGCGGCTGCCGGACTACATGCTGCCCGCGGCGTACGTGGTGCTGGACGCGCTGCCGCTGACCCCGAACGGCAAGCTGGACCGGGCCGCGCTGCCGGCCCCGGACAGCAGCCGCCGCGAGCTGGCGGCGGCGTACGTCGCCCCGCGGGACGCGGTGGAGACGGTCGTCGCCGGCATCTGGGCCGAGGCGCTGCGGCTGGACCGGGTCGGCGTGCTGGACGACTTCTTCGCCCTCGGCGGGCACTCGCTGCTGTCCACCCAGGTGATGGCCCGGGTGCGGGAGGCCTTCGGGGTGGACGTGCCGCTGCACCGGCTGTTCGCCGGGCCGACGGTGGCCGCGCTGTCCCGGGCCCTGGCCGAGGCCGGCCGCGGCGCCGAGGTGGCGCGGACCGCCGAGCTGCTGCTGGAGCTGGACGCGCTGTCCGACGACGAGGTCGAGCAGGCGCTGTCCGGCGCGACCGACGGGAGCCGCGGGTGACCGCGCCCGGCCGGTTCCGGCTGTCCGGCCGGCGGCAGGAGCTGCTGGCGGCGCGGTTGCGGGAGCGCGGGATCGAGCGGTCCGCGGGCCCCACGGTGCCCCGGCGGCCCGACCCGGCGGCGCCGGTGCCGCTGACCGACTCGCAGAGCCGGCTGTGGTTCCTGGAGCACCTCGCCGGCCACGGCTCCGCGTACGTCATCGCGGCGGCGCTGCGGGTGCACGGCGACTTCCGGCCGGACGTCCTCGCCGGCGCCTGCGCCGAGGTGGTCCGCCGGCACGAGTCGCTGCGCACGGTGTTCGTCGAGGACGGCGGCCGGCCGGTGCAGCGGGTACGCCCCGACCTGCGGGCCGAGGTCCGCACGGTGGACCTGCTCGACCTGCCGCCGGGCGCGGTCGAGGCGGAGGTGCGCCGCCGGCAGGCCGCGCTGGCCGACCGGCCGTTCGACCTCGGCGCCGGCCCGCTGTTCCGGGTCGAGCTGCTGCGGACCGGCCCGGCCGAGGCGGTCGTGCTGCTCACCATGCACCACCTGGTCTCCGACCGGTGGTCGATGGGCGTGCTCATGCGCGAGCTGATCGCCGGCTACGGCGCGCTGCTGACCGGCCGGCCGAACGACCTGCCGGAGCTGGCGGTGCAGTACCCCGACGTCGCCGCCTGGCAGCAGGAGACCGCGGCGGCGGGCCGGGAGGCCGACCTGGCGTACTGGTCCGGGCAGCTGGCCGGGGTGCCGGCCGAGCTGGGCCTGCCCACCGACCGGCCCCGGCCGGCCCGCAAGACGTACCGCGGCTCGTCGGTGCCGGTCGAGCTGCCGGCGCCGCTGGTGGCCCGGCTGCGGGAGCTGGCCCGGGCCGAGGGGGCGACCCTGTTCATGGTGCTCGCCGCGGCCGCGAAGGTGCTGCTGCACCGGCTGTCCGGCACCGAGGACGTCGTCGTCGGCACCCCGGTCGCCAACCGGCCGCTGGTCGAGCTGGAGCCGCTGATCGGGCCGTTCGTCAACACCGTGGCGCTGCGTACGGACCTCGGCGGCGACCCGTCGTTCCGGGCCCTGCTGCGCCGGGTGAGCGCGGTCTGCGTGGCCGCGTACGAGCACCAGGCGATCCCGTTCGAGCACCTGGTGGAGGCGCTGCAGCCGGAGCGGTCGATGGCGACCACGCCGGTGTTCCAGGTGCTGGTGTCGTACCAGAACGTGCCGTTCCCGGCCTGGACCGCGGGCTCGGTGCGGGTGGAGCCGATCCCGCTGGCCGCCACCAAGGCCGAGTTCGACCTGCTGCTGGACCTGTTCGAGGACGGGGACACCGTCTGGGGGCGGCTGGAGTACAGCACCGACCTGTTCGACCGGGCGACCGCCGAGCGGTTCGCCGGCATGTTCGTCCGGCTGGTGCGGGCGGCGGCCGAGGGGCCGGACCGGGCGATCGGCGCGCTGCCGCTGCTGTCCGCCGACGAGCGGGCCGCGCTGCTGGCCGCCGGTCGCGGCCTGGACGGCACCCCGGTCCCGGACCTGCGGGTCGACCGGACCCGGGTGGCCGCGCTGCGGGCCGACGGGGTCGAGGTCGACCTCGCCGGGGCCGGGCACCGGGCCGACCGCGCACCCGACCCCGCCGCGCTGGCCGACCTGGTCGCCGCCGAGCAGGTCACCGTGCTGCACGCGGGTCCGGCGTTGCTCGCCGCGGTGCTCCGGGACCTCGGTGCCGGCCCGCTGCGGCGGCTGGTCTGCCTCGGCGAGGCGCCGCCGGAGCACCTGCGCGAGCTGGCCGCCGAGCTGGGCGTCGAGCTGTGGGACGCCTCCGGGCCGGCGGAGCTGCTCTCCGGGCGGCCGCTGCCCGGCACCGACGTACGGGTGCTGGACCGGCTGCTGCAGCCGCAGCCGGTCGGCGTGCCCGGTGAGCTGCACGTCGGCGGGCGCCGCAGCGGGGCCTGGGGCCGCTGGCGCCCCGACAGATCGATCGAGCTGCTGAGCCCGCCCCAGGACCTGCCGCGGGTCCGCGGCTTCCGGGTCGACCCGGCCCTGGTGGAGTCCGCGCTCGCCGGGCACGAGCTGGTCGCCGACGCGGCGGTGACCGCCCGCGGCGGCGACGCCGGCACCCGGCTGGTCGGCTTCGTCGTGCCGGTCGACCCGGACACCCCGCCGGCCGCGGCCGACCTGGCCGCCCACCTGCGGGACCGGTTGCCGGACCACGCGGTGCCCGCGGCGTACGCGCTGCTCCCGGCGCTGCCGCTGACCCCGCTGGGCACCGTCGACCGGGCCGCGCTGCCGGACCTGGCGGTCGCCGGCCCGCAGCCCCGGGCCGGCTTCGTCGAGCCGCGCACCGACCTGGAGCGGTCGGTCGCCCGGCTGTGGGGTGACCTGCTCGGCGTGCCGCAGGTCGGTGCCGACGACGACTTCTTCGCCCTCGGCGGCCACTCGCTGCTGGCGACGAAGTTCACCGCCGAGGTCCGGGCCGCGCACGGGGTCCGGCTGCCGCTGCGGGACTTCTTCGCCGGGCCGACCGTCGCGGCGGTGGCCGCGTACCTGGCCGACCGGCTGTCGGCGGGGGCGGCCCCGGCCGCGCCGGAGATCCCGGTGGTGGACCGGTCCGGCCCGCTGCCGCTGTCCTTCGCGCAGGAGGCGCTGTGCCTGCACCACCCGGTGCCGGCACAGGACGCGTACCACAACGTCGTCACCGGGCTGGTGCTCACCGGCCCGCTGGACGCCGCGGCGCTGCGGGCCGGCCTGGACGGCGTGGTCGCCCGGCACGAGGCGCTGCGGACCCGGATCGTGCCGGGGCCGGACGGCCCGGCCCAGCAGGTCGACGGGCCCGCGGGCTGGCCGCTGGCCGAGGTAGACCTGCGCTGCGCGGAGCCGGCCGCCCGGGACGCCGGGCT
>CADCTP010000424.1 GCA_902805565.1 uncultured Mycobacteriales bacterium
CCGCGGGGCCGTCCGCGGGGCCGTCCGCCGGGGCCGGGTCCAGGTTCGGCGACGGCGCCGGCGGGGTGGTCCTGGCCGGCGCCGAGCTGCACGGCTCGCTGGCCGACCCGCTGCTGTCGGCGATGACCTTCCTCAACGAGGTGACGCTGCGGTTCCCCGACGCGATCTCCTTCGCCCCCGGCCGGCCGTACGAGGGGCTGTTCGACCCGGACCGGGTGACCGGCGACCTGGCCGCGTACACGGCGTACCTGCGGGAGACGATGCCGCCGGACAAGGTCCGCGAGGCGCTGTTCCAGTACGGCCGGACCGCCGGCCAGATCCACGCCCTGGTCGCCCGGACGGTCGCCAACGACGAGGACCTGCACGTCCCGCCGGAGGCGGTGGTGGTCACCGTCGGCGCCCAGGAGGGGATGCTGCTCGCGGTGCGCGCGCTGGCCGCCGGCCCGGACGACGTGCTGCTGGTCAGCTCGCCCTGCTACGTCGGCATCACCGGCGCCGCCCGGCTGCTGGACGTGGCGGTCGAGCCGGTGCCGGAGGGGCCGGAGGGCCCGGACCCGGAGGCGGTGGCCGCGGTGGCCCGCCGGGTCCGGGCGGGCGGGCGCCGGCCCCGGGCGTTCTACGTGGTGCCCGACTTCGCCAACCCCTCCGGCGCCAGCATGACCGTGGCGGCCCGGCGCCGGCTGCTGGCGGTCGCGGCCGAGCAGGACCTGCTGGTGATCGAGGACAACCCGTACGGGTTCTTCGGCCGGGACGACGCGCTGCGCCCGACGCTGAAGTCCCTGGACACCGAGCGCCGGGTGCTCTACCTGGGGTCGTTCGCCAAGACGGTCTTCCCCGGCGCCCGGGTCGGCTACGTGCTGGCCGACCAGCCGGTGCGCTGGCCGGACGGCACGGTCACGCTGCTGGCCGACGAGCTGGCCAAGATCAAGAGCATGACCACGGTGAACACGCCGTCGATCGCGCAGGCCGCGATCGGCGGGCTGCTGGTCCGGCACGACTGCCGGCTGCGCCCGGCCAACGCCGCCACGATCGCGTTCTACCGGTCCAACATGGAGCGACTGCTGGCCGGGCTGGCGGCGGCGTTCCCCGACCCGGCCGCCGGCGTCCGGTGGAACGCGCCGGGCGGCGGCTTCTTCGTCGTCGTCCGGGTCCCGTTCGTCGCCGACGAGGCCGCGCTGGAGGTCTCGGCCCGCCGGTACGGCGTGCTCTGGACGCCGATGGCGCCGTTCTACCTCGACGGCGGCGGCACCCACGAGCTCCGGCTGTCCTGCAGCTACGTCGAGCCGGCCCAGGTCGACGAGGGCGTCCGCCGGCTGGCCGCCTTCCTCCGGTCCCGCTCGGGCTGACCCAGGCGTCAGGGCAGCAGTCCCTGCTCGTACGCCCAGGAGAAAAGGCTGTCGCCCGATGTGACCGGGAGATACATGCCGGTCGCCAGTAGATCGTCCACGACCTTGGCGGCACGATCCCGGTCCCGGTCGAAGAGTTCCTTGTATGCCTCGACGACGATCCACAGCGTGTCACGGCTGGCGACGCCGAGAAGGTCTGCCTGCGCGACGGCCGCACGGTCGTCCAGGATGGCGACCAGATCCCGGTGGCGGGCGACGGCAATCACCGCGCACTCACCGAGGTGGTCGGCGGGCCGTCCTGCCAACTGTGCCTTGACCTGAAGTTGGGTCCAGATCTCGGGCTCGGACAGGACCACGAGCTCCGCCCACCCGACGGCGGACACGGGCGGCGTCCCCTGGTGCCGGTCACGACCCCGGTCGATCTCGGTGCTCACGTCGGCGGGCACCAGGACGATGCCGTCCGGGGCGAGCGCCTCGATGAGAGAAGCATGGCCGGCGCGGCACAGATGGATGTAGGCGCTGGTGTCCATCACCCAACGGCGGCGGTCATGCATCATCGTGCCCTTCGAACGACCTCCGGAGGTGGTCGGAGGAAGCCTCCGGGTGAGGCAGCTCGCCGGCGGGAAGAGTCCCCCGCAGGAGCTCCATGGTCCGTGCCGCGGTGAGCCGGCCCGACACGTAGCCGTTCAAGCACGCCGCGGTGAACCCGGGAGAGACGTACGGGCGGGCGAGCTCCTCCTGCCAGCGCAGGCCACCAAGCCGCAGGTAGTCGCCGGCGTGAGGCTCATCGGCATTCAGCGCCCGGAATTCTTCGCGACCCAGGAGCCCGAGGTTCATCAGCTGCCCGAGGTTGGCCGACCAGCTGAGCCGGAACGACGCTCCGACGGCGAGCGCCCGATCCCGGTTCGACCAGTCGGCGTGCCGGTGCCACACCGCGGTGACGCCCGCCCGTGGCGCGAGGAAGTGGATGGCGAACGACGAGATCATCCGCTCGCTGTCGGCCGACGCCTGCCGGTCGTAGGCGTCACCGCAGACCCAGTGCCCGAGCTCGTGCGCCAGCGTCATCCGGCGCCGGCCGCCGGGCGCCTCACCGTTTATCACGGCGGCCCCGACTGCGCGCCGCTCGTCGCCGACCTCCACGCACCCGCCGTCCGCGCCGCCGACCCCGAGAGCCGCGGAGAAGGTGTACAGGCCCAGCCGCTCGCACGTCGCGCCGAGGTCGTCGATCGGATCGGCCGCGAGACCGAGATGCTGCCGCAGGTCTCGGGCCAGCCGCTCCGTGTCGTCATGGTCGGCCGGCGTCCGGGCATCCGCCGGCCGTTCGATCGGGGAGATCAAGCCCAGGTCCACCAGTATGCGGACGTCCGCTGCAAAGTCCTCGATCTCCGCGTCGAGCAGGCGGGTGGTCTCGTGCGCCTGCGCGGCATCGGCGCGCCGGCTGACCGCCGCCGGGACGGGATCGTCGACGAAGTACGCCAACGGCCTACCCAACGCCTGGGCGACAGCGACGAGCTCCAGGACGCTGAGCTTGCGTTCACCTTTCTCCAGCCGACTGATCGCCGTCCGGTCCAGGTGCACCGTGTTACCGAGGCCGTCCTGGGTCATGCCGGCCTCTTCACGGGCGCGAGCGATGCGGGCGCCGAGCGCCTGCTTGTCCATGCGTGTGATTTTCACACATCTGGATTCATCCGGACCAGCCGTTCGGCCGCACGGTCACGGCCGTGCTGTCGATGGACGGGATGGTGGGCCGGCCGGAGAGGATCATTGTCTCCTCCAGCTGGTCGCGCAGCAGCGCCAGCACCGCGGCCGCGCCGGCCTGCCCGCCGGCGGCCAGCCCCCACAGCACCGGCCGGCCGATCAGCACCGCCCGCGCCCCCAGCGCCAGCGCGGCGAACACGTCCGACCCCCGCCGCACGCCGCCGTCCAGCAGCACCGGGTAGCCCGGCGGCACCGCGGCCACCACCGCCGGCAGCGCGTCCAGGCTGGGCACCGCCGCGTCCAGTTGCCGGCCGCCGTGGTTGGACACGACCACCCCGTCCACGCCGTGCTCGACGGCCAGCCGGGCGTCGTGCGCGGTGAGGATCCCCTTCAGCAGCAGCGGCAGCGTGGTCCGCTCCCGCAGCCACGGCAGGTCCGCCCAGGTGATCGAGGCGTCGAAGCGCTGCCGGGAGTGGACCTGGATGGCCGAGGCGCCGGCGGTCGAGGTGTGCGCGGCGTCCATCACCGCCGGGTCGACGTTCACCGCCCGTACGTCGTCCGGCAGCGCGAACGCCGACCGGCTGTCCCGGGGCCGGGCGGCCACCCGGGGCGCGTCCACGGTGAGCACCAGCGCGCCGAAGCCGGCCTCCTCGGCCCGGGCCACCACGTCGGCCAGCGCGTCCCGGTTCCGCAGCCAGTAGAGCTGCAGCCAGCGCGGGTCGGTCGTCGCCGCGGCCACGTCGGCGAACGACCGGCTGGCGAACATGCTGGACACGAACGCCCCGCCCAGCCCGGCCGCCGCCGTGGCGACCTCGCCCTCCGGGTGCGCCAGCCGGTGGTACGCCATCGGCGCCACCCCGAACGGCACCGCCCAGTCCACCCCGAGCACCGACGTCGCCGGCGACACGGCGGAGACGTCGACCAGGAACCGCGGCAGCAGCGCCACCCGGTCGTACGCGGCCCGGTTGGCCCGCAGCGCCCGCTCCGCCCCGGCGCCGCCCTGCAGGTAACCCCAGACGTCCGGTGGCAGGACCGCGCGGGCCGCCTCCGCCCAGTCGCCGAGGTCACCCTCGTCGGCCGGCCCGGGCAGCTCCAGCCGTACGACCGCCATCCGCGGCTCCCATCCGTTCCGGTCCCGAGTGGTTCGGGGCAGTGTCTGCCATTGCCGTCGTACCTGTGCCCGTTTAGTGTGTCGTCTGTCCGTTCGCGCAGGCAGGGACGCCTGTCGACGGCACCCGTCGAGCTGCGGCGGGAGAGTTGGGGGACACGTGCCGAGCGAGGATCTCTACCGTACGGTCCGCGTCATCCGACGCTTCGAGGAGCGCGCGCTCGAGCTGGTCAAGGCCGGCGAGATCGGCAGCGGCATCCACCCGTGCATCGGGCAGGAGGGCGTCGCGGCCGGGGTGTGCGCGGCACTCGGGCCGGACGACCGGATCCTGTCCAGCCACCGCGGCCACGGACACCTGCTGGCCAAGGGCACCGACCCGCGCCGGCTGATGGCCGAGATGGCCGGCCGGGCCACCGGCATCGACCGCGGCCGCGGCGGCTCCTTCCACCCGTCCGACCCGGACGCCGGGGTGGTCGGGGCCACCGGCACCGTCGGGCACAGCGCGGCCATCGCCGCCGGGGTGGCCTGGGCCGCGGCCAAGCGGGGCGAGGACCGGGTGGTCGCCTGCTTCTTCGGTGACGGCGCGGTCAGCCAGGGCGCGCTGCTGGAGGGCCTCAACCTGGCCTCGCTGTGGCGGCTGCCGGTGGTCTACGTCTGCGAGAACAACCTCTACGCCACCACGCTGCCGGTGCGGGCCGCGGTCGCCGGCACGATCACCGGCCGCGGCGAGGCGTTCGGCATCCCGTCGGTGACCATCGACGGCCAGGACCCGGAGACGGTCCGGGACGCCACCGCCGAGGCGGTCGCCCGGGCCCGCGGCGGCGGCGGGCCCAGCCTGATCGAGTGCTCGACGTACCGCTACCACGGCCACCACACCTTCGAGAGCGGCGTGCGGCTGCGCTACCGCGATCCGGAGGAGGTCGCGGCCTGGAAGGAGCGGGATCCGCTGGAGATCCAGGCGGCCCGGGTGCCGGCGGCGGTGCGGGAGAAGATCGACGCCGAGGTGGAGGACCTGCTCGACGAGGTGGTCGCCTTCACCCTGGCCAGCCCGCGGCCGGAGCCGGCCGAGGCCATGGCGCACCTCTACGCGACCGGGATGACCACGAGGCCGGGAGTGTCCTGATGCCGAAGATCTCCTACATCAAGGCGGTCAACCGGGCGCTCGGCGACGAGATGGCCCGCGACCCCGACGTCTTCCTGCTCGGCGAGGACGTCAACCACGCGCTGACCAACACCACGCACGGCCTGCTGGAGCGGTTCGGCCCGGACCGGATCGTGGAGACCCCGCTGTCCGAGCAGGGCTTCACCAACTTCGCCACCGGCGCCGCGATGGCCGGGATGCGGCCGGTGGTGGAGTTCCAGATCCCGTTCCTGCTGCTGCTGGTCTTCGAGCAGATCACCAACCAGGCCGCGAAGTTCGCCCAGATGAGCGGCGGGCAGGTGTCCGTCCCGGTCACCTACCTGCTGCCCTCGGCCGGCTGGCGGCGGGAGTGGGGCGGCCAGCACTCCGACCAGCCGTACGGGCTCTTCGCGCACATGGGCGTCAAGACCGTGGTCCCGGCCACCCCCACCGACGCGTACGGGCTGCTGCTGTCGGCGATCCGGGACGACGACCCGGTGGTGTTCTTCGGGCCGATCGCCGCGCTGGGCGTCCGCGAGGACGTCGACTACGCCGCCGACCTGCGGCCGGTGCCGCTGGGCGAGGCCCGGATCCACCGCGAGGGCACCGACGTCACCGTGGTCGCGATCGGACACCTGGTGCACGACGCGCTGGCGGTGGCCGAGGACCTGGCCGGCGAGGTGTCGGTGGAGGTGTTCGACCCGCGGACGGTCTTCCCGTTCGACTGGGCGGCGCTGGCCGCCTCGGTGGCGAAGACCGGCCGGCTGGTCGTGGTGGACGACGCCAACCGGACCTGCGGCCTGGCCGGCGAGATCCTCGCCACCGCGGCCGAGGAGATGGCCCTGGTGGCCCCGCCGGTGCGGGTGACCCGCCCGGACGGCGCGGTCCTCGGCGCCCTGCCGCAGCTGGACCTGGCGATGCAGCCGAGCCGGGAGCAGCTCGCCGTCGCCGTGCAGAAGGTCCTCAAGAGCGGCGGTTGAGCGTGACGGAACGGGTCGTGGTCCCCTTCGCCGGGACCGGTGCCGGCGTGGGCGAGCTCACCTGGGCCCAGCAGGGCCTGTGGCGGGCGATGGTGACGACCGCCTCCTCGCTGCCGCTGGGCGGGGTGAGCCCGCTGCCGCCCGGGTTCACCGTGGCGGCCGCGGGGCGGGTGCTGGCCTTCGCGACGGCGCGGCACCCGTCGCTGCGGACCCGGCTGCTGCCCGGCCCCGAGCCGATGCCCCGGCAGGAGATCGCGGCGGCCGGCGAGGCCGTGCTGACCGTGCTGGAGGCCGGCACCGAGGACCCGGGCGTGGTCGCCGACCGGCTGCGCGCCCGCTGGGAGGACACGCCCTTCGACTACACCGTGGAGTGGCCGGTCCGGATGGGCGTGGTCACCGTCGGCGGCGAGCCGCGGCGCCTGGTCGCCGTCTACTGCCACCTCGCCCTGGACATGCACGGGCTGGACGTGCTGATCGCCGACCTCGCCACGATGGACCCGGACACCGGCCGGTCGCCGGCGCCGGTGGCCGGCACCACCGCGCTGGAGCTGGCGCGCCGGCAGCGCCAGCCGGCCGGGGTGCGGCAGAGCGCCGCCTCGCTGCGGCACTGGGACCACATGCTCCGCCTGATCCCGGCCCGCCGGCTGCCCGGCTCGGCCCGGCGCCGGGTGCCGCGCTGGCAGGAGCTCGGCCTGACCTCGGTCGCCGCGCTGCACGCCGTACGCATCCTCGCCGCCCGCAGCGGGCTGCGGACCCGGCCGCTGCTGCTGGCCGCCTGCGCGGTCGGGCTGTGCCGGGTCGCCGGCACCGACCCGGCGGTGCTGCAGGTGCTGGTGAGCAACCGGTTCCGGCCCGGGCTGGCCGACCTGGTGACCCCGCTGGCCCAGTCCTCGCTGCTGGTCGTGCCGCTGTCCGGCGCGCCGCTGGTCGAGGTGGCCGCGCGGGCCCAGCAGGAGACCGTGCGGGCGGCGAAGAACGCCTACTACGACCCGCTGCAACTGGACCAGGTCTACGAGCGGGTCGACCGGGACCGGGCGGAGGACGTCGACGTCGACGTGTTCTACAACGACCGGCGGCGGGTGGCGGCGCACGACGACGGCGGCCCGGTGCCGACCGAGGCGGACCTCCGCAAGTCCCTGGGCAGCGCCGCGCCCCGGCTGGACCGGGAGCTGGAGCGCTTCGACCACCGGATGTTCGTGCACGTCAACGACGTGCCGGACGCGGTGGACTGGACGGTGTGCGCGGACAGCCACCACCTGGGCCGGGAGGACGCGCGGGCGCTCCTGCTGGCGATGGAGGGCGCGCTGGTGGAGGCGGCACTGCACGGCTGAGCGGGGGGCGGCGGTCCGGTCGGCGGCGTCGCCGCACCCGGGCCGGCACGGGGGCGGGAACGGCAGGGCACGGGGGAGGCACGGCCTGGGCGGCGGACAGCGAGCAGGGGGACGACATGGACGGGACAACGGTCGAGCGGGTGGTCGTGCCGTTCGCCGGCGACGGCGCCGGCACCGGTGAGCTGACCTGGGGGCAGCGCGCCGCCTGGCGCACCTTCCAGGCCGACGGGGAGGCGAAGACGCTGGGCGGCACGGTCGCGGTGCCGGCCGGGACGACGGTCGAGCAGGTGGCCGAGTCGCTGCGGTTCGTGGTGAGCCGGCACCAGGCGCTGCGCACGCTGCTGCGGGTGGAGCCGGACGGCACGGTCCGGCAGGAGGTCGTCGGCTCCGGCGAGGTCGTGCTGGAGGTCGTCGAGGTGCCGGCGGGCGGCGACCCGGCCGCGGTGGCCGACCAGGTCCGCCGCCGGTTCGTCTCCGACCCCTTCGACTACGGCCGGGACTGGCCGGTCCGGATGGCCGCGGTCACCCGGGGCGGCGCCGTCACCCACACCGTTGCCGTCTACCTGCAGACCTCGCTGGACGCGCACGGGCTGAGCGCGCTGGTCCGCGACCTGATGGCGCACCGGTCGGGGCAGCCGGTCGAGCCGGTCACCGCGATCCAGCCGCTGGAGCTGGCGGCCAAGCAGAGCACCCCGGCGGCCCGGCGGCAGAGCGAGGCGTCGCTGCGGCACTTCCGCACCGTGCTGGCCTCGACCCCGCTGCGCCGGTTCCCGGAGCCGGCCGAGCCCGGCCCGCCGGACTGGGACACGCTGCGGTTCCGCTCGCCCGCGCTGCGGATGGCCGTCGAGGCGGTGGCGGCCCGGCACGGCGTCGACACCTCCCCGATCCTGCTCGGCGCGTACTCGCTGGGGATGGCCCGGGTCACCGGGGTGAGCCCGGTGGCGATGATGCTGGCGGTGAGCAACCGGTTCCGGCCCCGGATGGCCGGCTCGGTGTCCCCGGTGGCGCAGGTGGCCAGCTGCCTGGTCGACGTGGCCGACACCACCGTCGGCGAGCTGATCGGGCGGGCCTGGCAGGCGGCGATGTCGGCGTACAAGCACGCCTACTACCACCCGGTGGACCGGTTCGAGATGGCCAAGGAGGTCGGCGCCAGCCGCGGCGGGCCGTACGACCTGTCCTGCTACTTCAACGACCGGCGCGGGCAGGGCGTCCGGCTGGACACCGGCACCGAGGCCCCCGCCCCGGCCGGTGAGGACCTGGCGGCGGCCCGGGCCCGGACCGAGCTGGTCTGGGACCGGCAGCCCGGCTTCCCGCAGGAGATCGCCTACCTGAACGTGGACGAGGTGCCCGGCGCGATCGAGCTGACCCTGACCGTGGACACCCGGCGGCTGACCCGCCCGGCGACCGAGCGGCTGCTGCGCGGCACGGAGGAGGTGGCCGTCGCGATGGTGCTGGCCCCCGGGACGCCGACCGGCGTGAGCCGGCCGGCCGGGGTGCCGGCGGGGGACCGGTGACCGCGCTCGCCGAGGTCGCCGCGCACCTGCCGGCCCGCAGCGTCCCGATCGAGGACCTGGCGGAGCGGCTGGAGCTCGCGCCGCGCCAGGTGAAGGTGTTCCGCCGGTTCCACGGGCTCGGGTCGGTGCCCAGGCAGGAGGCCGGCGAGTCGCTGGTCGACCTGCTGGTCGCCGCGGCCGGCGCGCTGACCGGGCTGGCCGGCCGGGCCGACGACGTGCGGTACGTGCTGCACGCCCGCGGGATGCCGGTCGCGGTGCCGTACCCGATGAACCCGGTGCGGGAGGTGGCGCAGCGGCTCGGGCTGCGCCGCGCGGTGTCCTTCACCGTCACCCACCAGGCCTGCGCGACCAGCCTGCTGGCGGTGGACGTGGCCGGCCGGCTGCTGGCCGCCGACGGCGGGCCGGGCGGGCTGGCGCTGGTGCTGGCCGGGGAGAAGACCTGGACCCGGGACGCCGAGCTGGTCCCGGAGACCTCGGTGTTCGGCGAGGGCGCCGGGGCCTGCCTGGTCGCCGTGGACGGGCCGCGGGACCGGGTGCTGTCCTACGTCAGCCGGTCCCGGGGCGACTTCGACGGCCGGCTGGCCGAGGACCCGGTGCTGCTGGCCCGGTTCCAGCGGGAGTACCCGGAGTCGCTGGCCGAGGTGGTGCTCTCCGCGGTGGCGAAGGCCGGGCTGGAGCTGGCCGACCTGAGCCTGCTGCTGCCGCACAACGTGAACTCGGTGTCCTGGCGGCAGCTGGCCCGCCGGATCGGCTTCCCGGTGGAGAAGGTGCTGCTGGACAACGTGGCGGTCACCGGGCACAGCTTCGCCGCCGACGCCTTCCTCAACCACGCCACCGCCCGGGAGCGGGGCCTGCTGGTGCCCGGCCGGCCCTACCTGATCGCCGCGGCCGGCCTGGGCGCCACGTTCTCGGCGATGGTGCTGGAGCACTGAGCGGGGGCGCCCCGGGCCGGGGCGCCCCGCGGGCTCAGCGCAGCACCGACAGCACCGACTCCGGCCAGCCGTCCGGGTCCGGGCCGTGCACCTCGATCAGCGCCAGCGCGATCCGCTCCAGCCCGAACGCCATGCACGAGGTGTGCCCCGGCTCGTCCCCGGACGCGAACCCGTACGCGTCGCCGAAGTGGTCCTTGTGCAGGTTGGCCGAGGCCACCGCCTGCACGATCCCCGGCGCCACGGTCGCGGTGAACTCGAACTTCAGCTCCTGCATGCGCTGCGCGGCGGCGTACAGCTTGCGGCCGGGGCCGAAGAACGGGTCGTCGGCGACCACGACCGACACGGTCAGCCCGAGCGCGCCCAGCCAGGCCGGGATGCGCTCCAGCCAGCCGGCCCGCCACCGCACGCAGTGCTCCGGCGAGCCGGCGGTGACCAGCTCCACCATCCGGAACGACCGCAGCCGGCCCGGCTCGGCCGACGCCTCCTGCCGGAAGCAGGTCGCGTCCACGTGGAAGAGGGCCGGGTCGGTGGCCAGGTCCCGGCCGGTCAGCGTGGCGTACACCGGGTAGCAGGCCGCCGGCAGCAGGACCACGTCACTGATCGACTGCTGGGCGTGCCAGTCGCCGGAGCCGTCGGACAGCGGCGCCAGCCGGGCCCACTCCTTCGGCGTGCCGGCGAAGGAGTGCACGGTGCCCAGCAGTTGCGGGAAGGTGTTGACGTAGCCGGCGTGCTCGATGGTGGCCCGGGCGATCACCGGCGGCACGTGCAGCCGGGTGTACGCCGAGTCCGCGGCCAGCCCGTCGATCCCGCTGTTGAGCAGCGCGATCACCCGCTCGAAGGACGCGGGGTAGAGGTACACCCCGGCGGCCGGGGTGGGCGTCGGTCGGCCGGCGGTGGCCGGGCGGGTCTCGGTCTCGGTCACAGGTGCCCTCCAGGGTCGGGGGAGAAGTCGAATGCGGCCACCGCCAGCTCGCCGGCGCCCGGGTCGGCGTCGGCCAGCAGCAGCAGCCCGCAGCCGGGCCCGCCGGCCGGGTCGGCGGCGCCGGCCCACCCGGCCAGCACCCACCACGGTCCGGTGTGCGGCTGCCCGCCGGGCCC
>CADCTP010000425.1:0-1474 GCA_902805565.1 uncultured Mycobacteriales bacterium
CAGCCTATACCCCATATTTGTGGTCTGTTGGAGGGGTCTGCGGTGCGGCGCCGGACCGGGCACGGGAGGTCGGGCCGGTGAGCGCTGAGACGCGGGCGCTCGGCGAGTGGGTGCGGATGCTGCGCACCGCCCGCGGGCTGCGCCAGGACGAGCTGGAACAGCGGGCCGGGCTCAAGCGGCACACCGTGGGCCGGATCGAACGCGCCGAGGTCGAGGTGCGCGTCGGCGTCGTCTTCAGCCTGGCCGCGGCGTTGGACGTGACACCGTCGGACCTGTTCGCCTTCACGCCGGCCGGCCCCACCCAGGAGGACCTCGACCGGGTCCTGGGCCGGCGGCCGCCACCGGCCGGCTGAACCTGCCCGGCCCAAGCGGTCACCGGTTCGCCGTGCGGAGGGCCCCCGATGACGCGGGGCCGTGCGGAGACGCCGGGAAGGCCGCGGGGCCGCACCGGACTGCGGCCGCCCGGGCCGGGGTCACCTGGCGTCGACGCTGAACTGTTCGACGCGACGGGCGTCGCGGGTCCCACACCAGATCCAGCACCAGCGCTAGCTGGCGGTCGCGATGGCGGCCCCTGGACGGCGGCAACCACCCGGCCGGGTGGCCCCGGCTGGTCGGCGTGCTCAGGGTGACCGCCGCCGACGGGGCCGCGGCCGTGGCGCAGGACCGGGTCGACGGGGACCTGGTCGGTCAGGCACGCTGACCAGCCTTGCCGCGCCGCCGGCCACCGAGCCGGCCGGCCCAGCTGCCGGCGGACATCCGGCACTTCGCCGGGCGCCTCGACGACCTCGCCCGACTGGACGGTGCGCTCCCATCGGCGGCCGGCCAGCGGGCACCCGCTGGCCGGGTCTGGGGCAGCCGCCGGGATCGCCCTGGTGACCGGTCCGGCCGGCAGCGGGAAGACCGCCCTCGCCGTGCACTGGGCGCACCGGGCGCGGAGCAGGTTCCGGGAAGGGCAGCTCTACGTTGACCTGCGGGGGCTCTCCGACCAGGAGCCGCTGTCCCCGGCGACGTCCTGGGTCCTTCGGCCCTCCACCTCGCAGCCTGACTCTTTACGAAACCCCTTCTCTTCTCTGCTCCGCCCCCTTCGGCCCAGACCCCGGCCGAGGACGTCGACCAGGGCGGCTGGGCGGGCCGGCGGCGAGCGCCGCGTGCAGGGCGTCGTGCACGGCGCGGGAGTGGGCGACCATGTCACCACCCGCTTGTCGATCGGGCCGCGCGAGACCGCCCACGCGAACCGAGGCCCCTGGATGGGTAAAGCGGTTCGCGTGGGCGGGGTCGTACCAGCGCTACGCGTATTGGTCTAACCGGCGACGCGGTCCAGAGCAGTCACAACCCTTAGCGCTTTCTCAAGGCACTGACAGCCAATGCGATTAGGATTGCCGAGGAAACAATCATGAACCCCCCAATCAACCCTCCTTTCAACCCTCTTTCCGAGGCAATCAAAATTCCACCGATGAATACTAGGGCTGAGCCC
>CADCTP010000425.1:1484-11095 GCA_902805565.1 uncultured Mycobacteriales bacterium
CCGCGGTGAGTCGTACCGATCAAGCATCATAGTCGCCTTGAAGTAGGTGGTCAGAAGTTTAGCCCATTATACCAAGCGCCGCCCGAGGGAGCGCATTCTTCCATCAATACTGGGCCTCCGCCGATCCATATAGAGCCGAGCCCAACCCATCGAATTCGAGACACTCCTACAAGCCGCTCACGCGGCCTGACCGCCCCTACCCGACCGAGTCAACCAAAGCCGGGGCAGCCCCTCCAGCCGGCGACGCGGTCCCGCAGGCCCTGGTAGCTGCCCAGGCCGCCGCTGTCGGTGGTGACGGTCTCCACGCCGTAGGGGTCGTAGGAGGAGGCGAGGGCGACGTAGGAGCCGGAGGTGAGCAGCGCCAGGGGGTTGGCGTTGGCGTCGTGGATGTAGAGGGACTGCATGCCGGAGCTCGTGCGCAGCAGCAGGGGTTCGCGCTGTCAGCCCTCCGGCCGCGGTGGCGAGGCCGGCAATACACGGCCCGACGAGCGGGCAGGGACCACTTCTGCTCCAGCGCGTCAAGGGCGGTTGACCGGAGCACCCCGAGCGTGCGGGGACGACGTCGGTCCTTGGCCCCGACCATCCCGGCACCGTCGCCGACAGGGCTGTGCGCCTGACCGGGCCGTCCCCCGGCCGGGTTGGGAAGGCCCGGTCAGGGGACGACCGGCTAAGCGCCGGCCCCGGTCAGCGGGCGGTCGCGGATGGCTGCGATGGTAGCCACACAATTGACCACGTCAGGCACGGCGTGATCGATCCTCTGCGTGCGGTCCTTCGCCATTAGCGACTTTGAGCCTGCTTGGAAACGTAGCGAATGACCCACGCGACGGACAGCACCAGCGGCACAGCGAAAACGATCACCTCCTGCGAGCGACTGAGGTCGAGCTTGCCGACCACATAGCCAAGGATCACGAATCCGACGAGCACCACGGCGATCTTCATGACCATCAGTTGTCTCTCCACGCTGTCCAGTATCACCCTTCGCCCCAAACTGCAATCCCGTATCCCAGGCCGAACGCCAAGCCACCAGCGACTCCGGCGGCCGTTCCCAGAGCCGCATACCCTCCAACGCACACAGCTACAGTCACCGGACCACCCGCACCACAGATTACGAGACCGGCGATAAGTCCGACCGTTGTCCCGCCAGCGCCACCCAGTGCTGACCAATTCGCCGCTCTACTCACGAAGTCGTCTAACGGGTTCCGGCCGGTGGGGTCGATGTTGTTGATGGGGTCGCCGCCGGCGTAGGCGTAGCGGTTGCCGTTGGTGGGGTCGAGGGGGGCATCGAGGGTGTCCTGTTGGGTGAAGCGGCCGCTGGTGGGGTCGTACCAGCGCTGACCGTACTTGATCCAGCCGGTGACGCGGTCCCGCAGACCCTGGGCGAAGGTGTACGGGTTCTGGTAGCTGCCCAGGCCGCCGCTGTCGGTGGTGACGGTCTCCACGCCGTACGGGTCGAAGGAGGAGGCGAGGGCGACGTAGGAGCCGGAGGTGAGCAGCGCCAGGGGGTTGGCGTTGGCGTCGTAGATGTAGAGCGACTGCATGCCGGAGCTGGTGCGTAGCAGCAGGGGTTCGCCGGTGACCGGGTCGTGCTCGATGTAGGCGGTGCCGTTGCCGCCGGAGGTCCCTGAGCGGGTGGCCTGCTCGATGATCGGGAGCCCGTTGGGGTCGGTGCGGCCGTAGACGAGGTCGGTGGTGGCGTTGGGGCCAGCCTGGCGGGTGACCTCGTTCTGGCTGGCGCCGGCGTAGGTGTAGTTGTAGGTGTTGGAGCCCTTGACGACCTTGGTCATCTGGTCGGCGCCGTTGTAGGTGATGGTGCCGTTGGTGGGGTGGCTGGTGAGGTTGCCGGCGCCGTCATGCACCCAGCCGGTGTTGGTGGCCTGGTTGGCCGCGTTGACGGTCAGGCTGGTGCTGGTGGTCCCGTTGGAGGCGGTGCGGCGGTTGCCGTTGGCGTCGTAGGTGTAGGTGTGGGTCTGGGTGCCGCTGCTGGAGACGGTCTTGGCGGTCAGCAGCCGACCGGAGCCGTCGTAGGTGTAGTACGTCGCCGACCCGGCGATGCCGTCCTTGACCCACTGGATCTTCGACCGATCGCTGGTGGCCGTCGTGGAGCAGGTCGGGGAGGTGGTGGTCGTGGTGGCGGTGACGGCGTAGCAGTAGGTCAGGTCGACCACCCGGGTGTTGCTGGCGTCGCCGCTGCCGGTGTCGGCGGTGACCCGGGCGACCCGCCCGGAGCTGGTGTAGTCGGTGTGTGAGCGCGCGGCCCAGGTGGTGTGGGTGGCGTTGGACTGCAGCCAGGTGTCGGTGCGCCGGCCCTTGGAGTCGACCCCGAACAGCAGCAGCTTCGTGATGCCGTCGTGGAGGTAGCGCATCGCGGTCGGGACCCCGGAGTCGTCGAACTCGTAGGTCGTCGTGCCGCGGGTGTCGGTGACCGAGGTCAGGTTCGACGCCTTGTCGTAGCCGTAGCCGATCGTCCCGCCGCCGGCGGTGCTGCCGCGGCTGGTGAGCCGACCGAGGTCGTCGTACCCGTAGGTCGTGGTGCCCGAGGCGTCGGTGCGGGTGCCGACCCGGCCCGCGGTGTCGTAGGTGTAGGTGACGTCCGGCGTGGTGACCGAACCACCGGTGAAGGCGGTCTTGGTGACGCGGTCGAGCTTGTCGTAGGTGTAGGTCGTCGTGACGCCCCGGCCGTTGGTGCTGGTGGCCATGCGCCCGAAGGCGTCCCAGGTGAACGCCCGCGACCCCAGCGACGAGCCGGTGACCGGGGTGATCGAGGTCAGCTGCCGGGTGGTGTCGTAGCCGTAGGTCGTGCTGTTGGTGCCGTTCGCCGGCGACGTCGCGGTCGCCACCGTGCCGTCGGCGTTGTAGGTGACCTTCGCCTGGGCGGCGCTGGAGTCCGTGGAGGTCAGCCGGTTGCCGGTCCCCGAGTACGTGTAGGTCGACTGGTTGCCGGCGTCGTCGGTGGTGCTGCTCGGCGAGTACTTCGTCGCCGCCGCGGTGTTGGCGTACGCGGCGCTGGAGGTGGCACCCGTCGGCGCCTTCGACGCCGTCAGCGACTCCCCGCCGTTCGCGCCGTAGGTGTTGGTGGTGGTCGCCGCACCCGTCCCGGAGTCGATCGTGTCGGTGAGCGTGGCGAAGTTCGCCGTGTACGTCCGCGAACGGGCCCGGCCCGCGGCGTCCGTGGCGGCGGACACCCGCCCGTCCACGGTCAGGGTGTACGTCGTGCGCGGCACCGACGTGACCGGCACCGCCTGGTCAGTGTTCGGACCGGCCAACAGCGTCTGCCGGTAAGTCGGATACGCCAGCCGCGTGACACTGTTCCCCGGCGATCCGGCAGCGCTGTTGGCCTGGGTGATCGAGGTGACCCGGTGCGCCGCGTCGTAGGCGAACGACGTCGTCTTCCCGGCCGGGTTGGTCACGCTGCTCAGGTAGTGGCCGGAGTAGCCGAACGTGGTGAACCGGCCCTCCGCGTCGGTGATCTTGGTCAGGTCCCCGCCGGTGTAGGTGAAGGCCACCGAGCGGGACAGCGAGCCGTTGGTCTGCGTCACCGACAGCACCCGCCCGTACGGATCGAAGGCGTAGGTCGCCGTCCGCGCCGCCGCCGACCCGCGAGAGGCGACGACCGTGGTGGGCGGGCTGCCGGGGGTGGCGGTGTCATAGGAGTAGGTGGTGGTGTTGGCGTCGCGGTCCTTGACCGACGTCAACGCACCGGCGGCGTTGAAGGTGGACACCTGCCGGGAACTGCGCTCGGTCAGGGTCCACCCGCCGCCGGCCAGCTTGACCAGGTCAGCGCGGAAGTCGCCCGGCGAGGTGTACGCGGTCGTGGACCCCGACACGGGCACGAAGACCCCGGTCACACCCTCGGGCCCGTAATAGGTGACCGCCGAGTCCGGGGCCGCCGCCTCCGCCAACCGGACGCCCCACCCGGTACGGGTCGACCACCCGTAGCCGAAGGGAGCATCAGCGGTGGCCACGCCGGCCAGTCCCGCGGCGACCGCGGCGCTGTTGTACGACACCCCGACCGGGACGTCCTGCTTCACCCCGGGCAACGTCAGATCGCTGGACACCACCCGCAGGTTCCCGGTGCCGACATCGACGGTGGCATCGACCCGGTCCGCCACCTGGAACGGCAGCCTGGTCGCGTTCGGCCGCAGCCCGGCGCCCGCCATCGGCGAGATCGCCACCGACTGCAACGCCGACATCGACGAGCACGTCGTGGCGTCACACGCCTGGACCTGCCACTCGACGACGCGACCGACCTCCGCCGCCGTCGGCAGAGTCAGCTGCGCCCGCGCCCCCGAGGCCACCGCCACGCTCGTCCCGTTCACCAGGTTCCACGTCGCGGAGCCCGATGTGCGCGCGAAGAATTTCGCGGACACGCTCCCACCGTCCGGGTCGGACACCACCGCGGTGAGCGTCGGACGCTGCGACTCAAGCCGCCACGTGGCCACCCCGGATGGCCCGCCCGGCGTAGCGGCGAACACGGGTGGCGCCGTCGCCAGCACCATCAGTCCAGTCAGCCCGGATGCCAGCAGGACTCGCCCTGGAGAAGAGAAGATCCTCACACGTCCTGGGGCCTCACGGCCTGACCGGCGGCCCGGGCGACCGGTGCCCCGTATGAACAGTCCATGGACACGGCGGCCTGACGCCATTGCAGCTCCCAGTGAAGGCAAGTAGGAATCGCGACGCTAACCAAAAATCGGACACTCCGACAGTCTTGACACAAGATTTCGTCTGGTGAAAGACGTATCGGGTGAGGCATGTTTCGCTCGAACCGGGATTAACTTACTCTTTGCGGAAATACCCCCCACTTATGAGGGCTGAACGCGCATCCCTCACAGCCTGGTTTCTCTTCTTCGCCCCACAGGGCTAAGGCAACTGGCCGGGGCTGCTTGCCCCATCTGCTCGGACCCGGGCGAGAACGTCGACCAGGTCGCCCGGCCCGGCGGCGAGCGCCGCGTGCAGGGCGTCGTGCAGGGCGCGGGAACGGGCGGCCATGCCTCGCCGGTCGACCGTCCAGCCCCGCAGGCCGCCGCGGCGGCGGTGCCCGCGGCCGCGCAGTTCCCGGTCGACGACGTTGTCGGCTGGGTGCCGGCGGCCAGGTGCTGGTCGACTGCGGCGCGGGTGATCGGCGTGCACAGCGGCTCATCGCACTGGTGCCGGATCGATAGTCGCGGCGGCCGGGCCGGGAGGGGTGACGAAGAGCCGGAGGTCGCCCTTCGGGATTCGGTGGTTCCTGTTGTGCTTGCACTTGTTGCTCGCAAGGACCGCCTGATCTCGAGCTCGAACAGGATGTTGCGGACTTTCGTCATCAGGACACTTCTCGATGACGTGTCACGGCGCGGTCGGTCGAGCCGGGAGCGGCCGTCAACCGGCCAGCAGGAGAAGGCCGATGCAGGTGAGGCCGAGACCGGCGGTGCGGCTCGCGCCGAGCGTCTGCCGGTCGAGGTAGCGGGCCAGCAGGACGGTGACGGCAGGGTGGGCGGCGACGATCGCCGCGGTGACGGCGATGTCGGCGCGGGCGGCCAGCAGCGTCGCGGCCGCGGCGACGGCCTCGGCGACCCCGAGCGCCGCGGCCAGACCGAACGCCGGCATCCGGCCGACGGCCCAGCCCATGACGAGGGCCTTCGTATCCGCCACCCCGGGCCGGGAACCGGCCGGCGCCGCCACGGGGCCCCTGGGGTGCGCCGGCTGGCGGTGGGCTCCCGGCCGCCGGAGCGCTGCGGCCAGGATCAGGCCGAGGACGGCGGCGGCGAGCGCGGCGTGGGCGAGCACGACCGGCCACAGCGACGAGCCGGGTGGGGCGTGCCCCAGCACGATCGTGTAGGCGCCGAACCCGGCGCCGGCGGTCGCGGCCAGGACGAGCTCGCGGGACCGGCCCCGCCCGCCGGGTCGTGCCGGGGGCGGGGCAGCGGCCGGCGGGTGTCGGTCGATGACCGCCTGTGCCGCGCCGGCCGACGGACCCCGATCGGGCTGCTCACGAGCCGGATGACCGGGTCGGTGTGGCACGGGTCCGGTGTGGCCGACCGGCCGATCACCGCCGGCGGGCCGGCGGCGTAGGAGGGCGACGGCGGCCGCCAGGGGCGGGTCGGCGCGGGTGCCGAGGCCGCACAGGACGACGATCGCGGCGGCGACGACGGCGGCACCGGCCCACTGCCGGGGGTCCAGCGGGTCGCCGGTGGCGGCGGCGTGGGCGACGGGGACGGCGATGGACACGATCCCGCAGACCGGTGCGGCGAGCGCGGCCGGTCCGGTGGCCAGCGCGGTGTAGAGGCAGGCCTGCCCGACACCGGCGGCGAGGCCGGCGGCCATGCCGAGGAGAACGGCACCGGCCGAGAGCTGGCCGGGTGCGGCCACGAGGGCGGCCAGCAGGACCAGCGTGGCGACGGGTTCGCTGATCAGCAGTACCCGGCGTACGGACCCGGCGCGGGCGGTCGCGGCGCCACCGAGCCAGTCCGCGGCGCCGAACCCGACCGCCGCTGCCAGGGCGGCGGCGATCACGACCCGGCCGCCGGGCGGGACATCTGGTAGCGGGCGGAGCGCAGGAACTCCGTCCGCAGCGCCTCGGAGGTGGCGTAGCGGCCCTCGTAGTGGGTGGTCTGGGTGTGGGAGCCGGCCGCGAGCGCGCCGCGGCAGGACATGCAGGAGTGCTCGGCGCGGATCATGCAGGCGACGCCGTCGGTGTCCAGCCGGGCGGCGATCGTCTCCACGATCTGGCGGGTGAGCCGCTCCTGCACCTGCGGGCGGGCGGCGAACTCGGTGACCAGGCGCGGGAACTTCGACAGGCCGGCGATGCGGGCACCGGCGGACGGGAGGTAGGCGACGACCGCGACGCCGGTGAACGGGAGCAGGTGGTGCTCGCAGACGGCGACGAGCCGGATCCCGTCGATGAGTACCTCCCCGGCGCCCTCGGCCGGGAAGGTCACCTCCAGGTGCCGGCCGGGGTCCAGCCGCCGGCCGCGGGTCAGCTCGTCCAGGGCGCGGACGAACCGGCGGG
Source organism: uncultured Mycobacteriales bacterium (assembly GCA_902805565.1). Classification (GTDB taxonomy): domain Bacteria; phylum Actinomycetota; class Actinomycetes; order Mycobacteriales; family CADCTP01; genus CADCTP01. The sequence continues at coordinate 8,470 of CADCTP010000425.1, forward strand.
GCGTGGCGCGGACGCCGTCGCGGTCGGTGGGGATGCCCAGCGCGGTGAGCATCGCCCGGCAGTGCTGCTCGGCGACGATGAGGCTGTGGCCGAGCGCGTCGACGCCGTCCCCCGGGTCGGCGTCGACCCCGGCGCCCGGCGGCGGGGCGGCCACGTGGCCGGTGAAGTCGGCGGGCGAGACGGCGGGCGGGACGGTGGCCGGCGGACGACCGGCACGTGCGGCCGGCTCGGGCGCCGTCGAGGCCTCGATGGGGGTGCCGGCGGGGTCAGGGCCGGTGCGGGTCGGTCCGGCGGGGTCAGGGCCGGTCGTAGCGCCGGCGGGGGCAGGGCCGGCGGTGGGCAGGAAGGTCATGTCAGCGGCCTCGCTCGTCGCCCCACAGCAGCGTGTGGCCGCGCAGGGTCAGGTTCCAGCCGCGGGCCAGGACCGGGTCGGCCAGCTCGCGGGCGACGGTCAGGACCCGCTCGGCGGTGGTGCCCTCGGGGCTGATCCACACGTGCCGGGCGGGGAGGTGGTGGTCGGTGACGATCTCGGCGACCTGGTCGAGGTCGCCCGGGCCGGTGGCGACGAACTTGAACCGGGCCCGGCCGGCCCGGGCGAGGTCGGCGAACGCGGCCAGCGCGGCCGGGACGATGCGCCGCTCGTACGGGTCGCCGCCGGCGGCCAGCTTCGGGGAGACGTTGTGGACGAGCCGGTCCGGCAGCCCGGCGGAGGGGCTGAGGGTGCCGTTGGTCTCGATCTCCACGTCCAGTCCGGCGCCGTGGTCGAGTTCGGCGACGGCGGCCAGCAGGGCCCGGAAGGCCGGCCGGCGCTGGTGCAGCAGCGGTTCGCCGCCGGTGATCACCAGCAGCGGCGCCGCCCCCCGGCCGGCGACGGCGGTGAGCCAGTCCACGAGCTCGGCCACCGGGACGGGCCGGATCTGCTCGGCCAGGGTGAACCGGCTGCTGTCCCAGGTGTAGGGGGTGTCGCACCAGCTGCAGTGCAGGTTGCAGCCGCCGAGCCGCAGGAACACGGCCAGCCGGCCGGATGAGGGGCCCTCGCCCTGGAACGTCGGTCCCAGCGGCGGGTCCGCCAGCGGCAGGGTCAACGTGGTCAGCGGCGGGGTGGCCGGCGGGGTCGCGGTGCCGGCGCTCATGCCGCCACTCCCCCACCGCCGGCTGCCCCACCCGGTGCGGCACCGCCGTCGGCGGCGGGCCGGCCAGGGTCGGCCGCGGCCGGCGTGCCGGCGGAGGCGGTGATGCCGCCGCTGGGGGCCGGGACGGGATCGCCCGGGCCGGGCGCGGGGTAGGTCGGCGCGTGCCAGGCCGCGTTCGTCCCGGTCTCCTCCACCTCGATCAGTCCGACGCGGGCGAGCGGGGCGTGCGGGACGCCGGCGAGGACCTGGTGGGCGACGCGGCCGAGCAGGACCGCGACCTCCTCGACCGTCGGGTAGGCCAGCGTGACGGCGAGGTGCTCGGCGGCCGCCAGGTCCCGCGGGCCGTCGACGAGCGGATCCGGGTGGGCGCCGAACCGGAAGACCTTGCCGCGGTCGGCGGCCAGCATCGGGACGAGGGGGTCCGTCGCGGCCAGCATCGTGCCGTGGTCGAGGAAGGTGTCGACCCAGCGCCGGAAGCCCGCCTTGAAGGCGCCGAACTCCACGACGGTGCGGTCCCGGCCCAGGACCGGGGCGGTCACCGTGACCAGCACCGTCCAGGAGTGCCCGTGCAGGCTCTGGCACTGCCCGGCCAGGTGGGGCAGCCGGTGCGCGGCCTGGAACCGGTGCCGCAGCCGCACCCCGTGCGGGTGCGGCGGACCACCCGACGCCGGGGCACCATGGTGGACGTCGCCCTCGGACGCCCGGTCGGCGCCGGGAGCGGTGCTCGCCGCGGTGGCCGGCACGGTGGCCGTTGCCGCCGTCATCGGGCGCTCCGGTCGGCGGGCCCGGCGTTCACCGCACCGGCGGGCGGCGCCGGGGCCGGGGATCCGGACGCCCGCTCGCGCTCGGGATCGCCGGCCGCGGCCGACGGGAGCTGCTCGGGCGCGGCGCCGGTGGGGCCGCCCTGGTACTCGGTCGGGTCGGCGTACTCGGTCGGGTCGGCAAGGCCGGCACCGGTGAATGCCTCGCGGCGCTCGACGCAGGTCCCGCAGGTCCCGCAGTGGCGGTCCTCGCCGCGGTAGCAGGACCAGGTCAGGTGCAGCGGCGCGTCCAATTCGGCGCCCCGCCGGGCGATCTGCGTCTTGGTCATGTGGAGGAAAGGAGCCTCGATCCGCGGGGGGCCGTAGCCGGCGTTCCCGGCCTGGACCTGCAGCCGCAGGGCATCGACGAAATCCGGCCGGCAGTCGGGGTAGAGCGCGTGGTCACCCGCGTGCATGCCCAGCGCCACCAGCTCGGCGCCGCGGGGGATGCCGATGCCGACCAGCAGGTTCCCCAGGATCGCGTTGCGGTTGGGCACGACCGTCAGCGACATCGTCGCCGCCTGGTAGTGCCCGGACGGCACGTCGACGTCCGGGTCGGTCAGCGCCGAGCCGCGCAGCAGCGCACCGGCCGCCCGCAGGTCGACCACCAGGTGCTCGGCGCCGTAGAGCGCGGCGACGGCGCGGGCGGCGGCGATCTCCCGGACGTGGCGCTGGCCGTAGTCCACTCACACC
>CADCTP010000426.1 GCA_902805565.1 uncultured Mycobacteriales bacterium
ATACCTCCGGGCCTTTAGTATAACATACGGGATCGGGGAATGAACCAGTGCGCGAGCCAGTTTTTCGCCTGGTCCAATGCGTAGACGCTGCTATCGCCGTCCGTAATGTTCTGGTGATTTCGGCCTTCGAGTGAGAATCTGCCGCGCGTCTTTCTTCGTGAAACCTCCCACGCAAATCGTCGTACAGTTTCTTTGAGCACTCGTACCCATGCCAGGCACGGCGCCTGTCCCGCGCGCCACGGCGGCGCCGACGGCCACTGCGCCGGCTGCCCCGGGGACGACCCCGGGGACGATCACGGGGACGGCCCCGACCATGGCTCCGGCCGAGTCCCCGGCCCCCTCCGCGGGCCGCTCGCCGGGCCGCTCCTCCGGCCGGCCGGGCAAACCGCCGAAGGCGGACCCGCGGCCGCCGACCGCCAGCCCCAGCGACCCGGCGCCGCCGGACACCGCGGTGACCGACGAGGTGACCCGGCTGACGAACGTCGAGCGGGCCGCCGCCGGCTGCGACCCCGTACGGACCGAGCCCCGGCTCGCCGCCGCGTCGCTGGCCCACAGCCGGGACATGGTCGACCGCGACTACTTCAGCCACACCTCGCCGGACGGCACGGGCCCCGGTGACCGGGCCGCCGCCGCCGGCTACCCGGCCTGGTCGGGCGAGAACATCGCCGCCGGCTACCCGACGCCGGCCGCGGTCGTGCAGGGGTGGATGGACAGCCCGGGGCACAAGGCCAACATCCTCAACTGCGACTCCACGGCCACCGGCGTCGGCTTCGACGCCCGGAAGAACATGTGGACGCAGATGTTCGGATCCGACTGATCGCGGTTACGTTGCACCCGTGCGGCGTTTCCGGCTGGACGGCCTCCCGCCCGGTGACCCGGGCCCGGAGACGGTGATCCGGCAGGTCTTCTGGCGGCTCGGGGACGGCTGGACGCTGCGGCTGCGCCGGGAGGGCCCGCCGGACGCGGCGCCGACCGACACCCTCGCGGTACGCCGGCCCGGCGCCGGCTGGGAGTTCGTCCTGGCCGCCGAGCCCGCCGCCGGGCTGTTCCGGGCCGGGGCGGGGCACCGCACGGTGGCCACCCGCCGCGCGTACGGGCCGTGGACGGTCCTGGAGTACCACTGGGAGAACGAGGGCCTGATCCTCGCCACCGGCACCGCGGCGGCCCCGGGCTGGCCGGACGTCACCGGCCAGGACGCGTACGAGGACGAGAGCCTGGCCTTCCGGCCCTTCAGGGACTGGGCCGCACCGTCCCGCTGACCGACCCCAGCGACACCGGGCCGGCGGTGGCCGAGATCGTCACCGTGTCGCCGTCGGCCAGGTAGCTGCGGGTGCTCCCGTCGGGGAGGGTGAGCGGCCGGGTGCCGCCCCAGGTCAGCTCCAGCAGGCAGCCGAGCCGGTCCGGGGTGTCGCCGGAGATGGTGCCGGAGGCGTAGAGGTCGCCGGTGCGCAGGGTGGCGCCGTTCGCCGTGAGGTGGGCCAGCTGCTGGGCGGCGGTCCAGTAGAGCGCGGAGGCCGGCGGGCGGGAGATCACGTGGCCGTTCAGCCGTACCTCCAGGGCCAGGTCCAGGCCGGGTCCGGCCGGCAGCAGGTGGGCGGCCGGGGCCGGGTCCTGCGCCGGCGGGTCGACGAACGCGCCCTCCAGCGCGGCCAGCGGCACCACCCACGGCGACACCGAGGTCAGGAACGACTTGCCCAGGAACGGCCCGAGCGGGCGGTACTCGAAGGACTGGATGTCCCGGGCGCTCCAGTCGTTGACCAGCACCACCCCGAACACGTGCTCCCGCCAGTCGGCCGCGGCCACCGGCCCGGCCGCCGGCACGCCGACCACGAAGCCGAGCTCCGCCTCGATGTCCAGCCGGTCGGTGGGCCGGAAGTCGCCCGGCCCGACCAGGCCGCGCGGGCGGACCACCGGCGTGCCGGACACCGCGACCGTGCCGGCCCGGCCGTGGTAGCCGATCGGCAGGTGCTTCCAGGCCGGCGGCAGGGCCGGGGCTTCGGGGCGGAAGATCCGGCCGACGTTCAGGGCGTGCTGCTCGGCCGAGTAGAAGTCGACGTAGTCGGCGACCGTGAACGGCAGCCGCGGCGTGCCGGCCGGCCGCAGCGCCCGCTCGACCAGGCTCCGGTGCCGGTCGTCGGTGAGCAGGTCGGTGAGCACGGCCCGCACCTCGGCCCACACCGCCGGGCCGGCCGCCAGGAACGGGTCCAGCGACGGGCCGGCGACCAGCGCCGCCGGCTCCGGCGGCAGCACGGCGGCCAGGTCCAGCAGGCTCTCGCCGAGCGGGACCACCACCCGGTCGCCGACCACCCCGTACGGCAGGGTCTCGGGGCCGAAGCCGGTCGCCGGCAGTGGCAGCCACGTCGCGGTCACCCCGCCGACGCTAGCGGCTGGCCCGCTTGACCGCGGCGCCGCCGTGACCGAGGGTCGGAGGGGGACGACGAGGTCCTTCAGGAGAGGAGACGGCGATGCCGTACTACCGGCAGGTCGGGGAGGTGCCACCCAAGCGGCACACCCAGTTCCGCCGCCCGGACGGCGGGCTGTACGCGGAGGAGCTGATGGGCGCCGACGGTTTCTCCGCCGACTCCGCCCTGCTCTACCACGAGCACCTGCCGACCGCGATCGTCGACTCCAGGGTCCGGGAGGAGCCGGCCGAGCCGCTGGTCGCCAACCACCCGCTGCTGCCGCGGCACCTGCGCACGTCCAAGCTGGCGGTCGGGTCCGCGGACGCCGTCACCGGGCGGCAGTTGCTGCTGGCCAACGACGACGTCCGGCTGTCGTACGTGGTGGCCGAGGTGCCGTCCCCGCTCTACCGCAACGCCGTCGGCGACGAGTGCGTGTACGTCGAGTCCGGCACCGCGACGGTGGAGACGGTCTTCGGCGCACTGACCGTCGGCCCCGGCGACTACGTGCTGCTGCCCACCTCGACCACCCACCGCTGGGTGCCGACCGGCGGGCCGGTGCGGCTGCTGGTGGTGCAGGCGGCCGGGCACATCGGCCCGCCGAAGCGGTACCTGTCGGGGCGGGGGCAGTTCCTGGAGTCCGCGCCGTACTGCGAGCGCGACCTGCGCGGGCCGGCCGAGCCGCTGCGGGAGGCCGGGACCGACGTGGAGGTGCTGGTCCGGCACCGGGCCGGAACCTCGGTCCTCACCTACGCCGATCACCCGTTCGACGTGATCGGCTGGGACGGCTGCCTGTACCCGTACGCGTTCAACGTGGCCGACTTCGAGCCGATCACCGGGCGGGTGCACCAGCCGCCGACGGTGCACCAGACCTTCGAGGGACCGCGGTTCGTGATCTGCTCGTTCGTGCCGCGGAAGGTCGACTACCACCCGCTGGCGGTGCCGGTGCCGTACAACCACGCCAACGTGGACTCCGACGAGGTGCTCTTCTACGCCGGCGGGGACTACGAGGCCCGCAAGGGCTCCGGGATCGAGCAGGGGTCGATCTCGCTGCACCCCAGCGGCTTCACCCACGGCCCGCAGCCCGGCGCGGCCGAGCGGTCGCTGGGCGCCGAGCGGTTCGAGGAGCTGGCCGTCATGGTCGACACCTTCCGCCCGCTGAACCTGGCCCCCGCCGGGCTGTCCTGCGAGGACCCCGGCTACGCCTGGACCTGGGCCGGCCGCCGCGGCTGACCGCGGCGACCGGGCCCGGCTCAGACGATGATGTCGGGGCTGGGGGTGGAGGCGGGGTTGTTGGTGACCCGGCCGGCCGAGCGGTAGCGCTCGGTGCCGGGCGCGTTCGAGTACTCGACCGCGACCTCCCAGGTCCGGGCCTGGCCGTAGTAGACGTCGATGGCGTCGGCGGCGACGCGCACGCCGTTGCGGTACATCTCGACGTACAGCCGCTGCGAGCCGGGGTAGAGGCAGCCGCCCGGCGAGGTGCATTCCAGCGTGTACATGTAGGTCCGCGCCCGTACGGTCGTCGGGCTCGCGGAGATGCAGGTGCGGTAGGTGGCGCCGTAGCTCGCCGCGACCGGACCGGAGCAGCGCTCCACGTCGGCGACCGCGGCCGCGGGCAGCAGGACGGACAGGCCGGCCACCACCAACGCGACCGCCACACCCAGCAGGCTGACTCTCTTCATGGGTACCTCTCGTCGGGGCGGCGTCGAGGACCCGCCCGGAACGTCCACTTCTCGACCCGGACAGTCGACAGTAGGAAGTTTCCGATGCGGCCGACAAGGCGCGGGCGCACATCCGGCCGATTCCCGCCGGCATCGGCGCGTCCCGGCCCGGGGCGGGGGGTCGTGGGCGGGAGCCGCCGCGGACGCGCCGGTAACATCGTCGGGTGACCGCGGGACGAACGAGAGGTGTTGCCCGGCCGATCCGGAAGTTCGGGGATCCCGTGCTCCGGACGCCAACCGACGAGGTCGTCGACTTCGACGAGTCGCTGGCCACCCTCATCGAGGACATGTTCGCCTCGATGTACGCGGCGGAGGGCGTCGGCCTGGCCGCCAACCAGATCGGCGTCGGCCTGTCCGTCTTCGTCTACGACTGCTCCGACGCCTCCGGCGCCAACCACGTCGGGCACGTGGTCAACCCGGTGCTGGTGTCCGCCGGCGGCGAGGTCGACGCCGACTACGAGGGCTGCCTGTCCATCCCGGGCCTGCACTACGACACCGAGCGCGCGTCGTACGCGGCCGTCGAGGGCGTCGACCGGCACGGCGCGCCGGTCCGCGTCGTCGGGGACGGCCAGCTGGCCCGGTGCCTGCAGCACGAGACCGACCACCTGCACGGCCTGCTGTTCGTCGACCGGCTGCGCGGCCGGGCCAAGCGCAAGGCGATGCGCGAGGTCCTGGCGACCGACTGGGCCTAGGGCGCGTCTCTCAATCGGCGGTGGACGCCGGCGCGCCGCCAGGCAATTGAGAGACGTGCCTAGAGCTCGTCCTCGGCGACCGGCACCGTGTCGGCCACCGGGTCGGCGCCGGCCGCCCGGGCCACCGCGGCCGCCACCGCCTTGGGCGCCTTCGGGTCGAAGACGCTCGGGATCACGTACGAGGCGTTGAGCTGGTCGTCGGTGACCACCCCGGCCAGCGCCGCCGCCGCGGACAGCAGCATCGAGGTGGTGATGTTGCGGGCCCGGGCGTCGAGCAGGCCGCGGAAGACGCCGGGGAAGGCCAGCACGTTGTTGATCTGGTTCGGATAGTCCGACCGGCCGGTGGCGACCACCGCGGCGATCTTCCGGGCGGCGTCCACGTCGACCTCGGGGTCCGGGTTGGCCAGCGCGAACACGACCGGGCCCGGGTTCATCAGCTCCAGCCACTCCGGCCGGATCACGCCGGCCGCGGACACCCCGATGACCACGTCGGCACCGGCCAGCGCCTCGGGCAGCTCGCCGGTGACACCCTCGGGGTTGGTCCGCTCGGCCAGCCGGCGCTTGCTGCCGGACAGCCGGTCGTCGGTCGGCGACAGGATGCCCTCCCGGTCCCAGACCAGCAGGTGCCGCACCCCCGCGGCGAGCAGCAGCTCCACCACCGCGGTGCCCGCCGCGCCCGCGCCGCACACCACCACCTTCACCCCACCCAGCGGCTTGCCCACGCAACGCAGCGCGTTGGTCAGCGCGGCCAGCACCACGATCGCGGTGCCGTGCTGGTCGTCGTGGAAGACCGGGATGTCGAGCAGGTCCCGCAGCCGGCGCTCCACCTCGAAGCAGCGTGGCGCGGAGATGTCCTCCAGGTTGATCCCGCCGAAGCCGGGCGCGATCGCCTTGACCACCGCGACGATCTCGTCGACGTCGGTGGTGTCCAGGCAGATCGGCCAGGCGTCGATGTTCGCGAACCGCTTGAACAGCGCGGCCTTGCCCTCCATCACCGGCAGCGCCGCCCCCGGCCCCAGGTCGCCCAGGCCGAGCACCGCGGTGCCGTCGGTGACCACGGCCACGCTGTTGCCCTTGATGGTCAGCCGGCGTACGTCGTCGGGGTTGCGGGCCAGCGCCTGGCACACCCGGGCCACCCCGGGCGTGTACGCCATCGACAGGTCGTCCCGGGTCCGCAGCGGCACCTTGGAGTGCGTCTCGATCTTCCCGCCGATGTGCAGCAGGAACGTACGGTCGGAGACCTTGTGCACGGTGACGCCGTCGACCGCCCGCAGCGCCTCGACGACCTCGTCGGCGTGCTCGCCGTTCACCGCGGAGCAGGTGACGTCCACGGTGATCCGGTCGTGCCGGGACTCCGCCACGTCGACCGCGGTCACCACCCCGCCGGCCGCCCCCACCGCCGTCGCGATCCGGCCGACCACGGCCGGGTCCGGGTCGGCCAGCAACCGGACGGTGATCGAGTACGACGCGCTGGTGGGCACCGGCCTCGTCGGCCGCACCGTGCCCACGGCACTCCCAGTACCCGACGGATCCACGCTGACCATGTCGCCATCCTGCCATCGGGGCGCGGTGCGCCTGATGGAAGATCCGGCCGAGATCCACGATCATCGACCACGTGTTCGACAGAGTCCTCCCCGGCCGGCATGCCGCGGGCCGTACGGTGGTCCGCGTGCCAGGTGAGGACGAGCGGGAGCGGGCTGCGCTGGTGGCGCTGCTGCGTACCCGGCCCGGCGACCGGTCGTGGGCCGACATCGCGGACCGGATCACCGAGACCGGCACCGCCTACGGGGTCTGGGAGCAGCTCGGATGCGCCTCGCCGACCCTGTTCGGACCGGAGGACGAGGCGCTCGAAGAGGCGGCGGCCGACCTCGACTCCTGGGCACGGGACGGGCTGCGGTTCCTCACGTTCCTCGACGATGACTACCCGGCGCAGCTGCGCGAGATCCAGGAGATGCCGCCGGTCCTGTTCGCGCTGGGCGGCATCGTGCCGGACGACCGCGGGGTCTCCGTCGTGGGCTCCCGCACGGCGACCCCGGAGGCGCTCCGCTTCGCCGGCGACGCGGCCACCGAGCTCGCCCGGGCCGGCATCACAGTGGTCTCCGGGCTGGCCGCCGGGATCGACACGGCAGCGCACCGGGCGGCGCTGGCCGCCGGCGGGCGGACGGTCGCCGTGCTCGGCACGGGGATCCGCCGCTTCTATCCGCGGGAGAACCGGGAACTGCAGGAACGCATCGCTGCGGAGGGTCTGGTGCTGTCCCAGTTCTGGCCGGACGCGACGCCGCAGCGACATACATTCCCCATGCGGAACGCGGTCATGTCCGGATACGGCCGGGCGACGATCGTGGTGGCGGCCGGCGAGAAGAGCGGCGCGCGGATCCAGGCCAGGGTCGCGGTGGCGCACGGCCGTCCGGTGATCCTGACGGACACCGTGGTGCACGGGACGGAGTGGGGCCGTGCGCTGCGGGATCGGGCCGGCGTCCACGTCGTGTCGACGGTGGACGAAGCGGTGGCCGTGGCCGTCCGGGTCACCGAGCCGCTGCCCGGCCAGCTCGAAGCTTTCCTGGCGACCTGAGGTGCCCGCGGATCCACTCGCCGATGCCGGACGCGTGCTCGCGTCCCGCGTCGGCGGCTACCTGCGCAACACCGAACGTGCCCCGGGGAGGTTCTGCGGGTCTGCACCACGCCGGTCGACGGGTACGGGCTCTGCACCCGCTGCATCCGCGACGCCCGGCTGCGGGCCGACCTGGCCGACGTCGTGGCGCCGGTCGCGTACGCCGGTCACAACGCCCAGTCCCGGCGCCTGCTCTACGGCTACAAGGACCCACTCGCCGCCCGCGACGACCGGCGGGCGACCGTCCTGCTCATGCTTTTCGTCGCCGTGGGCCTGCACCGCCGCTGCCTCGAGTCGGCGGTGGGCCGGCCGGTCGACGCCTGGACCGTGGTCCCCTCCACCCGGGGCCGAGCCGACCACCCGCTACCAGCGCTCGCATCGAGGATCGGTCTGCCGCACCGGCGGCTCATCGCCACCCCGGCCGCCGATCAGCCCTCGGACCCGCGGCTCGTCACCCACGGTCGGTTCAGCTTCGACCGGCCCGAGGACGCCGCCGGCCGGCATGTCCTGATCGTCGACGACACGTGGACGACCGGCGCCCGCCTGCAGTCGATGGCGCTGTCCTTGCGGGCCAGCGGTGCGGCGGCCGTGACTGGTCTGGTCCTCGCCCGCTGGCTCAGCGCGGAATGGCCCGCCACCGCCGGCTACCTCCACGACACGCCCCACCGGGACTTCGATCCGCGGATCTGCCCGGTGAGCGGCGTCCGTTGCGCCTGAGCCGACAGTCTGTCGCTGCCCGATCCGCTCGGTCCACCCGTCCCGGTCGCGCTCGGTTCGGGCGGGGGCTGGTCACGGGGTCGCGGGGGAGTTGGCGTGCAGGGCCGCCGCGGCGGCGACCCGGCGGTGGGCCGGGGACCAGCGCGTACGGGTGAGGAACGCGGCCAGGCCGTAGGCCAGGTAGACGACGCCCAGCTCCGGCCTGGTGACCAGGAGGAACCCGATCGCCACCACGGCGAGGACGAGGAGCGGGATCCGGGCCGCGGCCGGCGGCGTCCAGTGGGTGGGCTGCGAGTCGACCGCGTCGATGACGGCGCGGGCCAGGGCCACCGCGGCCGGGCGCAGGTCGTCGGGGGCGGCCTCGCCGCGGCGGACGGCGCGGTGCACGGCCCGCCAGCGGTCCTCGTCGCGCAGCCCGTACGCGCGCCGGATCCGGAGCTCGGCCAGGCCGAGGTCACCGGCCGCCAGCCTCCGGTCCCGCTCGGAAGCACCCCAGCGGGACCGCGGCGGGTCCTTCCACCGCCCGGCCAGCCACACCGCCGCCACCGGCAGCACCAGCAGGATCGCCAGCACCACCGCGACCCCGGTCCCGACGCTCACGGCCGCCCGCCGTCACGCCGCCTCGAGCGGTCCCGGCCGGGGCGGGCGGTCGTCATGTCGGGTTCCTACCCCGACGGGGCCTCCGGCACCGGTGGCGGGTCGGCGGCCAGCGTGGCGGCGGCGCGGGCGCGGCGGGCGCGGCGGCCGAGCCGGCCGGCGACGGCCAGTGCCGTGTACAGGGCGGCCATCGGCAGCGCCCACGGGGTGTCGTTGTCGGCGACCCAGCGGGCGACGTTGATCGCGGCCAGCGCGAGCAGGCCGTACAGCAGCCAGGGGTGGGCCACCCCGGCGTCCGGGGACCGCAGGGTCGCCTCGGCCAGCGCCCGGGTCGGGGCCCGCAGGCGCTCGACCGTGGCCGGCCGGCCGCCGCGGACCGCCGCCCGGACCTGGGCGAGCTCCCGCTCGTCCATCGGGTACGTCCGCCGCACCTCCAGCTCCCAGCGCGACAGCAGCACCCCACAGTCCTACCCCACCACCGCCGGCCGGCGCGGACCGGCCGGCGACGGGCGGGCTCGGGTTTCCGGACGCCCCGGACCCGCCGCCGGGCGCCGCGGAACGGTCAGCCGCGGTCGGTCAGCCGCGGTCGGTCATCGTGTAGCGCAGCCGGGCCATGGGGTTCTCCACGGCCGGGTTGATCCCGGCCTCGGCGAACAGGCTGTCGATCTTGCCGGCGAGGTCGGCCGGGTCCCACCGGGAGCCGCCGTTCTCCAGCGCCGCGGCGGACGTCCACGGCCGGTAGAGCTCGACCGCGTCGCCCTGCACCCCGAAGACCTTGCCGCTGATGTGCGCGGCCGAGTCGCTGACCAGGAAGGCGACCAGCGGCGCCACGTTGTCCGGGTGCCAGAAGTCGAAGCCCTCGTCGGCGGCGAAGATCTCGCCGTACGCGCCCTCGGTCATCCGGGTGCGCGCCGCCGGGGCGACCGCGTTGCAGGTCACGCCCAGCCGGGCCGCCTCCATCGCGACGATCGTGGAGAACGCGGCGATGCCGGCCTTGGCGGCGCCGTAGTTGGACTGGCCGAAGTTGCCGAGCAGGCCGGAGCTGGAGGACGTGCAGACGATGTGCCCCGGGCCGCCGTGCTCCTTCCAGTGCGCCAGCGCGGCGTGGGTGGGCGCGTAGTGCCCGCGCAGGTGCACCCGGATGACGTCGTCCCACTCCTCGGGCGTCATCTTCACCAGCGTCCGGTCCCGCAGCACGCCCGCGTTGTTGACCAGCCCGTCCAGCCGGCCGAACTCGTCGACGGCGGTCGCGACCAGCGCGTCGGCGACCGACGGCTCGGACACGTCGCCCTCGACCAGCGCGGCCCGACCGCCGGCAGCGGTGATCTCCTCGACCACGGCGGCGCCCACCGCCGGGTCGTACTCGTTGATCACCACCGCGGCACCCTGTCGGGCGCACTCCAGCGCCTCGCCCCGGCCGATCCCGCGACCGGCCCCGGTGACCACGACAACCCTGTCGTCAAGCAGACCCATACCGCGAACTTACCGCCGCGTACGGCTACCGCGCACGGGGCCGGCGCACCGGGCGTCCCCCCGCTCCGGACCGGCGCCGGCGGCGCGCCGACGCCCACCGACCGGTCGTCCGGAACGGGCACCCGGCTAGCATGCGGCCCATGGCCGGCTACGTGGACAGCGAGGTGGGCCGGCTCCGGACGGTCCTGCTGCACCGGCCCGGGGCCGAGCTGAAGCGGCTCACGCCGCGCAACAACGACCAGCTCCTCTTCGACGGCATCCCGTGGGTGGACCGGGCGCAGACCGAGCACGACGCGTTCGCGCAGGCCCTGCGGGACCACGGCGTCGAGGTGCTCTACCTGGGCGAGCTGCTGGAGGAGGCGCTGGCCGACCCGGCCGCGCGGGAGCTGACGATCACCGCGGTGCTGCAGGACCCGCGGCTGGGGCCGACCCTGCGGGAGATCGTCGGGCGGCACCTGGCCGACCTGCACCCGGTCGACCTGGCCGGGGTGCTGATGGCCGGGCTGGCCCAGCGGGAGCTGAAGACCGGCCGGGGGCTGACGTACCGGTTGATGGACGAGCACGACTTCGTCGTCGACCCGCTGCCGAACCTGCTGTTCACCCGGGACTCCAGCGTGTGGATCCGGGGCGAGGTCGCGGTGACCAGCCCGTCCATGCTGGCCCGGCGCCGGGAGGCGACGCTGCTGCGGGCGATCTACTCCTCGCACCCGCGCTTCGCCGGCACCGCCACGGTGTACGAGCCCCGCTCGGAGTGGCTGGAGGGCGGCGACGTCCTGCTGCTGGGCCCGGGCGTGCTGGCCGTCGGCACCGGCCAGCGGACCACGCCGGCCGGGGTGGAGACGCTGGCCCGCCGGGTGTTCGACGAGAAGCTGGCGCACACCGTGCTGGTCGTCCCGATCGCGCAGGAGCGCGCGACCATGCACCTGGACACCATCTGCACGATGGTCGACGTGGACGCGGTGACGCTCTACCCGCCGGTCGCGGACACGCTGGCCCTGCCGGTGACCGCCCGCGAGGACGGCGAGCTCGTGGTGGGCGAGCCGGAGCCGTTCCTGGCGGCCGGCGCGCGGGCGCTCGGGCTGGACCGGATCCGGGTGATCGGCACCGGCCTGGACCCGATCATCGCCGAGCGGGAGCAGTGGGACGACGGGAACAACACGCTGTGCGTGGCCCCGCGGCTGGCGATGGCGTACGAGCGGAACACCGAGACCAACGCCCGGCTGGAGGCCGAGGGCATCGAGGTGATCCGGATCGCCGGCAGCGAGCTGGGCAGCGGCCGGGGCGGCCCGCGCTGCATGAGCTGCCCGGTCGTCCGCGACCCGCTGTAGTCCCCGGCCGGCCCGCAGGCCGGACCGGTCGCCCGGCGCGCGGCGAGCCGGCCTCCCCCGGCGCAGCGGGAGCCGGCGGCCCGCTCTCAGCGCAGGGTGAGCTGGCGGCCCCGGATGCCGTCCCGGGCCCGGCGCTCGGCCGCGGTCAGCGGCCCGCCGGCCCCCAGCGCCCCGGCCAGCCGCGCCCCGAAGTCCGACGCGGCCTCGGCCCAGTCGGCGGCGGGCGGGTCGACCGGCAGGTCCCACACCGGCACCAGCAGCCCGTGCGCCCGGAACGACCCGGCGTACCGGGTGTCCTCCCCCAGCCCCAGCGTCCCGTCCGCGCCCAGCCGGGCCAGCGCGTCCAGCAGGGCGTCCTCCGGGTACGGCATCACCCAGCGCAGGTGGGCCTTCTCGCCGATGCGGCACCAGTAGGCCGCGCCCGGCGTGGCGTCCAGCCGCACGGTCGGCACCACCGCGGAGTTGGCCCGCTCCATCGACGCGTCCACCTCCGGGTCCTGCGCGGTCGACCCCTCCAGCCAGAACGCGAAGTCCTCGTGCACGGTCGGCTCGATCGGCGCGTCCGGGTCGAGCAGGTCCTGCAGCCGCGGCCCCGGGCCCGGCAGCCCGGTGGAGGACACCATCGTGCCCGGCTCCGCCGCCAGGGCCTGCTCCAGGACGGCGGCCGCGTCCCGGGACACGTCCCCGGACCGGGCGTGCACCTGCAGGCCCAGCAGGATCCGCCCGTCCGCCCGGACGATGGCCGGCAGGGCCAGCGGCAGCAGGGTGGCCAGGGTGACCGGGCGGTCGGAGCCGCGCAGGGTCAGCGACGCGGTCGCGGACGGGACGAGCTCGCGCATCGCCACCCAGTCGCACTCCCCCGGCAGCCCCTCGAACGGCCGCGCGACGGCGACGTCCCCGGCTCCGTGGCAGCTCTTGTAGCGCCGGCCGGACCCGCACGGGCACGGGGACTTCGGCTCGACCTCGCCGGCGGCGGGGGCGGTGCGGACGGGACGGCGTGCGGTACGGCGGCTCACGGTCCGGCACCCTAGCGAACCCGGGAATTGATCACGGGGAGTAATTCTTGGTGCCCGTCCTGGCGCAGGGAAGCGCGGGGAGGCGCGGTCAGACCGGCAGCTCGACCCAGACGGTGCTGACCGGGCCGCTGCCGTTCGGGTGGGTCCGGACGCCCCAGTCGCGGGCCAGCGCCGCCACGATGGCCAGGCCGCGGCCGCGGATGTCCTCCGGGCCGGCCGCGTGCCGGCGCGGCACGCTCGGCCCGCCGCCGTCGGACACGGTGAGCAGGACGCAGTCCGGCCGCACCGACCAGGTGACCTCCAGGACCCCGCCGGCCAGCGGCCGCGCGTAGCGCACCGAGTTGCCGACGAGCTCGCTGACTATGAGGGTCGCGTCGCCCACGACCGAGGCGGGGAGTCCGGCGTCGGCGAGGTCCGCACCGAGCCGGCGGCGCACCTCGCCAGCACTGGCCGGCGCGTGGCGGACGGTAACCATGCGGAGCACTACACCTCTTCCCGCCACGTCTTGACGGTCGGTCGGTGGGATGGGACGACGAGGACTATCCCCCGGACGAGCCGGGTGGTAACCCTCCGCGCCGCACAGTAGTCGCAGCGATCCCGTCGGCGCGCGCCGTGCGGCGCCAGCCACCAGGATGGGTCGGTGTCCACGTTGCCCGTCGTCATCGTCGGAGCCGGCATCGCCGGCATCGCCTGCGCCCGCGAGCTGACCGCCGCCGGCATCCCGGTCCGGGTCCGCGAACGGTCGTACGTGCCCGGGGGGCGGATGGCCTCGCGCACGCTGGCCGGGCGGCGGGTCGACCTCGGCGCGTCGTACTTCACCTGCCGGACCGAGCCGTTCCGCGCGGTCGTCGACTCCTGGGTGTCCCGGGGGCTGGCGCACGAGTGGACCGACCGGTTCGCCGTGCGCACCCCGGACGGCTGGGGGTCCAGCTCCGTCGGCCCGGTCCGGTACGGCACCGCCGGCGGCATGCGGTCCCTGGTCGCCGACCTGGCCGAGGGCCTGGACCTCACCCTGCGGTCGGAGGTGACCGACGTCGGCCCGGGGCCGACCGTGGACGGGGTGCCGGCGGCGGCGGTCGTGTTGGCGATGCCGGACCCGCAGGTCTCCGACCTGCTCGCCGACGAGCTGACCGAGGAGCTGGCCGCGGTGGACGGCCGGGAGTCCCGGCCCGCGCTGGCGCTGGCCGCCGGCTGGCCGCAGCGGGTGTGGGGGGACGTCGACGGGGTGTTCGTCAGCGACGACCCGGAGCTGTCCTGGATCGCCGACGACGGCCGGCGGCGCGGCGACGGGGCGGCGGTCCTGGTCGGGCACAGCACGCCCGAGTTCGCCGAGCCGTACCTGGACCGGCCGCTGGACGCCGGCGAGCCGCTGCTGGCCGGGCTGATGCGGGTGATGGAGATCGACCGCGCGCCGGAGTGGACGTACCTGCACCGCTGGGGGCTGGCGTCCCCGACCGATCCGCACGGGCAGCCGTTCCACCTCGGCCCGGCGCTGGTCGCGCTGTGCGGGGACAGCTGGGGCACGCCCCGGGTGGAGACGGCCTGGACGTCCGGGCACCTCGCCGGGCGCGCCCTGGTCGAGCGGCTGTCCTGAGCCGGGCGGGGCCGGTCGGTCCCGGTCAGCCCGCGCGGCCCAGCCGCTCCAGCACCGCCGCCGGCCGGTTGCTGATCACCGCGTCCACCCCGAGGGACAGCGCCAGGTCGATGTCCGCCGGCTCGTCGCAGACCCAGACGTAGACCGGGGTGCCGCGGGCGTGGGCGCGCCCGACGTACCCGGGGTCGGCCCGCAGCAGGTCGATCCCCGGCCCGGCGATGTCGGCGGCGGCGGGCAGCGAGCCGTCCCGGCGCAGCGGCGGCACCCGCCGCCACCACAGCGCCACCGTGGGCAGGGCCGGCGCCAGCAGCCGCACCCGGCGCAGCGCGACCGGGGAGAAGCTCATCACCGTGACCGGCGAGGTCGCCCGGTCCTCCGGGGTGGCCAGGCCGTGCTTGTCCAGCAGCCGGACCAGCTGCTGCTCGACCAGCCCGGCGTACCGGGTCGGGTGCTTGGTCTCGATCAGCAGCCGGACGTCCCGGGGGACCGCGGCCACCGCCTCCAGCAGCCGGTCCAGGGTGAGCACCGGCTCCTCGGTGCTGTCCCGCTCCTCGATGTACGCGTCGCCCGGCGTCCGGTGCCACGACCCGAAGTCGAAGCCGCGCAGGTCGTCGAGGTCGAAGTCGCTGACCACGCCGCTGCCGTCGGAGGTGCGGTCGACCCGGCGGTCGTGCACGCAGACCAGGTGCCCGTCCCGGGTCAGCCGGACGTCGCACTCCAGCGCGTCGGCCCCCTCCTCGATCGCGCGCAGGTACGCGCCGAGCGTGTGCTCGGCCAGGACGTGGGACGAGCCGCGGTGTGCTACCACCAGCGGTGCCTGGGACATCGGCCTACCGTTCGGTGTCGTGGACTTCGACCCCCTGCTCCCGGAGATCGTCGCGGACCCGTACCCCGACTTCGCGGCCCGGCGCCGGGACGCGCCGGTGCAGTGGAGCGGACCGCTCGGCACATATGTAACGTTCGGGCACGCCGAGGCTGACGCGGCCCTCCGGCACCGCGGGCTCGGCCGGCTGTGGCGGCCGCGCTGGCCGGTCGACGGGCTGCCGGCGTACACGCTGCTGCACGTGCACTCGATGCTGGAGAACGAGCCGCCGACGCACACCCGGCTGCGCCGGCTGGTGGCGGCGGCGTTCGGCCGGCGGCAGGTGGAGCTGCTGCGGGACCGGATCGGGGCGGTGGCCCGCGGGCTGGCCCGCGACGTCCGGGACGCCGGCGCCGACGGCTCCACCGTGGACCTCATGCCGCTGTACGCCGAGCCGCTCCCGGTCGCGGTGATCGCCGGCCTGCTCGGCGTCCCGGACGCCGACCGCGGCCTGCTGCGGCCCTGGTCGGCCGCCATCGTCCGGCTGTACGAGCCGGCGCCGACCGCCGCGGTCCGGCAGGCGGCCGAGACCGCCGCCGCCGAGTACGTCGCGTACGTGCGGGACCTCGTCGCCCACCACCGGGCGCACCCCGGCGCGGACCTGCTGTCGTCGCTGATCGCCGAGCGGGACGCCGACGGGACCCGGCTCAGCGAGGACGAGCTGGTCGCGACGGCCGTGCTGCTGCAGATGGCCGGGCACGAAGCGAGTGTCAACGTGGTCGGCAACGGCACGCTGGCGCTGCTGCGGCACCCGGCCCAGCTGGCCGCGCTGACCCCGGAGCTGGTGCCGACCGCGGTCGAGGAGCTGATCCGGTACGACTCCCCGCTGCAGCTGTTCGAGCGCACCGCCACCGTGCCGGTGCGGATCGGCGGCGTCACGGTGGAGCCCGGGCAGAAGATCGCCGCCCTGCTCGGCGCGGCCAACCGGGACCCGGCGGTGTTCGCCGACCCGGACCGGCTGGACGTGACCCGCTCCCCCAACCCGCACCTCGGCTTCGGCGCCGGCATCCACTTCTGCCTGGGCGCCCCGCTGGCCCGGGTCGAGCTGCAGGCGTCGCTGGCCACCCTGCTCACCGACCTGCCCGGCCTCGCGCTGGCCGGCGAGCCCGAGCGCCGCCCCAGCTTCGTCCACCGCGCCCTGGCCACCCTCCCGGTCACCGTCCGCTGACCCCGACCACCCTGACGCCGAGGCGGCCGGGACTGTGGCAGGCTTCACAGCACCAGCCACGACCGCGAGGAGGCCACCGTGCAGGGGTTGATGCAGGACTACCCGCTGACCCTCCCGCCAGTCTTCGACCGCTTCGAGCGGCTGTACCCCGACAAGCACGTGGTCTGGTCCACGGTGTCGGAGCGGAGGCGGAGCACGGTCGCGGAGTGGACCGACCGGGCCCGCCGGATCGGCGGGGTGCTGGACCTGCTGGCGGTGCCGGCGGAGGCCCGGGTCGGCACGTTCGCCTGGAACACCGCCGACCACCTGGCGCTCTACTGGGCCGTCCCGTGCACCGGCCGGGTGCTGCACACGCTCAACATCCGGCTGTTCCCGGAGCAGCTGACCTACATCGTCAACCACGCCGAGGACGACGTGGTCTTCGTCGACCGGTCGCTGCTGGGCGCGTTCTGGCAGCTCTTCGGCGACATGTCGACAGTCCGGCACGTGGTGGTGATGGACGACGGCGCGCCGACCGAGCTGCCGGACGACCCGCGGGTGCACCTGCTCGACGACCTGGTCGCCGAGGCGCCGCCGGTCCGGTTCGGGGTGGCCGGCGACGAGAACACCGCCGCCTCGATCTGTTACACGTCCGGCACCACCGGCAACCCCAAGGGCGTCGTCTACTCGCACCGCTCGATCTACCTGCACTCGCTGTCCGCGCTGAGCGCCGCCGGCGGCATCGGCATGGCCGAGCGGGACCGGGTGCTGCCGGTCGTGCCGATGTTCCACGCCAACGCCTGGGGCTGGGGCCACGCGCCGCTGTTCGCCGGGGCCGAGCTGGTGCTGCCCGGCCCGCAGATGCAGCCGGAGCGGATCGCGGCCATGCTCGAGGAGGAGCGGGTCACGATGACCGCCGGCGTGCCGACGATCTGGACGGGCATGCTGCCCGAGCTGGACGGCCGGGACCTGACCGCGCTGCGGATGGTGCTGTGCGGCGGCTCGGCGGTCCCCCGGGCGCTGTCCGAGGGCTACCGGGCGAAGATCGGCATGCCGATCCTGCACGCCTGGGGCATGACCGAGACCAGCCCGATCGGCTCGATCAACGCCTCCGTCAGCGCGTACGACGGCCTCGGCGAGGACGAGGCGGCCGACGTCCGGGCCCGGCAGGGGATCCCGCCGGTGGGGGTGGACGCCCGCATCGTGGAGCCCGGCACCCTGACCGAGCTGCCCTGGGACGACAAGGCCACCGGCGAGCTGCAGGTCCGCGGCCCGTGGATCGCCGCGGCGTACTTCGGGGTCGAGCCGTCCACCGAGTCCTTCACCGAGGACGGCTGGCTGCGCACCGGGGACGTCGGCGCGATCGACCGGTTCGGCAACATCCGGCTGTCCGACCGGACGAAGGACCTGGTGAAGTCCGGCGGCGAGTGGATCAGCTCCGTCGAGCTGGAGAACCACCTGATGTCCCACCCCGCGGTGGCCGAGGCCGCGGTCATCGGCGTGCCGCACCCGCGCTGGCAGGAGCGGCCGCTGGCCGCGGTCGTGCTCAAGCCGGACGCGACCGCGACCAAGGAGGAGCTGGTCTCCTACCTGGAGCCGCGGGTGGCGAAGTGGTGGCTGCCGGACGACGTCGTCTTCATCGACGAGGTGCCGAAGACCTCGGTCGGCAAGTTCTCCAAGAAGGACCTGCGCGCCCGGTTCGCCGACCACCAGCTGCCGGACGTCACGCCCGGTAGGTGAGGAGCGGGATCCGCACCTCCGCCTCGGTCAGCGACCCGTGCTGGCCGGGCAGCGCGGACAGCATCGGCTCGGCGGCCGGGGCGACCAGCACGGTGTCGCCGCGGGCGGCGGCGACCACGTCGCCGATGCGGGACGCGGTCCGGTCGGTCAGCCCGGGGCCGAACCAGCCGGCCGCGACCGCCTCGTCCCGGGACAGCACCCAGGCCCGGTCGCCGAGCGTCTCCCGCCAGCCGGCCAGCACGTCGGCGGTGGCGCCGGGCTCGGCGTAGACGTGCCGGGCCCGCGGCTCGCCGGCCAGCAGCCGTACGCCGTCGGTCAGCGTCTCCACGTCCACCGGCTCGCCGGCCCGGATCATGCCGTGGTCGGCGGTGACCAGCAGCAGCCCGTCCGGCGGCAGCCGCTCGGCGATCGACCGGGCCAGCTGGTCGACCTGGGCCAGCTGCATCCGCCACGGCTCGGAGCCGGGGCCGAAGACGTGGCCGAGCAGGTCGAGGTCGCCGTGGTAGGCGTACCGGAAGGTGCGGTCGCCGTCCGGCGGCTCGGAGGTGGACGCGGCCAGGTCGCCGAGGGCAAGGATGCCGCGGACGTCGCCGCCGCGCAGCACGGCCCGGGTCAGCCCGCTGCCGACGTGCTTGGCCGGCACGCCCACCCGGACCCGGACCCCGTCGTCGACCATCCGCTCGAACGCGGTCCGGGTCGGCTGCACCTGCTCGGGCACGTACTGCCCGCGCAGGTCGCCGGTGTCGCCGGTCCAGCCCAGCGCGTTCATCGCGACCCGGTCGCCGACCTCGAACGACAGCCCGACGATGCCGTGCGCGGCCGGCGGCAGGCCGGTGCCCACGCTGGCCAGACTGGCCGCGGTGGTCGCCGGGAAGCCGGCGGTGATCGACCGGCCGGACAGCGAGGCCAGGAACGGGGCGTCCCCGGGATGGGCCCGCAGCAGGTCCCAGCCCAGGCCGTCGACCAGCAGCAGCCGCACGTGCCGGCTGGCCGGCAGGTCCAGCCCGGCCGACCCGCCCGGCACCCCGAGCGCGGTCAGCACCGCCGGGCTCACGTCCGACAGCGCGCCCGACCCGTACGCCGGCAGCACCGGTCCGCTCATGTCGCCACCTCCTCCGGCTCCCGTTCGGGGGACCTACCCTCTTCCCGGATCCCCCAGCGCGAGTAGAGCGGCCGCAGCGGCGCCGGCATCCACCAGTTGTACGTGCCCAGCAGCCGCATCGACGCCGGCACCAGCAGCATCCGGATGATCGTGGCGTCCAGCACGATCGCCACCGCCAGCCCGATCCCGACGATCTTCACCACCAGCACCTCCGAGGTGGCGAAGGCGCCGATGACGATGACGAGCAGCAGGGCCGCGCCGGTGATGATCCGGCCGCTGCGCTCCAGGCCGGTGGCGACCGCCTCCCGGTTGTCCCCGGTCAGGTCGTACTGCTCGCGGATCCGGGACAGCAGGAACACCTCGTAGTCCATGGACAGCGCGAACGCCACGGCCAGGATGAGGATCAGCTGGATGACGTCGATGTCGCCGGTCGGGGTGAAGTCCAGCAGTCCGGTCAGCCGGCCGTCCTGGAAGATCCACACCACCACGCCGAACGCGGCGGCCAGGTTGAGCACGTTGAGCAGGATCGCCTTGATCGGCAGCACCACCGACCCGAACGCGAGGAACAGCAGCACGAACGTGGCCAGCAGCATCACCAGCGCCATCCACGGCAGCCGGTCGCCGAGGACGGCCAGCAGGTCGGTGAAGGTGGCGCTGTTGCCGCCGACCAGCACCTGGCCGCCCGGCGGCGGCTCGACCGCGCGGACGGCCCGGACCAGCCGGCGGCCGTCGTCGGAGATCGGCTGCCCGGCGAAGCGCACCGACACCGTCGCGGTCGACCCCGCACCGCCGGTCACGTCGGTGCCGGTCACCCCGGGCACCGACTCCACCCGCAGCAGCCAGCCGGTCAGGTCCCGCTGCCCGCGGACCGACCCGACCGGGTCGGCCAGGGTGACCAC
Organism: uncultured Mycobacteriales bacterium; assembly: GCA_902805565.1. Taxonomy (GTDB): domain Bacteria; phylum Actinomycetota; class Actinomycetes; order Mycobacteriales; family CADCTP01; genus CADCTP01. The sequence goes on from CADCTP010000426.1 coordinate 19,899, forward strand.
GGCCTGCACCGGGCTGGTCAGGTTGGCCGGGAAGTTCGCGTCCAGGGTGTCCTGGGCCTGCCGGCTCTCGGTCGACTGCGGCAGCACCCGCGCGTCCAGCCAGCCGTACGAGACCCGCAGGAAGGGCAGCGCGAGCAGCAGGAGCAGCCCGACGACGGCGGCGCCGACGAGCACCGGCCGGCGCATCACCGCGTACGCGGTCCGGCCCCAGACGCCCGGCCCGGGCCCGGTGTGCCGGGCGGCGCCCGCGCGCCACGGCCGGACCCGGTGGCCGAGGACGGCGAGCAGCGCCGGCATGACGGTCAGCGAGAACGCCACCGCCAGCAGCACGGCCATGATCGCGCCCAGCCCGATCGAGCGCAGGAACGTCTGCGGGAAGACGAACAGCGACGACATCGCCACCGCCACGGTCACCGCGGAGACCAGGATCGTCCGGCCGGCGGTGCGCATGGTCGCCCGGAGCGCCGCCGGGACCGGGGCGCGGTCGAGCTCCTCGCGGAACCGGCTGACCACGAACAGGCTGTAGTCCACGGCCAGGCCCAGCCCGAGCAGCGTCACGATGTTCACCGCGAACACCGACACGTCCACGACCGAGGTCAGCAACCGCAGCCCGGCCAGCGACCCGACGATCGCCAGCACCCCGACCACCACCGGCAGCGCGGCGGCGACCAGGTTGCGCAGCAGGAGCACCAGCAGCAGGAAGACCACCGGCAGCGCCAGCCGCTCGGCCCGGGCCAGGTCCTGCTCGGACCGCTCGTTGACCTCGGCGAACATCGCCAGCGGCCCGCCCACGGTGACCCGGACGGTGTCGTCCGGGGACACGAACCGGTCGGCCAGCTCCTCGTAGTGCTCCGTGCGGGTCCGCTCGTCGGCGCCGGCGACCTGCACGGTGGCGAAGCTGGTCCGCCGGTCGGCGGCGACCAGCGCCGGCTGCCGGGTGGTCCAGTAGTCGGTGCGGGCGGCGACCAGCTCCGCCGGCAGCCCGTCGAGCACCGCCGTCGCGGCGCGGGCGTACCGCGGGTCGTCCACCCGCCACGTCTCGCTCCGGAACACCACCACCAGGTCGGCGTCGGCCTGCCCGGGCAGCGTCCGGCCCAGCTCGTCGGCCCGCGCGCTCTCGCTGCCGGCGTAGGTGAACCCGCTGCCGGTCAGGTGGTCGAACGCGGTCGACCCCCACACCCCGGCCAGGCCGAGGAAGAGCACCGCGCCGGCCAGCACCGGCCAGCGGGCGCGGTACGTCCACCTGCCCAGGAAGTCCAGCACCGGTCTACCCGGCGCCTAGGTCCAGCGGCCGATACCGATGCCCTTGGCGTGCAGCGTGTGCTCGCGCAGGTGCACCCGGCGGATCTTCCAGGTGCCGGTGCGCGGGAAGTCCTCCCACCGGATGTGCCGCGGCCCGTCCATCGGCGGCAGGTCCGCGGTGGCCCGGCGCCACGCCTCCGGGTCCAGCGGCGCGTCGTCGTACGTGCTGACCACCGGCACCGGCAGCCCGCCGGCGACCGGCAGGATGACCACCTCGGTCGTCTCCGGCAGCCGGTCCAGCAGCACGTCCTCCAGCTCGATGGCGCTGCCGCCCTCGATCCGGTCGACTTCGCGGTCGACCAGCCGCACGGCGCCCCACTTGTTGATGATCCCGAGATCGCCGGTGTTCCACCAGTCCCCGTCGACCTTGAGGTCGTGCCGGTCCTGCTCGCCGACGTACGCCAGGCAGCGGCCGTACAGCCGGATCTCGATCATGCCGACCTGGCCGCGGGGCACCTCGGCGCCGGTCACCGGGTCGGTCGCCCGCAGCTGCGCGTGCCCGGGGACGGGCCAGCCGAGCAGCTGGGTGGGCGGGTTCCGCTTGCCGGCCCGGCTCTTGCGCACCGACCAGCGCAGGAACGGCCGGAACAGCAGGGCGCCGTTCTCGCTCTGGCTCCACGACTCGATCCAGATCGGCATCCGCCGGTCGGTCGCCGCCATGAACGTGCGGATCGTGCGGGCGTGGATCGCGTCGAAGGAGTTGATGAACAGCCGCACGTTGCGGAACAGCCGGGCGGGGTCCCGGGCCAGCGGCTCCCAGGCCAGGTAGATGTTCGGCAGCGCCTCGACCACGGTCGGCCGGTGCAGGTCGATCAGCTCCCGGACCTTCGGCGAGAGCGGGTCGGACAGCATGATCACCCGCGGGGTCACCGTGGCCATCGTGAGCTGCAGCGTGGTCAGCCGCTCGTGCGAGTACGGGTCGCAGAAGATCACGACGTCGTCCCGGCGCAGCCCCCAGCCCGGCCACTTCTCCGCCTCCAGGATGCCCATCGACCAGACCGACTCGGCCGAGTGCATGACCAGCTTCGGGATGCCGGTGGTGCCCGAGGTGTGGGTGATCACCTCCGGCTCCTCGAACGCGCGCATCGCCACCGGCGCGGGCGGCCCGCCCTTGAACTCGTCGAGGTGGGCGATGTCGGCCCGGCCGTCGGTGCCGTCCACGCTGATCGTCCGGGTGGTCAGCCGGGCGACCGCGTCCTCGTCGATCCCGCACTTGGCGATGTGGGCCCGGTCGGTGACCACGAACGGCTTCTCCAGCCGCTCCAGCAGCACCAGCGCCACCTCCGGCCCGTACGTCCCGGACAGGGTGCAGGGGATCGCGCCGATCCGGGCGGCCGCGACGCCGAGCAGCGCCACGTCGAGGTGGTTGGACTTGACCACCGCCACCCGGTCCCACGGCCGGACGCCCGCCGCGTACAGCCAGGAGGCGGCCCGGTCGACCAGGTCCGCCCACTCGCTGTACGTCCGCACGGTCGGGCCGTCCGGGTCGATGTCGCACGGCCGGTCGGTGATGACCAGCTCACCGGGGGCCCGCTGCGCCGAGACGTGCCAGATGTCGCCCATCTTGCGCACCGCCGGCACCCGGGAGAACGGGGTGAGCCGGTCCCGGTAGCGGGTCTTCGTGTAGTGGGTGAGGAACTGCGGGATGGGGCGCTGCTGCTCGGCGTCGCGGTCGGCCGTCACGGACACTGCGGTCTCCGTTCGCTGGTGGGGGCGGGGTCAGCCGAGCGCGGAGCCGAGGCCCATGCCGGTCAGCCGGGTGGCGTGGATGAGGCCGGTCAGCTCGAAGGTCTTCTGCACCCGCTCGTCCGGGGTGGTGTCGACCAGCCTGCGGCCGTCCCAGATCTCGTAGTCGCCGACCAGGTCGGCGTGCTGCTCCAGGCCCTGCTGGAACAGCGCCTCCCAGCGCTGCAGCTGGTCCAGCACCGGCAGCGAGAACATCAGCGCCATCCCCCGCTTGACCAGGTCGGCGAGCCGGTCGACGTCCTCCGGGTGGGCGGCGACGTGGTCGCGGACGATCCGCCCGCCGACCGCGAGGTGCCGGACCTCGTCGATCCCGGCGCCGGTCTCGATGTCGGCCAGCGCCGGGTCGAACGGCCGCCACTTGCGCTCGCTGAGCTCGAACGACGGCGCCAGGACGCCCTCGACCAGGATCGTCAGCAGCAGGATGCCGGCGACGAAGTCCTGCTCGTCCCGGACCACCGGGATCACGAAGTCCTCCAGCGGGATCAGGATCGCGTCCCGGTCCGCGCCGGCCAGCTCCTCCGCCGTCGCCTCCACCCGGTCCGGGGCGATGCCCAGCTCGACCAGGTGCTGGCGGAAGGCCTTGGTGTGCCGGGCCTCGTCGATCACCTGGGTGGCGTAGAACTCGAAGGTCGCCGGGGTGGGGGCGAGCAGCAGCGCGTGGCCCAGGGCGCGGGCGGTGCGGGCCTCGGCGAACACCCGGAACGACACCTCCCGGGTCAGCGCGTCGTGCAGCGGGCCGGGCCGGCGGACCACCTCGGTCGGCCGTACGTCCGGGGCGTGCCCGAGCAGGTGGCCGCGCAGCGTGCGCTGCGGCACGGTGTCGAACCAGTACTGCAGGTCGGCGGTCTCCGGGGTGAGGTCCAGGTCGGCCGTGCCGTCGAAGAGCTTCGGCGGGTTGCCGAAGTCCGCCTCGGGCGGGCTGGCGAGATCGGTCATGGCGGGCTCCTCGGTGGGGGTGGTCAGCTGACGAGCACGGGGCCGGAGCCCTCCAGGTACTCGACCAGCGATGCGTCGGTGCTGGCCCGGGACGGCGGGTGGAAGCCGAGCGCCTGGTGCGCGGCGGCCAGGTAGGAGACGTCGTCGGAGCGGATGAAGGCCATCCCGCCGAGCAGCTCCACCGCGGTGCGGGCCGCGTCCGCGATCGCGTCCTGGGCGGCGAACCGGGCGATCAGCGCGTCGGCGAGCGCCGCGTTGCCCTCCTTCTCGGGCACCCCGTCGGCCAGCCGGCGGGCGGCGCCCTCCAGCAGCTGGGCCGCCGTCTCCAGCCGGGTCCCCATCGCGGCCCGGACCGCGACCGGGCCGCGCCGGCCGTCCAGCACCCGCTCGACCAGCGCACTGGCCGCACCCAGGTAGGAGGCGGAGATCAGCAGCTCGAACCAGATGAACCCCAGCGTCTGCAGCTCGTCGAGCCCGGCGGCGTCCCCGGAGTCGGTCTGCATGACCAGCTGGTCCTCGACGAACACGTCGGTCAGCCGGACCTCGTCGCTCTCCGCGCCGGCCAGCACCCGGCTGGTCCAGAACGGGTGCCGGGAGACACCGTCCAAGGTGGACGGCATCAGCAGGAAGGCCAGCCGCGGCTCGGGCCCGTCGCCGGTGACCGAGATGGCCGCGGTGAGCAGGTCCATCGACCGGGACAGGCTGCACGGCTTCTTCGCGCCGTTGACCCGGTAGCCGCCCTCGACCCGGGTCGCGGTCATCGTCGGGGACAGGATGCCCTGCTGCGGGCGGCCCTCGGCGAAGCCGGAGGCGACGAGCAGGTTGTTGTTCGCGATGACCTCCAGCAGCGCCCACTCCAGGCCGGAGTTGCGCACGCTGTCGGCCAGCGTGAACACGGTGGCGACGGAGAAGTGGTGCATGGTGGTGGCGACCGCGAGCGACGGCGAGACCGCGCCGATCGCCCGCTGGACCCGGACGGCGTCCACCGGGCCGGCCCCGGTGCCGCCGTACTCGGCCGGGATCAGCAGGGCCGGGCCGCGGGCGGCCCGGAACGCCTCGATCGCCGGGGTGTCCGGCGACTCCAGCTCGGCCAGCGAGTGCTTCCCCAGGCCGTCCAGCAGGCCGGGCAGGTGGGACTCGCAGGTGGCGCGGGCCAGGTCCAGGGATCGCACGGTCGCCTCCAGCTAGGGCGTGTCGCGGAGCAGGTCGCGGGCGGCGGAGCGGCGCAGCTTCCCGGCCGGGGTCTTCGGCAGCGTGCTCGGCGGGAGCACCAGCACCCGGGCCGGCCGGGCGCCGATGTCGGCGGCGACCCGCTCGGTCACCGCGAGGGCCAGCGCGGCGTCGTGGCCGGGGTCGCCGGCGCCGCGGGACTCGACCAGGACCGCGAAGGACTCGCGCTCCACACCGGTGCCCGCGGTGCCGTCGGCGGTGAGCCGGACCGCGATGGCGTTCCCGGTCCGTACGCCGGCCACGGCGGACGCGGACCGCTCGATGTCGGTGGGGTAGATGTTCCGGCCGGCCAGGATGATCACGTCCTTGGTCCGGCCGCAGACCACGTACTGCCCGTCGACGCGGTACCCGAGGTCGCCGACGTCGACCCAGCCGTCGGCGTCCGGCAGGTCCACCGGGCCGTCGGCGGTGAGGTAGCCGGCGGTGACCGGGCCGCCGCGGACCTGGATGGCGCCGACCTCCCGCTCGCCCAGCACCCGGCCGTCGGCGGCGAGCACCCGCAGCTCGACGTGCTCCAGGGGGTACCCCAGCAGCGGGAAGCGGCGCACACCCGGGCCTTCGGGGACGGGCACCGCCCGGTCGTTCTTCTCCAGCTCGACGGCGTCGACGACGTCCACGGCCATGACGTCCTCGGGCCGGGACATGGTCATCACGACCACGCTCTCGGCCGCGCCGTACGAGCAGTTCACGCACTCGGGTGGGAGCCCGTGCCGGGCGCCGGCCGTGGTGAAGGCATCCATGGTGGCCGGGTCGATCGGCTCGCCGCCGTTGATCGCGATCCGCATCCGGGACAGGTCGTACGTCCCGGCGGGGGCGCGGTCGAGCTGGCGGGCCAGCAGCGCGTAGGCGAAGTTCGGTGCGGCGGTGACCGAGCCGCCGTACCGGGACAGCAGGTCCGGCCACAGCCCGGGGTGGGCGAGGAAGTCGGCGGGCGTGACGCTCACCATCGGGGTGCCGGCGCTCATCGCGACCAGCAGGCAGCCCACCATGCCCATGTCGTGGAACAGCGGCACCCAGGACACGGTGACGTCCCGGTCCCGGCGCACGTCCCCGGCGGCGATGAGGTCGGTGAGGTTGGACCAGAGGTTGGCGTGGGTGATCCGGACGGCTTTCGGCTCCGCGGTGGAGCCGCTGGTCAGTTGGAGCAGCGCGAGGTCGTCCTCGGCCGCGGCGGTCCGGTCGAAGGGGAGGTCGGGCTCACCGTCCAGTTCGGACAGCAGCGTGGCGGGGATGCCCGCCGCGGCCAGGGCGGCCGCGAACGGTTCGAACGGCGGGCCGAGCAGCACGGTGCTGACGTCGATCACCCGCAGGGCGTGGATGGTGCTGTCCTGCCACTCCACGGGGTCGACCCGGCGGGTCGGCTCGTGCAGCATCGTGACGCTCGCCCCGCACAGCCAGGCGGCGAGCGCACCGGGCACCACCTGGCCGAGGTCGCCGGCCAGGATGGCGACCCTGCCCTTCTGCAGACCGTCCGCCCGGAGGCGGGAGGCGTAGCGCTCGGCGGTACGCAACACCTCCCGCCAGCTCCGGCGGACCGGGGAGACGGGCTCCCCGGTGGTCAGGCCGTGCGGAGAGACGTGCGCCTGCTCGACGAGATTGTCGACGAAACGGCTCATGACGGCCCTCCGGCATCGGCACTGGGTGGCCCACCCGACCGCCGGATTAGTGCCGCGGTGGGTGTCTCTGGGGGAACCGTAGGTGGCCGTCGGAACGGTGGCTACTGGTCAGTCAACTAAGGTTTGGCCCGGCCGGGGCCGGGCTCTGGCCATCCGGCTACCTGGCGGTAACACTTCTGGCGGTTGCCCGCCACCCCCGCCAGATCGGACGTGTCGATGAGCGACTTCCCCGCGTACGCCGCTGGTCCGGACCGGACCCGTGAGCTGCTCGACCTGGTCCGGAGCACCGCCGCGGACGTGCTCGGCGCCCCCGGCCCGCTGCCGGCCGGGCGGACCTTCGAGGAGCTCGGGTTCGACTCGATGCTCGCCCTGGAGCTGGCCGAACGGCTGTCCGCCGGGACCGGGGTCGCGGTCCCGGCGACGGCGCTGTTCGACCACCCGACGCCGGCCGCGCTGGCCGCCTTCCTCGCCGGCGCGACCGCCCCGGCCGGCACCTCCCGCGCGGCCGGGCCGGCCGACGAGCCGGTCGCGATCGTCGCGGCGGCCTGCCGGCTGCCCGGCGGGATCGACTCGCCCGAGGAGTTCTGGCGGCTGCTGGCCGCCGGCCGGGACGCGATCACGCCGTTCCCCGACGACCGCGGCTGGGACGTGGCCGGGCTGGTCGGCTCCGGCCGCTCGGCGGTGCGGGAGGGCGGCTTCCTGACCGGGGCGGCCGACTTCGACGCGGAGCTGTTCGGGCTCTCGCCGCGGGAGGCGCTGGCGGTCGACCCGCAGCAGCGGCAGCTGCTGGAGGTGGCCTGGGAGACGCTGGAGCGGGCCGGCATCGACCCGTCCTCGCTGCGCGGCAGCGACACCGGGGTGTTCGCCGGGCTGGCCCAGAGCGACTACGCCGTCCGGGCCGAGGAGGTGCCGGACGAGCTGGCCGGCTACCTGATGACCGGCAACGCCTCCAGCGTCGCCTCCGGCCGGGTGTCGTACGCGCTGGGGCTGGAGGGGCCGACGCTGTCGGTGGACACCGCCTGCTCGTCCTCGCTGGTCGCCCTGCACCTGGCCACCCGGGCGCTGCGGGCCGGCGAGTGCTCGCTGGCGCTGGCCGGCGGCGTCTCGGTGATGGCCTCGCCGATCGTGTTCACCGAGTTCAGCCGGCAGGGCGGGCTGGCCCCGGACGCCCGCTGCAAGTCCTTCGCCGCGGCGGCCGACGGGACGGCGTGGTCCGAGGGCGTCGGGATGCTGCTGCTGGCCCGGCTGTCGCACGCCGAGGCGCTGGGCCTGCCGGTGCTGGCGGTGATCCGCGGCTCGGCCGTCAACTCCGACGGGGCGTCGAACGGCCTGACCGCGCCGAACGGCCCGGCCCAGCAGCGGGTGATCCGGGCCGCGCTGGCCGACGCCGGGCTGGAGCCGTCCGATGTGGACGCCGTCGAGGCGCACGGGACCGGGACCCGGCTGGGCGACCCGATCGAGGCGTCGGCGCTGCTGAGCACGTACGGCGCCGGGCGGGACCGGCCGCTGTGGCTGGGCTCGGTGAAGTCCAACCTGGGCCACACCCAGGCCGCGGCCGGGGTGGCCGGAGTGATCAAGATGGTGCTGGCGCTGCGGCACGGGACCCTGCCCCGGACCCTGCACGTCGACGCCCCGACGACCGAGGTCGACTGGACCTCGGGGTCGGTGTCGCTGCTGACGTCGGCCCGGGCCTGGCCGGCCGGCGGGCGGGTGCGCCGGGCCGGGGTGTCCTCCTTCGGCATCAGCGGCACGAACGCGCACGTCATCGTCGAGGAGGCACCGGCCGCACCGCCGCCCGCCCCGGACGCCGCGGCCCGGACGGGCACCGCCGGCGGGTCGGAGGCGGACGGGCCGGACGCCGGTGGGCCCGAACGGCGTGACCCTCGATGCCCTGCAGGAGCTGACCCGCCTCGCGGTCCAGCAGCAGACCGGGCTGCGCAGCCGGCTGATGCTGGACGTCGGCGGCTACCGGGCCCGGCGGCGGACCCAGCTC
>CADCTP010000427.1 GCA_902805565.1 uncultured Mycobacteriales bacterium
GGGACCGGGTCCACGGGTCGGCCGCGACCGCCGCCGCGAACTCGGCCGCCGCGTCGGCCAGGCTGCCGCCGCGCAGCCCGACGACCGGCTCCGGGGCGCCCCGGCGGTCGGCGACCAGGGCCCGCAGCGGCGCGGTGCCCGGGTAGAAGTGCAGGTCAGCGTCGACGGCCGTGCCGGGGACCAGGGAGGCGTCCAGGCTCTGCCCGAACGCGGCGAAGGACAGCACCAGCGCGGCCCGGTCCGTACGCTCCCCGCGCAGCCAGACCCGGCGGACGGTCAGCCGGTCCTGCTCGTCGTCCCGCCGCCCGAGGACCTGCCAGCGGTCGGCGACCGCCGGCCCGGCCAGCACCTCGTCCCGGCCGACCGGCCGGCCGACCTCCCGGCGCACGCAGGCGGCCAGCCCCGGCGGGAGCCGGTCGAGGCCGCGGTGCCCGGTGACCGTCAGCCGGAGCATCGCCAGCTCCTCCAGCAGGGCGCCGGTCCAGTCGGTGCGCCGGGCGGCGATCCCGGGCAGCCGGCGCAGCGCGGCGGCCAGGCCGGGCGCCTGGGCGTCGACCATCCGGGCGGCGACCGGCTCCACGTGGCCGTACCCGCCCTGCCGGATGCCGGTCAGCCCGGTCCGGACCTGGTCGGCCAGCCAGCGGTCCAGCTCGTCCAGGCCGGCCGCGACCCGGGCGTCCCGAAGCTCGGCCCGCTTGCCGGCGGCCGCCGGGTCGGGCGCCGTCGTCCCCCGCGGTGCGGGGGCGGCCGCCCGCTCCGCCCGGCCGGCCAGCCAGGTCCGGGCCCACTCCGGCGGCGGGCCCGGGTCGACCCCGCCGGCCGACCACAGCAGCAGCAGCCCGAGCGCGTGCTTGCAGGGGAACTTCCGGCTCGGGCAGGAGCACTTGTACGCCGGCCCGGCCAGGTCGACCACGGTCCGGTACGGGTTCGTGCCACTGCCGGCGCAGGCGCCCCAGACCGCGCCGTCGCCGGCCCCCGTCCCGGACCACGGCGCGGCTCCCGACAGCTTCCCGGCGGCGGTCGCCGACCCCGGATCGGGGGCCAGGGCGAGCACCTGCTCGCTGCTCCAGGCCGTCGTCACGGGACGACCGTAAACGGGGCCCGCGGGGCCCGCGCACGCCCCCACGACGGCTCGGGATCGATCCGGATCGCCGGGCTCCGTTCGAACAGGAAAGGAAACCCCCATGCCCCGCCGGTCGCTCGCCGGAATGCCGCTCGGGCCGGCGGGCCACGATTGTGCCAAGGGTGGGAAATGACTCCGTGACCTGCGGTTCGCGCGACCTGTCCCCTGCCGAACAGGCCCGATGCGGGCGCCGATCCGGGCGAAAGGCGACCAATGACCATATCAAGTCATGATCGCGCGTCCTATTCCGTACCCCTATGCGCGGGAAGAACCGATCGCCCATGGTTGCGCCGGCAACCGGAGAACGTCCTACATGGCGCCCATGCGCTGGGATTGACACCTATGCCCCGCTCGCTATCGTATGAACGAGACCGCAGGTAAAGGCATGTTTAGGATGTGCCGGTACGAGTGATGTGACTCGATGGCTGCCGTATTCGCCACCGAGGCAGATTTGTCCGGTGAGCGGGGGTCGGAGCGTTCGAACGGACCGGTGCCGTACCGGCCGGCGCACTGAGGTACCGCTGCCGCCCTCCGGCAGATCGAGAAGCCATCGCACGAAGCGGACGGAAGGTCTGACGCCGACCTCGATGAGGTGCTCGGCGTAGGGATGTTCACGCTCAGCGACAAGGAGCTCGGATCCGGATGACCGAGGGTACGGACGCGCCACGCGGCGGCTCGATGACCGACGAGAAGAAGCTTCGCACCTACCTACGCAAGGTCACCGGGGACCTGCTCACCGCCAACCGGCGGGTACGCGAGCTGGAGGACCAGAGCCGCGAGCCGATCGCGATCGTGGGCATGGGGTGTCGGTATCCGGGCGGCGTGACGACCCCGGACGAGCTCTGGCAGCTCGTCGCGGACGGCCGGGTCGGCACCTCGGGCTTCCCCGAGGACCGCGGCTGGGAGCTGGACGGGCTCATCGACCCGGATCCCGACCACCCGGGCACCTCGTACTCGCGCGGCGGCGGGTTCGTCGACAAGGTCGCCGAGTTCGACGCCGCCTTCTTCGGGATCAGCCCGCGCGAGGCGCTGGTCATGGACCCGCAGCAGCGGCTGCTGCTGGAGACGGCCTGGGAGGCGTTCGAGGACGCGGGCATCGACCCGACCTCGCTGCGCGGCAGCGACACCGGCGTCTTCTGCGGCGTCATGTACTCCGACTACGGCTTCGTCGCCGAGCAGAGCGACCAGCGCCCGGAGATCGAGGGCTACCTGACGATCGCCTCCGCCGGCAGCGTGGCCTCCGGGCGGATCAGCTACACCTTCGGGTTCGACGGCCCGGCGGTGACGGTCGACACCGCGTGCTCGTCCTCGCTGGTCGCGGTGGACTCGGCGGCCAAGGCGCTGCGCGCGCGGGACTGCTCGCTGGCGCTGGTCGGCGGGGTGACGGTGCTGGCCCGGACGGCCGTGTTCATCGAGTTCAGCCGGCAGCGGGCGCTGTCGCCGGACGGGCTCTGCAAGGCGTACGCGGCCGCGGCCGACGGCGTGGGCTGGGGCGAGGGCGCCGGCCTGCTGGTGATGGAGCGGCTGTCGGACGCCCGCCGCAACGGGCACCGGGTGCTGGCCGTGGTGCGCGGCAGCGCGGTCAACCAGGACGGCGCCAGCAACGGGCTCACCGCCCCGAACGGGCGGTCGCAGGAGAAGGTCATCCGGGCCGCCCTGGCCAACGCCGGCCTCGGCCCGGCCGACGTCGACGTGGTCGAGGGCCACGGCACCGGCACCACGCTGGGCGACCCGATCGAGGCCCAGGCGCTGGTCGCCACGTACGGCAAGGAGCGGACGCACGGGCCGCTGCGGCTCGGGTCGATCAAGTCGAACATCGCGCACGCCCAGGCCGCGGCCGGGGTCGCCGGCATGATGAAGATGATCCTGGCCATGCGGCACGGGACGCTGCCGGCCACCCTGCACGTGGACGCGCCGTCCCCGCACGTGGACTGGGCGGCCGGCCAGGTCGAGCTGCTCACCGAGGCCGCCCCGTGGCCGGCGTCGGACCGGCCGCGGCGCGCCGGCGTGTCGTCCTTCGGCGTCAGCGGCACCAACGCGCACGTGATCGTGGAGGAGGCCCCGCCGGAGCCGGAGCCGGAGGTGCCGGCGGGGCCGGTCGCCGCCCGCCCGCTGCCGGTGGTGCCGGTGCCGCTGTCCGGCCGGGACGAGGCGGCGCTGCGGGCGCAGGCCGACCGGCTGCGCGCGCACCTGATCGCCCGGCCCGAGCTGGGCCTGCTCGACGTCGGCTTCTCCCAGGCCACCACCCGGGCGCACCTGGACCGCCGGGCGGTCGTCGTCGCCGCGGACCGCGGCGCGCTGCTGACCGGGCTGCGCGACCTGTCCGCCGGCGAGGCCGCGGCCGACGTGGTCGAGGGCGACGCGGCCGGCGGCAAGGCCGTGTTCGTGTTCCCCGGCCAGGGCGCGCAGTGGGCCGGGATGGCGGTCGAGCTGCTCGACTCCTCGCCGGTGTTCGCGGCCCGGCTGGCCGAGTGCGAGCGGGCGCTGTCGTCCTTCGTGGACTGGCGGCTGGCGGACGTGCTGCGCGGGACGGCCGGCGCGCCGTCGCTGGAGCGGGTGGACGTGGTGCAGCCGGCGCTGTGGGCCGTGATGGTCTCGCTGGCGGCGCTGTGGCGGTCGTACGGGGTGGAGCCGTCCGCGGTGGTCGGCCACTCCCAGGGCGAGATCGCCGCGGCCTGTGTCGCGGGCGGGCTGTCCCTCGAGGACGGCGCCCGGGTGGTGGCGCTGCGCAGCCGGCTGGTCCGGGAGCGGCTGGCCGGCCGGGGCGGGATGGTGTCGGTCGCGCTGCCGGTCGAGCGGGTCGAGGAGCGGATCGCCCCGTACGCCGGGCGGATCTCGGTCGCCGCCGTCAACGGGCCGGCCGCGGTCGTCGTCTCCGGCGAGCCCGGGGCCCTGGACGACCTGGTCGCCGACTGCGAGCACGACGGCGTGCGGGCCCGGCGGGTGCCGGTGGACTACGCGTCGCACTCGGCCCAGGTCGAGGCGATCGAGGACGAGCTGTTCGAGCTGCTGGCGCCGGTGCTGCCGCGGGCCGGCGAGATCCCGTTCTACTCGACCGCCGAGGGCGGGTTCGTCGACACCGGCAAGCTGGACGCCGGCTACTGGTACCGCAACCTGCGCGGGCGGGTCGGCTTCGAGCCGGCGGTCCGGGACCTCATCGGCAACGGCGCCGGCTGCTTCGTCGAGGTCTCGCCGCACCCGGTGCTGACCATGGCGGTCGAGCAGACGATCGAGGCGCTGGACGCGGCCGGCCAGGTGTCGGTGGTCGGGTCGCTGCGCCGGGACGAGGGCGGCCCGGCCCGGTTCGCGCTGTCCCTGGCCGAGGCGCACGTGGCCGGCATGGCGGTGGACTGGTCGGTCCTCTACGCCGGCACCGGCGCCCACCGGGTCGACCTGCCGACGTACGCGTTCCAGCGGGAGCGGTTCTGGGTCGTCCCGGGCGCGGTCGCCGGGGACGCGGCGGCCGCCGGGCTGGGCCGGGTGGAGCACCCGGTGCTGGCCGCGGCCGTGCAGGTGGGCGACCGGGACGAGTGGGTCTTCACCGGCCGGCTGTCGCAGGACACCCAGCCGTGGACCCGGGACCACGCCGTGCTCGGCACGGTCCTCGTCCCGGGGGCCGCGCTGGTCGAGCTGGTGCTGACCGCGGGCGGCCAGGTGGGCTGCCCGGTGGTGGACGAGGTGATCCTGGAGGCCCCGCTGGTGCTGCCGGCGGACGCCGCCGTGCAGGTGCAGGTCACCGTGGGGCGCGCGGCCGAGGACGGCCGCCGCGAGGTGGCGGTCTGGTCCCGGCCGGAGGCGGCCGACGCGGACGCCGAGCGGGCGACGGTCTGCCACGCGCGCGGCACGCTGACCGCCGACGCGGACCCGCCGGCGCCGTTCCCCGCCCAGTGGCCGCCGGCCGGGGCCGAGCCGGTCGCGGTCGACGGGCTGTACGACCGGCTGGCCGAGGTCGGCTACGACTACGGGCCGCTGTTCCAGGGCCTGCGGGCGGCCTGGCGGGCCGGCGCGGACACGTACACCGAGGTGGCGCTGCCCGAGGACACCGCGGCCGGGGCCTGGCTGGTGCACCCCGCGCTGTTCGACGCGGCACTGCACGGCGGCCTGCTGGCGAAGGAGCCGGGGTCCCCGGCGGACCTCCCGTTCTCCTGGTCGGACGTGCGGCTCGGCAGCGGCGGCGGGCAGCGGGCCCGGGTCCGGATCGGCCCGGCCGGCGACTCCGCGCTGCGGATCGACGTGGTGGACGGCACCGGCACGCCGATCGTGACGGTCGGCGCCCTCGCGCTGCGCCCGGTCGACCAGGCGCAGCTGGAGAGCGCGGCCGGCGGCCGGTCCAGCTCGCTGTTCCACCTCGACTGGGTCCCGGTCGCGGACGCCGCGGCGGCCGGCCCGGCCCGGGTCGCCCTCCTCGGCGACGTCACCGGGACCGGGGAGCGGTACGCCGACCTGGCCGCGCTGGAGCGGGCGGTCGCCGGCGGGGCCGGGGTCCCCGAGCTCGTCGTGGCGGCGGTGCCCGGCCCGGAGCGGGAGCACGACGCCGCGGCGGCCCGCGCGGTGGCCGCCGGTGCGCTGGAGCTGGTGCAGCGGTGGCTGGCCAGCCGGCCGCTGGCCGACGCCCGGCTGGTCGTGGCCACCCGGCACGGCGTCGCGGTCGGCGACGAGGCGGTCGACCTGGTGCAGGCACCGGTGTGGGGCCTGCTGCGCAGCGCCCAGTCCGAGCACCCGGGCCGGTTCCTGCTGGTGGACCTGGAGGACGGCACCGGCAGTGCCGACAGTGCCGACAGCGCCGACAGTGCCCACAGTGCCGCCGACGACGGGCCGCGGTGGGCGGCGCTGGCCGGGCTGGACGAGCCGCAGCTCGCCCGGCGGGACGGGCAACTGCTGGCGCCGCGGATCGGCCGGGCCGCGGCGGCGGCCGGCGGGAACGCGTGGCGGCTGGGGATCGAGCGCAAGGGCTCGCTGGAGGACCTGAAGATCATCCCGTCGACCGGGGACCGGCCGCTGGGCACCTCCGAGGTGCGGATCGGGGTGCGGGCCGCCGGCCTGAACTTCCGGGACGTCCTCATCGCGCTCGGGATCTACCCGGGCGACGCGCCGCTGGGCAGCGACGCGGCCGGCGTCGTGCTCGAGGTCGGCTCCGGGGTGACCGACCTGGCCCCGGGCGACCGGGTGTTCGGCGTGGTGCTGGACGCCTTCGGGCCGCTCGCGGTGGCCGACCGGCGCACGGTCGTGCCGATCCCGGCCGGCTGGTCGTACGCGCAGGCCGCGGCGGTGCCGGTGGTCTACCTGACCGCGTACTACGGGCTGGTCGACCTGGCCGGCCTGCGCGGCGGGGAGCGGCTGCTGGTGCACGCGGCGGCCGGCGGCGTCGGGATGGCGGCGGTGCAGCTGGGCCGGCACTTCGGGGCGGAGGTGTTCGCCACGGCCAGCCCGCCGAAGTGGGACGCCGTACGGGCCCTCGGGGTCGCCGACGAGCGGATCGCCTCCTCCCGCGACCTGACCTTCCGGGAGGACTTCCTGAAGGTCACCGGCGGGGAGGGCGTGGACGTCGTGCTCGACGCCCTGGCCGGCGAGTTCGTGGACGCGTCGCTGGACCTGCTGCCGCGCGGCGGCCGGTTCGTCGAGATGGGCAAGGCCGACATCCGCGACCCGGAGGCGGTCGCCCGCGAGCGGGCCGGCGTCCGGTACCGGTCCTACGACCTGTTCGAGGCCGGGCCGGACCGGATCCAGGAGATGCTCCTGGAGGTCGTGGACCTGTTCGGGCGGGGCGTGCTGACGCACTCGCCGATCCGGACCTGGGACGTGCGGCGCGGTGCGGCGGCCTTCCGGTTCCTGCGCGAGGGCCGCAACACCGGCAAGGTCGTGCTGTCCATCCCGGCCCCGCTGGACCCCGAGGGCACGGTGCTGATCACCGGCGGCACCGGCGGCCTCGGGGCGTCGTTCGCCAGGCACCTCGCCCGCCGGCACGGCGCCCGCCGGCTGCTGCTGGTCAGCCGGCGCGGCCCGGCCGCCGCCGGCGTGGCGGAGCTGACCGCGGAGCTGGCCGGCCTCGGTGCCGAGGCGCGGGTCGCGGCCTGCGACGTGGCCGACCGGGACCAGCTGGCCGCCCTCCTCGGCTCGCTGGAGCACCCGCTGACCGCGGTGATCCACGCGGCCGGCGTGCTCGACGACGGCACCGTCGAGTCGCTCACCCCCGAGCAGGTGGAGCGGGTCATGCGGCCGAAGGTGGACGCGGCCTGGCACCTGCACGAGCTGACCGCCGGGATGGAGCTGTCGGCGTTCGTGCTGTTCTCCTCGGTGGCCGCGCTCATCGGCAGCCCCGGGCAGGGCAACTACGCCGCGGCCAACGCCGCCCTGGACGCGCTGGCCCACCTGCGCCGGGCGGCCGGGCAGCCGGCGACCTCGCTGGCCTGGGGCCTGTGGGCGGAGGCGACCGGGATGACCGGCGGGCTCGGCGAGGCCGAGCTGGCCCGGCTGGGGCGGATGGGCGTCCGCGCGCTGTCCGCCGACCTGGGCCGGGACCTGTTCGACCAGGGCCTCGGCTCCGACGCGGCGCTGCTGGCGCCGGTGGACCTGGACCTGGCCGTGCTGCGGGTCCAGGCCCAGGCCGGGATGCTGCCCGCCCTGCTGCGCGGGCTGGTGCGGGCGCAGGTGCGCCGGGCCGAGCCGGCCGGCGCCGGGTCGCTGGCCGACCGGCTGGCCGGGGTCGAGGAGGCCGACCGCGAGCGGGTCGTGCTGGAGCTGGTGCTGGCGCAGGTCGCGGCCGTGCTCGGGCACGCGTCGGCCGCGGCGATCGAGCCGGACCGGCCGTTCCAGGCCCTCGGGTTCGACTCGCTCGGCGCGGTCGGGCTGCGCAACCGGCTGACCCAGGCCACCGGCCTGCAGCTGCCGGCGACGCTGGTCTTCGACCACCCGACGCCCGCGGCGGTGGCCCGGCTGCTGGTCGGCAGGCTCGGCGGCGGCGCCCCCGCGGCGCCCCCGATCGACCAGGAGCTGAAGAAGCTCGAGGACATGCTCGCCGGGGTCGCCGACGGCGACCGGCAGCGCGTGGCCGGGCGGCTGCGGGCGATGTTGGCCGCCGTCTCCGCCGACGGGCAGGGCACCAGCGCCCGGCTCGAGGCCGCGACGACCGTGGACGAGGTCTTCGACCTGATCGACGCCGAGTTCGGCGGATGACCGGGACCGCCGCCGACGCACGTCCTTCCCCACCGCTCCCGACCGGAGGACCACGACGATGAGAGAGCCCGAGCACCTGCGCGCCGTCCAGCGCTTCGTCCGCAACGAGCTGCTGGGCCACGAGACCGAGCTCGACACCCGCGCCGAGATGCCGCTGCCGCTGTACTCGCGCTTCGCCGAGACCGGCCTGATGAACTGGTGGCTGCCGAAGGAGCAGGGCGGGCTCGGCTTCACGCTGGAGGACGGGGTGCGGATCGTCAACGCGCTGTCCTACGGCGACGCCGGCGTGGCCTTCACCCTGTTCATCCCGGTGCTCACCACCAGCATGGTGACCCTGTACGGCGACGACGAGCTGCGCTCCCGCTTCCTGGACCCGCTCATGGCCGGCAACGGGTACGCCGCCACGCTGGGCAGCGAGCACGCCGCGGGCAGCGAGCTGGCCCGGATCGCCACCACCGCCCGCCGGGACGGCGACGAGCTGGTCCTCGACGGCGCCAAGGCGTACTCGACGGACAGCGACTTCGCGCAGTTCCTGGTGGTGGTGGCCCGCTCGGCGGAGTCGCCGGACGACTACCTGGCCGTCGTGGTGCCGCGGGACACCCCGGGGATCACGGTGGACAAGCGCTGGGAGATGGTCG
The DNA here is from genome assembly GCA_902805565.1 of uncultured Mycobacteriales bacterium. Classification (GTDB taxonomy): domain Bacteria; phylum Actinomycetota; class Actinomycetes; order Mycobacteriales; family CADCTP01; genus CADCTP01. The sequence continues at coordinate 8,935 of CADCTP010000427.1, forward strand.
GCCTGCGTTCGTCGGCGACCTACCAGGTGAGCCTGTCCGGGGTGCGGGTGCCGGCGGCGAACGCGCTGCGCGGCCACGGCCTGCGGCTGCTGGAGGTCGGCCTCAACGCCAGCCGGATCCTCATCGCCACCACCGCGGTCGGGATCTCCCGGCGGGCCCGCGACCTGTGCCTGGAGTACGCGCGGACCAAGCAGGTCAAGGGCGCGCCGCTGATCTCCAACGCGGTCTTCGCCGGCCGGCTCGCCCAGATCGAGATGCAGATCGAGGTCATGACCAACCAGTGCCTGGCCGCGGCCCGCGAGTACGACGCGATCATGGCCCGGCCGGACGCGGCCGAGGAGTTCCTCCGCCAGGGCACGATGAAGGCGGCGATGACGACCAAGATGTTCTGCGGCCAGACCGGCTGGCAGGTCGTCTCGGCGGCGTCGGAAATGTTCGGCGGCCTGGGCTACACGTACGAGATGCCGGTCCAGAAGCTGCTCCGCGACGTCCGCTACGTGTCCATCGTGGAGGGTGGCGACGACGTGCTGCGGGAGCTGCTGTTCGCCCGGCACGTGGTGCCGGTGTCGAAGCGGGCCTGACCCCCGACCGACCCGGGGTGGGAGTGCCGACCGGTGGGTGAGCCGCGCCCACCGGTCACCACTATGTACCCCCATGGCAGATTGCATTGCCCTACCGGCGGGTTTAGGCATCTCGTGATGTCCTGACCCGTCTTGACCCTTTAACCCGTGCCCCCACTTTCACAACGGCGGTGAGCGACATGTCTGCTACGGGCTACGAAGCTGGACTCGAGGAGCCGGTCGCGGTCGTCGGGCTGTCGTGCCGGCTGCCGGGGGCGGCCGACCCGGACGCGTTCTGGCGGTCGCTGTGGGCGGGGGTCGACGCGGTCGGCGAGGTGCCCGCGGACCGGTGGCCGGACGACGGCGGCACCGACTACCGCCGGGGCGGGTTCCTGGAGCAGGTCGACCGGTTCGACGCCGCGTTCTTCGGCATCCCGCCGGCCGAGGCGGCGGCGATGGACCCGCAGCAGCGGCTGGTCCTGGAGCTGGCCTGGGAGGCGCTGGAGCGGGCCCGGATCGCGCCGACCTCGCTGCGGGGCAGCACGACGTCGGTCGTCGTCGGCGCGATCAACGGCGACTACGCCACGCTGACCGACCGGGTGGGCTCCGGGCCGTACGCGCTGACCGGGCTGCTGCGCAGCCTGCTGGCCAACCGGGTGTCGTACGCGCTGGGCCTGCGCGGCCCGAGCCTCGCGGTGGACGCCGGGCAGTCCTCGTCGCTGCTCGCCGTGCAGGTGGCCTGCGAGCAGCTGCGCCGGGGCGAGGTCGGCCTCGCGCTGGCCGGCGGGGTCAACGTGATGGTGCTGCCGGAGACCACCGAGGCCATCGGCACCGCCGGGGCGCTGTCGCCGGACGGCCGCTGCTGGACCTTCGACGCCCGCGCCAACGGGTACGTGCGGGGCGAGGGCGGCGCGGTGGTCGTGCTCAAGCGGCTGTCCGACGCCGTCGCCGACGGCGACGAGGTGCTGTGCGTCGTCCTCGGGGGAGCGGTCAACAACGACGGCGGCGGCGACGGGCTGACCGTGCCGAGCGCGCCGGCCCAGGAGGAGCTGCTGCGCCGGGCGTACCGCGACGCCGGTGTCGGGGCCGGCGAGGTCCAGTACGTCGAGCTGCACGGCACCGGCACCCCGGTCGGCGACCCGATCGAGGCGGCCGCGCTGGGCGCCGCGCTCGGCGCCGGCCGGCCGGCCGGCACCCCGCTGCTGGTCGGCTCGGTGAAGACGAACATCGGGCACCTGGAGGGCGCGGCCGGCATCGCCGGCTTCGTGAAGACCGCGCTCGCCATCGCGCACCGGTCGCTGCCGCCCAGCCTGAACTTCGAGACCCCCAACCCGGCCATCCCGCTCGACGAGCTCGGCCTGGCCGTCGTGCGCGAGCCGCGGGAGTGGCCGGCGGCCGGCGGCCGATTGGTCGCCGGGGTCAGCTCGTTCGGGATCGGCGGCACCAACTGCCACCTGGTCCTGGCCTCGCCGCCGCCGCGCACCCCGGCCGGGCGCACCGCGCCGCCGCCGG
>CADCTP010000428.1 GCA_902805565.1 uncultured Mycobacteriales bacterium
GCCGTCCGGCGCGGCGGGCGTGCCGCGGGTGGCCGGCCCTCCGGAGCCGTCCGGCGCCGCCAGCGAGGCCGCCGAGGCCGCGCTCACCGGGGCCGCGTCGGCCTCGCTGCTCAGCTCGTCCGACCGGGCCTGCGACGCCGACCGCTCCGCCAGCGGCAGCTCCGGCAGGAACCAGACCACCACCAGCCCGATCAGCATCACCGCGGCGCCGATGAGGAACACCATGCTCATCGAGTCGGAGAAGCCGACCTTGAACGGGTGCGCCAGCACGTCGGCCAGCCCGGACAGGAACGAGGTGTCGTCGAGGTCGCTGGTGCCGTTGCCCTGGCTCTCCAGCAGCGCGGCCTGGGACGGGTTCTCCCGCAGCGCCCGCTCGAACTCCGGCGTCCCGGCCGCCGCCCCCACCGCGTCGGAGATCTTCCTCGGCAGCAGGCTGAACAGCACGGAGAGGAACAGCGCGGCACCCAGCGTGCCGCCCACCTGCCGGAAGAACGTCACCGCGGAGGTGGCGACGCCGATCTCCCGCGGCGAGACCGCGTTCTGGGTGGCCAGGATGATCGGCTGCATGTTCCAGCCCAGTCCGAGGCCCATCATCGGCATGATCAGCATGGTCTGCCACAGCGGCGTGTCCGCCCCGATCCGGCTGAACAGCAGCAGCGCCACCAGCATCAGCGCGCTGCCGAAGACCGGGAAGAGCCGGTAGCGGCCGGTCCGGGCGATCGTCTGCCCGGCGATCACCGAGCCGGCCATGATGCCGGCCACCAGCGGGATGGTCGCCAGGCCGGCGATGGTCGGCGAGAAGCCCTTGACGATCTGCAGGTAGAGCGGCAGCACCAGCAGCGCGCCGAACATCCCGATGCCGAGGATGAAGCTGGCCGCGGCGGCGACGGAGAAGGTCCGGCCGCGGAACATCCGCAGCGGCAGCAGCGCGTCGTCCCGCAGCGCCCGCTCGGCCAGCCAGAACGCCACCAGCCCGGCGGCGCCGACGGCGTAGCAGAGCAGCGACCGGCCCGAGCCCCAACCCCAGGTGCGGCCCTGCTCGGCCACCAGCAGCAGCGGCACCAGGCCGGTGACCAGCGCGAGCGCGCCGGGCCAGTCGATGCGGTGCTCGGTGCGCTCGTGCCGGGAGGTCAGCACCCGCTGCACGACCACCAGCGCGGCCAGCCCGAGCGGCACGTTGACGTAGAAGATCCACCGCCAGCCGGCGATCGAGGCGATGCTGTCGGCGCCGGCCAGCAGCCCGCCGATCACCGGGCCGAGCACGCTGGAGGTGCCGAAGACGGCGAGGAAGTAGCCCTGGTAGCGGGCCCGCTGCCGGGGCGGCACCACGTCGGCGATGATCGTCAGTGGCAGCGCGAGCAGGCCGCCGGCGCCGATGCCCTGGATCGCCCGGAAGAAGGCCAGCTGGTACATGGACTGGGACAGCCCGCACAGCGCCGACCCGATGACGAAGATCGTGATGGCGAAGAGGAAGAACGGCTTGGGCCCGTAGAGGTCGGACAGCTTGCCGTACAGCGGGGTGGCGATCGTCGAGGTGATGAGGAACGCCGTCGTCGCCCAGACCTGCATCGAGAAGCCGTTGAGGTCGTCGGCGATGGTCCGGATCGCGGTGGACACGATCGTCTGGTCCAGGGCGGCCAGGAACATGCCCATCATCAGGCCGATGATGATCGCCACGATCTGCCGGTGGCTCAGCCCGTCGTCGGGTGCGGTGCGCGGTGCGGTCGGGCTGCTCATGCGGTGTCCTGATCCGTGGTCGTGGCGGTCGCCGTCCGGCCGGGCGGAGGGCCGTACGCGGTGGCGAGGGCGTCGTTGAAGCGGGCGAGCGAGCAGGCGAGGCCGGCCAGTTCCTCGTCGGACCAGCCGGCGACGGCGGCGGCCAGCAGCTCGCGGCGCAGGGTGCGCACCCGCTCGCAGACCTCCCGACCGGCCTCGGTGACGGCCAGCAGGCTGGCCCGGCCGTCGGCCGGGTCGGGCTGCCGCTCGACCAGGCCGCGGCGGACCAGCTCGGCGACCTGCCGGCTGATCGTCGACGGGTCGGCGTGGCTCAGCTCGGCCAGGGCGCCGGGCCGGCACGGGCCGTGCATCAGCGGGAACAGCAGCAGGACGGCCGAGCGGTCGTGGCCGCCGCCGGGCGCCCCGTCCCGGACGGCCGCCTTGAGCGGGTGCATGAGCCGCATCAGGGTGCCCACCGCGGTGGCGAGCTGCTCCTCCGCGGCGAGCCGGTCTCCCATGGGATCCGACGGTAGAACTCGTTGCATGGGTCAAGCAACCAAAATTCGGGTCAAGGTCGATCCAGGTGCGCGCGACCCGGCCGGTCCGCGTTCGGGTCCGCCGCGCCGGGGTATGCCGGGCGCCATGGCATCGTTCAACGTGACCGAAGTACAGAAGGTGCTCAAGGGATTCGACTACCCGGGTTCCGCGTCGGACCTCGCCGACCACGCCGCGGGCAATGGCGCCGACGAGGAATTGGTGTCGGCGCTGCGGGGTCTGAAGAAGGACAAGTTCGACGGTCCCAACGCGGTGATGTCGGAGATGAAGGGCCAGCTCGGCGGGTCCGACTGAGCCGGCCGGCCCGGGGTGGGCGCCCACGTGCCCGCCCCGGCCGCGGATCGCCTGGGTCGACGTCCGGCGTCGGCCGAGGTCGGGATGCGCATGTTCTGCGCCCGGAATGCGGTGCTGCTAGCGTCCGGACGGGGATGTCCCTCCGGGCGAAAGGGAATCGATGGATTCCGGGCATTCCGCACCTGCCGATTCGACGACCGACCAGGATCCCGCTCCGGCTGCCCCCGCGCACCGCCGGGCCGGTCGCCGGCCGGGCGAGAGCGGCAGCCGGCAGGCCATCCTGACCGCCGCCCGGGCCCGCTTCGCCCAGCACGGCTACGAGAACACCACCATCCGCGGGATCGCCCGGGACGCCAACGTCGACCCGGCGCTGGTGCACCACTTCTTCCTGTCCAAGCAGGGCGTCTTCGCCGCCGCGGTCGAGGAGGCGTACGTGCTGGCCGCGCTCGGACCGGACGTGCTCGCGCCCGGTCCGGCCGGGATGGGCGAGCGGCTGGTCCGGGCGTTCCTCACCCGGTGGGAGGAGGTCGGGCCGGACAACCCGCTGCTGGCGGTCATCCGCTCGGCGATGTCGTACCCGGAGTCGGCCCGGATCCTGCGCGAGCTGACCGGCGTGGCCGGGCTCGGCACGCTGACCGGCGGCCTCGGGCTGCCCCGGCCCGAGCTGCGGGCCGCCCTGGTCGGCAGCGAGCTGGTCGGCATCGTGATCATGCGGTACGTCATCGAGCTGCCGCCGCTGGCCCAGCTGCCCGTCGACGGGGTGATCGAGGTCGTGGCGCCGGCCGTCCAGCGCTACCTGACCGGCGAGCTGCCGCCGGCCGGGCCGGACGCCGCCGGCTGACCCGCCCGGCTCAGTGCCGCGCCGGCCGGCCCCTCCGGCCCAGCGGCCGCGCCGGCCCGGTCAGCGCAGGCCGCC
>CADCTP010000429.1 GCA_902805565.1 uncultured Mycobacteriales bacterium
CGCCGACCGCCGAGAGCACCGCCTCGGCCCAGCCGAGCCCGAGCGGCCCGGCCGCCACCCGGACGTCCCGGCCGGCGGTCCGGGCGGCCGCGATCCGCGCCGGCATGTGCGGGGCCGTGGCGCCGTTGGCGACCAGCCACATCCGGCCCACCGACGCCGCCATCCCGAGGTCCTCGGCGCTGTCGCCGATCGCGACGGCGTCCGCGGCGGACAGCCCGCGCCGGCGCAGGTCCCAGCCGACCGCGGCGCCCTTGGACAGCCCGTCCGGCATCAGGTGGTAGACGTGGGTGGGCCCGGGCAGCAGCCCGGGCCGCTCCCGCTCCGGCAGCACGCCGTTGTCCCGCAGCCGCAGCCAGTCCCAGCCCTCGGCGGCCAGCCAGGCGTCCACCTCGGCCACCTCCACCCGGCCGCGCAGCATGGCGTCGGCCTCGTGCCCGGTGTGCCAGGGCGCGTGCCACTGCAACCGGCCGGGCCAGCGGGCGAACAGCGCGTCCGGCAGCCCGGCCGTGGTCATCACCTCCAGCGGCGCGCGGCCCTCGTACGCCGCGGGCATGGCGCCCGGCAGCACCTCGGCCGACCGGCCGCCGTCCCAGCCGACCACCGCGCCGAGCTCGGCGATGAAGCCGTCGGCGCCGAAGATCAGCCCGGCCTCCACCAGCTGGGCCCGGGTCCGGCCGGACACCAGCACGAGGGCGACGCCCGCCCGGTGCAGCTCCAGCAGCGCCCGGGCCGGCGTCAGCGTCGGCGCGTGGTCGGCCGCGGCGAAGAAGTTGCCGTGCGGCCCGACCATGGTGCCGTCCAGATCGGTGTAGACGACCGAGACGGTCAACTCGCCTGCCTCGCGACGTACTCGGCGACGGTGCCCATCGGCGGGCGCTCGTGCGGCTCCATGTCCAGGGTCAGCAGCACGTAGTCCTCCGCGTCCCGCTCGAACTGGGTCAGCTCGGTGGCCGGCGAGTCCATGGTCAGCCGGCCCTCCCGGCGCAGCCGCTCCACCACCACCTGCAGGATCTCGCTGGACATCCGGCCCAGCTTGCCGATCTCCTGGTTGCGGTGCTTGCGGTGGGAGAGGTCCACCTGGGCCAGCCCGTCCAGGCCGACCAGCCGCAGCGTGTCGACGAGCAGGCCGATCTCCACGCCGTACCCGGTGGGGAACGGCAGCTGCTCCAGCAGGGTCCGGCGGGCGGCGTACTCGCCGGACAGCGGCTGGACGAAGCCGGCCAGCTGGGGCCAGTGCATGTTCAGCACCGGGCGGGCGACCAGCTCGGTCACCCGGCCGCCGCCGGCCGGGACCACGGTGTCGCCGTGGTGCAGGTGCCGGTCGTAGGTCGCCTTCACCAGCTGGACCTCGGGCATCGACAGCAGCGGGCCGAGCAGCCCGGTGACGAACGTGGTGGTGAAGTCGTGCAGGTCCGAGTCGACGAACACCAGGATGTCGCCGGTGGTCGCGGCCAGTGACCGCCACAGCACCTCACCCTTGCCCGGCAGCGGCTCGAAGTCGCTGAGCACCTCCTCCCGCCGCACCACCTTCGCGCCGGCCTCGACCGCGGCGTCGTACGTCCCGTCGGTGGACCCGGAGTCCATCACGATGAGCTCGTCGACCAGCCCGTGCCGCTCGACCAGCCGGGTGCGGATCTTCCGCACGATCGCGCCGACCGTCTCCTGCTCGTTGAGCGCCGGCAGCACCACGCTGACCTTGGTGTCGCCCTTGACGTCGACCAGCTTCGAGGCTTGCCAGTCAGCCGCGTGCGAGGTCCGCTCCTGGAACCAGCGCCGTACGTCCTCCCGCATGAACCATCCCCTTCCGTGGGCCCCCAGCTACGAACTCGTGCTTGAATGGTCAGTACAACTGAACGCACGCCTCATCCAGAGGGGCAGAGGGATACGGCCCGATGAAGCCCCGGCAACCACCGCATGTACCCAACGCGGCAGGTGCCAACTCCGTCCCGGGACCCACCCGGGAAAGATGAGAGGAACCTCATTGACCTCGCTCGTCGACGCCCCGATCGCCTCCTCCCCGGCCGACTCCCTCCGGTGTCGCAACTGCGGTGCACGATTCCCGCTGGGCCCCCAGCATGCCTGCCACGAGTGCTTCGGGCCGCTCGAGATCGGCTACGACCAGGATGCTTTCGCTCACATCACGAGAGACGTGATCGAGGCCGGTCCGCGTTCGCTCTGGCGGTACGCGGGGCTGCTGCCGGTCGGGCAGGACCCGGCGACCCGGGTCACCCTCGACCCCGGCCTGACCCCGCTGGTGCGGGCCGACCGGCTCGCCGCCGAGCTCGGGATGCGGTCGCTGTGGGTCAAGGACGACAGCGCGAACCCGACCCACTCCTTCAAGGACCGGGTGGTCTCGGTCGCGCTCACCGCGGCCAGGCAGCTCGGCTTCACCCGGGTGGCCTGCGCGTCCACCGGCAACCTCGCCAACTCCGTGGCCGCGCACGCCGCCCGGGCCGGCCTGGACTCGATCGTGCTGGTCCCGGCCGACCTGGAGCCGGCGAAGATCATCCAGACCGCGGTGTACGGCGGCACCCTGGTCGCCGTCGAGGGCTCGTACGACGACGTGAACCGGCTGTGTTCGGAGCTGGCCGAGACCGAGGCGTTCGAGCGGACCGCCTTCGTCAACGTCAACGTCCGGCCGTACTACGCCGAGGGCTCCAAGACCCTCGGCTACGAGGTGGCCGAGCAGCTGGGCTGGCGGCTGCCGCAGCAGGTCGTCGTGCCGATGGCCTCCGGGTCGCTGCTGACCAAGATCGACAAGGCGTTCGGCGAGCTGACCTCGCTCGGGCTGGCGGCGGGGGAGTGGCGGGTGTTCGGGGCGCAGTCCGCCGGCTGCGCGCCGATCTCGACCGCCTTCGCGCTCGGCCGGGACGTCGTCGAGCCGGTGAAGCCGACCGGGATCGCCAAGTCGCTGAACATCGGCAACCCGGCCGACGGGCCGTACGCGCTGGATGCGGTGCGGCGGACCGGCGGGGCGATCGCGGACGTCGGCGACGACGAGATCCGCGACGGCATCGAGCTGCTGGCCCGCACCACCGGCATCTTCGCCGAGACCGCGGGCGGGGTGGTGGTGGCGACGCTGCGCAAGCTGCTGGCAGCCGGGGCGCTGGACCCGGCGGCGGAGACGGTCATCTACAACACCGGCGACGGGCTGAAGACGCTGGACGCGGTCGGCGGGCGGCTGTCCCCGACCGTCACGGTGAAGCCGTCGCTGCGCGCCGCCCGGGCGGCCGGCCTCCTGGACTGACCCGCCCCGCCCGCCCGCCGGGCCGGGGACTGGGAGGATCCGGGCGTGGATCCCCTGGCGGCCGACGACCTGCGGGGCTGGGCACGGCGGATCGCCGGGGTGCTGCGGCGCAGCGGGCGGCCGCTGCTGGTGCTGCATGCGGCGGTCCTGCTGCCGGCCGGCGCGGTCGCGTACGGGCTGCTGGCTCTGGACGGGCTGGGTGGGCTCGGCGGGCTCGGC
>CADCTP010000430.1 GCA_902805565.1 uncultured Mycobacteriales bacterium
ACCGGCCCGGCGCCGCCGCCCACGGCGGCGGCCGTCGCCGGCGCCCCGCCGTCCGCGGACGGCGGGGGCGGCAGCAGCGCGGCCACGTCTCCCCCGGTGTCGTTGGCCCGCAGCACGAACGGCCTGGTCTCGGTATAGCGGACGGCCGAGACCGAGCACGGGTCGACCACGATGCGCTGGAACTGGTCCAGGTGGAGCCCGAGCGCGTCGGCCAGGACGCCCTTGATGATGTCGCCGTGGCTGCAGGCCACCCAGACCGCGTGCTCGCCGTGCTCGGCGGTGATCCGGGCGTCCCAGTCCCGTACGGCGGCGACCGCGCGGGCCTGCGCCGCGGCCAGCCCCTCCCCGTCCGGGCCGGGGAAGACCGCGGCGGAGGGGTGCGCCTGCACGACCCGCCACAGCGGCTCGGCGGCCAGCTCGGACAGCTTCCGGCCGGTCCAGTCGCCGTAGCGCACCTCGACCAGCCGCGGCTCGACCTCGGCGGTCAGCGCGCGCCCGGCCAGGATCGCCCCGGCGGTGTCCACGCACCGCTCCAGAGGCGAGGTGACCACCGCCGCCAGCGGCACCGGGGCGAGCCGGGCGGCCACCGCGGCCGCCTGGGCCCGGCCCCGGTCGTCCAGGTGCAGCCCCGGGGTGTGGCCGGCCAGCACCGGCCCGGTCATCGCGGTCAAGCCGTGCCGGACGAGCAGGACGGTGGCCACGCCGGCAACTCTAGGGCCGGGCCGCCCGCCCCGCTGCGGGCGGCCGTCAGGTCGGTGCCAGCGTCCCGGACCCGACCAGCGCCAGCACCACGGTCCCGAGCACCACCCGGTAGACGATGAACACCGTGTAGGTGTGCCCGGCGATGAAGCGCAGCAGCCAGGCCACCGCCACGTACGCCACGGCGAAGCTCACCGCGGTCGCGGTCAGGGTGGCCGGCCAGCCCACCCCGGCGGAGATGTCGTCGGCCGCGCTGACCCCCTGCAGCAGCCCGGCCGCGGTCAGCGCCGGCACCGAGAGCATGAACGACAGCCGGGTCACCGTCACCCGGTCCAGGCCGAGCAGCAGCCCGGCGGTCATCGTGGCCCCGGACCGGGACACCCCCGGGACCAGCGCCAGGCACTGGGTGGTGCCGATGATGAGCGTGTCCTTCCAGGTGACCTCGCCCTGGCCGCGCTTCTGGGTGCCGACCCGGTCGGCGTAGAACATCGGGCCGCTCCACAGGATGAGCGCGGCCCCGACGAACCACAGGCTGCGCAGCGTGGTCTGCACTGTGTCCTGGAACAGCAGCCCGACGATCCCGATCGGGACCGAGCCGAGCACCACCGCCCAGCCGAACCGCCAGTCCGGGTCGGCCCGCCAGCCCGGTCGCAACAGCCCGCGGATCAGGGCGAACACGATCCGCCGGAAGTCGTCGCGCAGGTAGATCAGGGTGGCCAGCACCGCGCCGACCTGGATGATCGCGGTGAACGCGGTCACGTCCGGGTCGTCGACGGAGTAGCCGAGCAGCCGCTCGATGATGGTCAGGTGCCCGGTGCTGGAGATGGGCAGGAACTCGGTGAGGCCCTCGACCGCGCCGAGGAGGACCGCTTCGGCGAGGTTCACGCCAGCCCGGCGCGCTCGACCGCGGCCACGGCGGCGCGCAGCGACGCCACCTTGTCCCCGGCCGTCGCGCCGTACGGCGCCAGCGACAGGGTCGTCGCGCCGGCGTCGGCGAGCGCCCGCATCCGGTCGGCGATCCGCTCCACCGGCCCGAGCAGGGACGTGCGGTCGATGAACTCGAACGGCACGGCCGCGGCGGCCTCGGCCTGCCGGCGGTCCAGGTAGAGGTCCTGCACCCGCTCGGCCTCGGCCTCGAAGCCCATCCGGCGGGCGATCTGGTTGTAGAAGTTCTGCGTGCGGCTGCCCATGCCGCCGACGTAGAGCGCGGCGTAGCCGCGGACCGGCTCGGCGCAGGCGACCGGGTCGGCGCCGACGGACAGCGGCACGGTCGGGACGACGTCGAAGCCGTCCAGGGTCAGCCCGGCGGTGGCCCGGCCGGCCCGGACCGGGTCCAGGAAGTCGCCGGCGTGCTCGGCGGAGAAGAAGATGGGCAGCAGGCCGTCGGCGATCTCGCCGGACAGCTCCAGGTTCTTCGGGCCGACCGCGGCCAGGTAGAGCGGGATCCGGTCCCGGACCGGGTGCACGATGAGCTTCAGCGCCTTGCCGGGGCCGTCCGGCAGCGGCAGCGTGTAGTGCTGCCCGTCGTACCGGACCTTCTCCCGGCGCATCGCCATCCGGACGATGTCGACGTACTCGCGGGTGCGGCCCAGCGGCTTGTCGAACCGGACGCCGTGCCAGCCCTCGGACACCTGCGGGCCGGAGACCCCGAGCCCCAGCCGGAACCGGCCGCCGGACAGCGTGTCCAGGGTCGCGGCGGTCATCGCGGTCATCGCCGGCGTCCGGGCCGGGATCTGCATGATCGCGCTGCCGACGTCGATCCGCTCGGTCCGCGCGGCCACCCAGGCCAGCACGGACACCACGTCCGAGCCCCACGCCTCGGCCGCCCAGACGACGGCGAAGCCGAGCCGCTCCGCCTCCTGGGCCAGGGCCAGGTTGGCCTCGTCGTCGCCCGCGCCCCAGTACCCCAGATTCAGCCCCAATTTCACGGCCGAGACCTTAGCGGGCGGGTCGGCCCGGCCCCGGGCGATGACGCTCGGTAGGTTGCGCGGCCATGGAGCAGCGCCCGGTCGGCAGCAGCGGCCTGGTCGTGTCCAGGCTCGGCCTCGGCACGGCCACCTGGGGCCGCGACACCGACCCGGACGACGCCGTGGCGCAACTGGTCACCTTCCGGGAGGCCGGCGGCACCCTGCTGGACGTCTGCCCCTGGTACGTCTGCGAGCAGACCGAGCCGCTGATCGGCCGGCTGCTGTCCGACGTGGTGCCGCGGGACGAGCTGGTGCTGGCCGTGAAGTCCGGCGGGCCGATCGGCCCCGGCGCGGCCGCCCGCGGGCTGTCCCGCGGCGGCCTGCTCACCGCGCTGGACAACTCGATGATGCGGCTCGGGGTGGACTCGGTCGACCTGTGGCAGGTGCACGGCTGGGACTCCCGGGTCCCGATGGAGGAGGTCCTCTCCGCCGTCGACACCGCCGTGACCAGCGGCCGGGCCCGGTACGCCGGGCTGTCGAACCTGCCCGGCTGGCGCACCGCCGCGGCCGCGGCCTGGCAGCGGGCCTGGCCCGGCCGGGCCGCGCTGGCCGCGACCCAGGTGGAGTACTCGCTGCTGGAGCGCGGGGTCGAGCGCGAGGTGCTGCCGGCCTGCGGGTGGGCCGGGATGGGGGTGCTGGCGTACTCGCCGCTGGGCCGGGGGGTGCTGACCGGCAAGTACCGGCACGGGGTGCCGTCGGACTCCCGGGCCGCCTCCCCGCACCTGCGCGACTTCGTCGGCCACCACCTCACCGACGCCGCGGCCCGGATCGTCGAGGCGGTGGCCACCGCCGCCGAGGGCCTCGGCACCTCGCCGCTGGCGGTCTCGCTGGCCTGGGTCCGGGACCGGCCGGGGGTCAGCGCGTCGATCCTGGGCGCCCGTACGGTCGGGCAGCTGTCGGGGTCGCTGGCCGCCGACGGCACCGTGCTGCCGGCGGAGATCCGCGACGCCCTGGACGACGTCTCGGCTCCCCCGGTCGGGTACCCGGAGCTGTACTGAGCCCCGCGTCACACCCGGTGACCGGTGACCGGGGCCGCGGTCCGGACCGGCCGGGGCACCGGCGACCCGGGGCCGGCCGGCGGGTGACCGGCGGCTGACCAGCGGCGGACCCCGCACCAGCCCGTCGCCCGCGGCGCGCGCCGGAGCCGTCGGCGTGCCGTTCGGTGGGCTGGTCGTACCGCGCCCGGGGACGGCCGTAAGCTGTCGCGGGCCCTACGGCCTTTCAGACCGCCGCGCGGCGGTGCCCGGACCCCCCACCGGGTACCGTCGCGCGGCCTGCTTCCCGGCCGGACCCCGGCTGTGGACCCGGCTGTGCTGTGGACGCCGCCCCGGCCCGCGGGCCGGCCCGGGTTAGGGTCGCGCGGTGAGCGATCCGGTGTTCGAGGCGTTCTGCGCGGAGGGGTTGTGGCCGGGGCTGGGCAAGACGCTCGGCGCGGCCCTGCCGGAGGCCGGGATCACCGCCCCCGAGCACGTCACCGCGGCCCGGCTGGAGGCGCTGCCCAAGGTCGGCACGATCCGCGCCGGCCGGCTGCTGTCCGGCTGGATCGGCGCCGCGCACGTCTACGAGGTCGCCCGGATCGTCGTGCCGGCCGGGCTGCGGGCCCGGATCGCGTCCCGGGCGGTGGACGCGTTCGGCGACGACGCGGCCCGCCGGCTCCGGGACGACCCGTGGCGGCTGCTGGAGCTGCCCGAGGTCCGGGTGGTGGAGGCCGACCGGGTCGCGGTGGCGGCGCTGCCCGGCGTCCGCCGGGACGACCCGCGCCGCGGCCGCGCGCTGGTGTCGTACGTGCTGAACCGGGCGGCCCGGGACGGCCACACCGTGCAGCCGGTCGAGCTGGTGCTGGCCGCGCTCACCGCCGAGGGGGTCGGCGACCCGCCGGCCGCGGTCGAGGCGGCGGTCGAGGCAGGCACCGTGCACGAGACCGACGGGCTGCTGGCCCTGCAGCGGCTGGCCATGGCGGAGGAGTCGGTGGCCGAGGCGATCGCCCGGCTCACCGCGACCGCCACCCGGATCAAGGCCGCCGACGGCGCCGCCGCCCTGGACGGGCTGGACGCCACCCAGCGCGGCGCGGTCGAGGCGGTGCTGCGGCACGGGGTGAGCGTGCTCACCGGCGGACCCGGCACCGGCAAGAGCCGTACGGTGGCCGCGCTGGTCCGGCTGGCCGAGAAGCAGGGCGTCGCGGTCGCCCTGGCCGCGCCGACCGGCCGGGCGGCCAAGCGGCTGGAGGAGCTGGGCGACTCACCGGCCGCCACCCTGCACCGGCTGCTCGGCGCGCAGGGCCGCACCGGCGGGTTCGCCCGCGGCGAGGAGTGGCCGCTGGAGGCCGAGCTGGTGGTGGTGGACGAGACCTCGATGCTGGACGTCGAGCTGGCCGCCGCGCTGCTGGAGGCCTGCTCCGACGGCACCCACCTGCTGCTGGTCGGCGACCCGGCCCAGCTGCCCTCGATCGGCCCGGGCCGGGTGCTGGCCGACCTGGTCGAGTCCGGGACGGTGCCGGTGGTCGAGCTGAGCACGCTCTACCGGCAGGCCGCCGGGGGCGCGATCGCCCGGCTGGCCACCGGCGTCCGGGGCGGCACGCTGCCGGCGGTGGACTCGCCGGAGAAGGAGGTCGTGCTGGTCCCGGCGACCGGCGCGGCCGAGGCGGCGCACCGGGTGGTCCAGCTGGTGACCGACTCCATCCCGGGCCGGCTCGGCATCCCGTCCGAGGACGTGCAGGTCGTGACCCCGGTGCACAAGGGCCCGGCCGGGACCCTGGAGCTCAACCGGGCGCTCAAGGCGGTGCTCAACCCCGGCCGCGGCACCGTGTCCGGGTTCGACCCCGGCGACCGGGTGGTCGCCACGGCCAACCACCTGGAGGCCGAGCCGACCGGGTTCGCCAACGGCGAGGTCGGCGTGGTCTCCGCGGCCCGGGACGGGACGGTGACCGTCGAGTTCACCTCGGGCCCGGCCGAGGTGCGGGGCCGGGCGCTGGCCGACCTCAAGCACGGCTGGGCGGTCACCGTGCACCGCGCCCAGGGCTCGGAGTGGCCGGCGGTGGTCGCGGTGCTCCCGCCGGAGTCCGGCGGGATGCTGTCCCGCCCGCTGGTCTACACCGCGCTCACCCGGGCCCAGCGGCACCTGTCGGTGGTCCCGGCGGTCGGCGCCGCGCTGTCCCGGGCCGTCCGCGACGTCGGCGCCCGGCCGCGCCGGACCCGGCTGCGCGAGCTGCTGGTGGCCGAGCTGGACCCGGCCGGGGACTGAGCCACACCCGCCACCGCCCGCCGCCGCCCGCCGCTCCCCCGCCGCTCCCCCGCCGAGTTGGCCCCCGGCGGCTGACTTCGCCCGCCGGGCGGAGCAGAATCGCCGCATGTCCACCGCGACGGAGTACGAGTACGAGCCGGTGCGCATCCCACCCGGCACGGACCGCGGCACCGCGGCGGTCCAGCTCTCGCTGCACGCCGAGTACGGCGGCTGGGAGCTGTCGACCGTCCGGCTGCACGCCGACGGCACCCGGCACGTGTGGCTGCGCCGCCGCCGCACCCGGGCCCAGGTCCCGCTCCCCCGCCCCGCCCTCTGACCCGGCCCGCTCCCCGGTCCGCCCCGCCGCTGACCTGCCCCACCGCTGACCTGCCCCGCCCTCCGGCCGCCCGGGACCGTCCCCCGGCCGGGAGCGTCCCCCGGCCGGGGCGGACCGCTCCTCAGGAGCCGGGCAGCACCACGACCTTCCCGACCGTGCCGCGCGCGGCCAGCCTGGTCAGCGCCTCCGGCGCCGCGGCCAGCCCGAACCGCTCGGACACCATCGGCCGGATCGCGCCCTGCGCGTACAGCCGGGTCAGCGCCTCGTGGGCGTCGGCGACCACCGCCGGGGCCACCGTCCGGTAGAGGCCCCAGTGCAGGCCGACCACGGAGTAGTTCTTCACCAGCACGTGCCCGGCCGGCACCTCCGGGATCCGCCCGCCGGCGAAGCCGACGACGACCAGCCGGCCCTCGAACGCCACGCACCGCCGGGACGCGTCGAACACGTCGCCGCCGACCGGGTCCCACACCACGTCCGCGCCGCGCCCGCCGGTGATCTCCTTCACCCGGGCCGCGATGTCCTCGCTGCGGTAGTCGATCGTCTCGTGCGCGCCCAGCTCCCGGCAGACCGCGACCTTCTCCGGCCCGCCCGCGGTGGCGATGACCCGGGCCCCGGCGGCCAGCCCGACCTCGATCGCGGCCGAGCCGACGCCGCCCGCGCCGGCGTGCACGAGCAGCCACTCGCCCGCCCGCAGCCCGGCCCGGCGGTGCAGGCCGACGTACGCGGTCTGGTAGGTGATGAGCAGGCCGGCGGCCTCCTCGGCCGGCATCCCGTCCGGCACGGCGTACCAGGCCCCGGCGGGCAGGACGGCCAGCTCGGCCAGGCCGCCGTGCGGCAGCGGCGGGGCGCCCAGCACCCGGGTGCCGACCAGGGCCGGGTCGTCGGCGGCCAGCACCGTCCCGGCCAGCTCCAGGCCCGGGGTGAACGGCAGCGCCGGCTTCTCCTGGTAGAGCCCGGCGCACAGCAGCACGTCGGGGAAGTTCAGCGCGCACGCCTCCACCCGGACCAGCACCCCGCCCGGCGCCCGCTCCGGGTCCGGCACGTCGACCAGCTCCAGCACCTCGGCGGGCGCGCCCAGCCGGGTCACCTGCCACGCCTTCATGCCGGCACCCCCGCGCCGGCCGCCGGGCCGCGCGGGCCGGGCACGCCGCGGAAGCCGTACGGCTCGGGGTCGCGGCCCGGCTGCACGAACCACGCCTCCCCCGGCCGCCCGCCGTCCAGCACGGCCAGGAACGCGTCGCCGACCTCGTCCGGGGTCATCAGCGGCATCCCCATCCCGGCCAGCGGCTCCCGCAGCGGCCCGAGGATCGCGGTGTCGGCGAAGCCGGGGCACAGCGCGGTGATCGTCACCCCGAGGTCGGCCAGCGGCTGCCCCAGCGCCCGCACGTAGCCGACGACCGCGGTCTTGGTCAGCGAGTAGAGCGGGTCCGCCGGCATCGGCACCAGCCCGGCCAGCGACGCGGTGACCACGATCCTGCCGCCGGCCCCGCGCAGGTGCGGCAGCGCCGCGTCCACGCCGTAGACCACGGCGTCCTGGTTGACCCCGACGACCCGGCGGTACGCCTCCAGGTCCAGCGGGTCGGTCGCGGCCAGCCCGGACCCGATGCCGGCGTTGAGCGCGACCACGTCCAGCCGCCCGTACGCGTCCAGGGCGGCCCGGACCGCGGCCACGGTCTGCTCCGGCCGGGACACGTCCGCGGTCACCGGCGTGCCGCCGACCTCGGTGGCGACCTCGGCCGCGCCGTCGGCGTCCCGGTCGGCGATCACCACGCCGTACCCGCGGGCGGCGAGGCGGCGGGCGAACGCCCGGCCGAGCCCGCCGGCGCCACCGGTGACCAGGGCCGCGGGCGTCGTCGGGCCGGTCACGACGCGGCCAGGAAGCGGTCGAGGACCCGGACGCCGAACCGCAGCGCGTCGGTCGGCACCCGCTCGTCGATCCCGTGGAACAGCGGCGCGAAGTCCAGGTCGGGCGGCAGCAGCAGCGGGGAGAACCCGAAGCAGCGCATCCCCAGCGTCTCGAACGACTTCGCGTCCGTCCCGCCGGACATCGTGTACGGCACCGGCAGCGCGTGCGGGTCCTCCGCCCGCAGCGCCGCGGCCATCGCCTCCACCAGCGGCCCGTCGAAGTCCGTCTCCACGGCCTGGTCCTGGTGCACCCACTCCCGGACCACCCCGTCGCCGAGCAGCGCGTCGATCTGCCGCTCGAACTCCTCCCGCTGCCCGGGCAGGAACCGGCCGTCCACGATCGCCGACGCGGTGCCCGGGATGACGTTGGACTTGTAGCCGGCGTCCAGCATCGTCGGGTTGGCCGTGTTGCTCAGGGTGGCGCCGACCATCCGGGCCAGCCCGCCGAGCCGGGCGATCAGCGCGTCGATCTCCTCCCGGTCCGCGGACTCCAGGTCCAGCTCGACGTCCAGGGCCTCGGACAGCGCCTCCAGGAACTGCCGGACGGTCTTGGTCAGGACCAGCGGGAACTCGTACCGGCCGATCCGGGTGACCGCCTCGGCCAGCCGGGTCACCGCGTTGTCCTCGTGCCGCATCGACCCGTGCCCGGGCCGGCCGCGGGCGACCAGCCGCAGCCAGGCCATGCCCTTCTCCGCGGTCTGGATCGGGTACAGCCGCAGGTCCTCGCGCAGCGTGACGCTGAACCCGCCGACCTCGCTGACCGCCTCGGTGCAGCCCTCGAACTCCTCCGGGTGGTTGCGCACCAGCCAGTGGGCGCCCTTGACGCCGCCGGCCTCCTCGTCGGCCAGGAACGCCACCACCACGTCCCGCGGCGGCCGGGTGCCGGTCCGCGCCCACTGGCGCACCAGCGCGAGCGTCATCGCGTCCATGTCCTTCATGTCGACCGCGCCGCGGCCCCACACGAAGCCGTCGCGCACCTCACCGGAGAACGGGTGCACGCTCCACTCGGCGGGGTCCGCCGGGACCACGTCCAGGTGGCCGTGCACCAGCAGGCCGGGGCGGTACCGGTCGGCGCCGGGGATCCGGGCCACCACGCTGGCCCGGCCGGGCTCCGACTCGTACAGCCGGGACTCCACCCCCACCTCGTCCAGCTTCCCGGCCACCCACTCGGCCGCGGCCCGCTCGTTCGACGTGGGGTTGGACGTGTCGATCCGGATGAGCTCGGAGCACAGCTCGACGACCTCGTCCTCAGCGCTGGTCATGAGGACATTGCTACCACCGGACCCGGTTGGGACGCCGTGCGCCATCCCGGTAAGGTTGTCGGGCACACCGGTCCGGGTGGCGGAATGGCAGACGCGCTAGCTTGAGGTGCTAGTGCCCTTTAACGGGCGTGGGGGTTCAAGTCCCCCCTCGGACACGTACCTGTGGCTGCCCCTGCTCGCCGACCGGTGGTCGGCTTCGCGGGGCAGGTCCGTCGATCAACCGGGGAGCGGCCCCCGGTCCCCCGGAGGGCGCTCCGGTTCCGTGCGGGTTGTGTATGGCCGGCGGGTGTCCGGTCGTCCTCGTGGTCCCGGCGGTCCGTACGGCCGGAGGGTGTCCGGTGGTCCTGGTGGTCCTGGTGGTCCACATGGCCGGCGGGTGTCCGGTCGTCCTGGTGGGCCCGGCGATCCGGTGGGCCCGGCGATCCGGGTGGGGCGGGCGCGGCGCGGGGGTCAGTCGGGGAGGAGGGTCGGTAGCCAGCTGTCGCCGTCGTCGACGGAGACCAGCAGCAGCGCGCCACCGATGTCGCCGGCGGGCAGGCCGACGATCCGGTTGCCCGGCCCGGAGAACAATGGGCCGACCCGCACCGGCCTGCCGTCCACCACCGGGTCGGGCAGGAGTTCGAACGACCCGCCGGGGGCCAGCCGCCACAGCGCGCCCGTCCGGTCGGTGAACAGCAGCCGGGAGCGGCCGGGGGCCACCGAGCCGACCGACCGCGGTCCCGGCGGGCCGCCGACCCTGCTCCACGTCCCGTCGGTCCCCGGGTGCCACCACACCCCGGCCAGCTCCACCGGCACCCCCGACATGCCCTCCCGGCCGCCGAGCAGGTGGACCGTGCCGTCCTGGCCCGGCACCAGCGAGAGCACGGCCAACCCGGGGCGCAGGCCCGGCACGGCGGCGGCGCGCCAGCTCCGGCCACCGTCCGCGCTGTGCCCGACCACCACCCGCCGCCCCGGCTCGGCGACCGCCCACAGGTCGCCGAACGGCCCGGCCACCACGTCCCGCGGGACGGTCCCCGGCAGCGGCTGGGCGGCCAGCGCCCGGCGCAGCCCGGTGGCCGGGTCGAAGACCGTGACCGTGCCGGCGACCACCTCGGGCACCAGGCCGGCCGGCATCCCGGCGGGCAGCGGCGGCCCGCCGCGGACCCGGCGGACCGCGAACGGCGCCCCGCCCTCGCTCACGTACGCCCGTGCGTGCGGCTCGTCCAGGACGGTCAGCGTGTCGCCGCCGGTCAGCAGCAGCCGGGCGGCGAAGCCGCTGCTGGCGTCCGGCGCGGGCAGCGGCAGCGGCAGCCGGGTCCAGCGACCTCCCCTGGTCTGCGCCATCAGCCGGTAGCCGCACTCCCGGGCCTGGTCCGGGCCGGCGCAGGAGCCGAGCAGCGCGTACACGCGGTCGCTGCCGATCGCGACGTCCAGCACCTGCTGCGGCGCGGACCGGGCCGGCGGGCCCGCGACGGGCGACCCGGTGACGGGCGGGGCGACCGGGGCCCGGACCGGGTCGGGGTCGGCCCGGCCGGCCAGCAGCGCCGCGGCGGCCAGCAGGACGGCGGCGCCGCC
>CADCTP010000431.1 GCA_902805565.1 uncultured Mycobacteriales bacterium
CCCCGGCCCCGCGGCCGGTCGCCGGGGGGTGGGGGTCAGCCGGGCTGGTGGCGGGCGGCGAAGGCGGCCAGGGTGGCGACCTGCTCGGCGCGCAGGGACGGGCGGACGCTGCGGCGGGCCGCGGCGACGTCCTCGGCGGTGACCTCGGGGGCGTCGAACGACCGCCGCATCGCCGCCAGCGCGGACTCGCGTACCAGTGCGGCCAGGTCGGCGCCGCTGTAGCCCTCGGTGTCCGCGGCCACCGCGTCCAGGTCGACGCCCTCGCCGAGCGGCGTCCGCTTCGACGCCGCCCGCAGGATCGCCGCCCGGGCCTCGGCGTCCGGCGGCGGCACGAACACCAGCCGGCCCATCCGCCCCGGCCGCAGCAGCGCCGGGTCGACCAGGTCGGGGCGGTTGGTCGCCCCGATCACCACCACGTCGCGCAGCCCCTCGATGCCGTCCAGCTCGGTGAGCAGGGCGGCCACCACCCGGTCGGCGACCCCGCTGTCGGTGGACTGGCCGCGGACCGGGGCCAGCGCGTCGACCTCGTCCAGGAACACCAGCGACGGCGCCGCCTCCCGGGCCCGGCGGAACAGCTCCCGCACCGCCCGCTCGCTCTCGCCCACCCACTTCGACAGCAGCTCGGCGCCCTTGACCGACAGCACGTTGGCCTGGCCGGAGCCGGCGATCGCCCGGACCAGGAACGTCTTGCCGCACCCGGGCGGGCCGTACAGCAGCAGCCCGCGGGCCGGCTGCACCCCGAGCCGGGCGAAGGTGTCCGGGTAGGACAGCGGCCACAGCACGGTCTCGGTCAGCGCCTGCTTCACCTCGACCATGTCGCCGACGTCGTCCAGCGTCAGGTCGGGGATGTCCAGCGTGGACTCGGCCATCGCGGTCGGCCGCACCACCTCCAGCGCGCCGAGCAGGTCGGCATGGAACACCATCGGGTTGGCCACGTCCCGCTGCCGGCCGGCCGCCCGGCCGGCGGCCTCCCGGCGCAGCGCCAGCAGGTCGGCGACCACGAAGCCGGGGGTGCGCTCGGCGATCTCGTCCAGGTGCACGTCGCCGGCCAGCGGGGCGGAGCGGAACACCACGTCCAGCAGCGCCCGGCGGCCGGCCCGGTCCGGCAGCGGCACGGACAGCTCGTGGTCCAGCCGGCCCGGCCGGCGCAGCTCCGGGGAGACGCCCTCCGGCCGGGCGCTGGTGCACACCACGGCCAGCCCGGCCGTGGCCACCGCCCGGCCCACCACGTCCAGCAGCACGGTCGCCACCGGCTTGGCGTCGTCCCGCGGCGCCAGCGCCTCGACGTCCTCGATCAGCAGCACCGCGGGCGTCGTCCCGGCCGCCTCGGTCACGGCCTCGCGCAGGGCCGCCGCGGCCGCGGACGCCTCCAGCGCGGCGATGCCGGGCGCCCAGCGCCGGACGACCCGGGCGCCGACGGCGGCGGCCACCGACCGGACCAGCGTGGTCTTGCCGGAGCCGGCCGGCCCGGTGACCAGCACGCCGAGCTGCGGGGTGGTGCCCAGCCGGGCCAGCACGTCCTTGTGGTGGAAGCCCAGGTCCAGCCACTCCCGCAGCTGGGCGGCCTGGTTCTGCAGGCCGGGCAGGTCCTCGATCGCCGGCACCGGCTCGTCCGCCGGCCCGGACGCGCCACCGGTGGCCAGCATCGGGGTGGCGCTGCCGGTCGTGCTGGCCCCGTCCCGCCAGCCGACGGTCGTGCCCATGGTGACCAGGGCCGGTCCGGCCGGCTCGGTGCCGGTCACGGTGAGCAGCGTGGTGGTCCAGGCCATCCCCATCGCGGTGGACAGGCTCCGGCGGGTGGACGCGGCCTCGCGCAGCGCACCCGGCGCGGCGTCCTGGGGCAGCAGCGACACGTTGTCCCCGGCCGTGACGACCTTGCCCAGCAGCGAGTCCCGCAGCATCGTCGGCCGGATCGCCGTCATCGACTCCGCCGACCCGGCCACCACCACCCGGCGGGCCTCGACCAGCGGCGCCGGGGACACCGTCACCGGGTCGCCGTCGCGGACCCCCAGGTTGCCCAGCAGCAGGTCGTCGCAGAGCAGGTCGCCGCGGGCGCCGCTGGACACCGCCGCCACCGCGCCGGTGGTCCGGGCCCCGGTCAGCCGGACCGCGTCCCAGGCGGAGAGCCCGAGCGCGGCCAGCACCTCGCGGTGCACCCGGACGACGCCGCGGCGCGAGTCCAGCCGGGCGGTGGTGAGCCGGGCGGTCAGCGTCAGCGTGCGCCCGTCGGGCGTCGGGTCGGTCACGGCGGAAGTCTAGGTGTGACGCCTCTCGGAGCGTGACGACCTAGACTGGGGAGTGCTTCCGGGCGGGCAACCAGGCGGCTGCGGGACGCGTCTACCTGGAAAGGAACTGGTCCGCCACCCGGCGCGTTCGCGTTACCGTCGGGATCTCGCGGGTCGGCAACGAAGCCGCCGTGCGGTGGCAGGTGCAGGGAGCAGGGGCGCATGGACAGCAGTGGTTACCGCAGTGACGGTGTCGGCCTGGCGGTCGCCATCGTCAACGCCGTCTACGGCGCGGAGGCGGACGTGGACGACGGTGTGCTGCTGGAGCAGACGATGCAGGAGTACGGCGTGATGAGCCGGGCCCTGACCGGCCGGGAGAAGGCGGGGCTGCGCGGCTGGGCCGGGCACCTGCACAACGTGTTCTCGGCCGACAGCGCCGACGACGCCGCCCACCTGCTCAACCAGCTGCTCGACGTGGTCGTCACCCACCCCTACATCACCGACCACGACGGCAAGCTGCACCTGCACTACGCGCCGGCCGAGGCCGACCCGCTGCACCGGGTCCAGGCCAGCACGGCGATGGGGCTGGCCATCGTGCTGTGCGACTACGGGATGGCCCGGCTCGGGGTGTGCCGGGCCACCGACTGCGAGTGCGTCTACGTGGACGTCTCCCGCAACGCGCAGCGCCGGTTCTGCTCGGAGAGCTGCGCCAACCGCACCAACGTCGCCGCGTTCCGGGCCCGCGCCAAGTCCACCGCCGCGGCCGGCGCCACCAGCTGACCGCCCCGCGGGAAGCCGGTTCGCCGACCTGCACGCGCCCGGCGCGCCGCCGGTCCTGCCGACCGCGTGGGACCTCGCCCCGGCGGCGTACGCCCGGGCCGGGTTCGCCGCCATCGGCACCCCCAGCCTGGGGATCGCCGCCGCGGCCGTCGGGGCCGGTGCGCGGCCGCGGTGACGTGGGCGGCCGGCGTCAGCCCAGGCCGGCCAGGCGGTCCAGGAGGGCGGTGCGGATCTGCGGGCGGGAGCCGAAGACCAGCAGGAACAGCGCCTCCCGGGTGAGCCGCTCGGCGGGGGAGCCGGCCACCGCCGACCCGCTGCCGGCGTGCACGGCCAGCGCCGCCGCGGACCGTACGGTCAGCTCGGCGGTCGCGGCCCGGGCCGCCGGCATCGCGGCCGGGTCGGCGGACTCGGTGGCGTCGTCCAGGGCCTG
>CADCTP010000432.1 GCA_902805565.1 uncultured Mycobacteriales bacterium
GGCCGGGGTGATCAAGATGGTGCAGGCGATGCGGCACGGGACGTTGCCGGCGACGCTGCACGTGGACGAGCCGACCCCGCACGTGGACTGGTCCGCCGGCGGCGTGCGGCTGCTGACCGAGCCGGTCGGCTGGCCGGACGGCGGTCGCCCCCGCCGCGCCGGGGTGTCCTCCTTCGGCGCCTCCGGCACCAACGCCCACCTGATCCTGGAGGCCGTCCCGGAGCCGCCGGCCCCCGCGCCGGAGGACGCCGACCGGCTCACGCCGTGGGTGCTGTCCGCGCGGTCATCGGGCGCGCTGCGCGAGCAGGCCGGGCGGCTGGAGTCGTTCGTCGCCGGCCACCCGGACGTACCGGCCGGAGCCGTCGGGTCGGCGCTGGTGCGGACCCGGGCCGTGCTGGAGCACCGGGCCGTGGTCGTGGGGGAGGACCGCGGCGAGCTGGTCGCCGGCCTGCGCGCGGTGGCCGCCGGCGAGCACCCCGGCGGTGCGGCCACCGGCCCGGCGGTCTGGCTGTTCAGCGGGCAGGGCAGCCAGCGCGCCGGCATGGGCGCCGGCCTGTACGAGCGGTTCGGGGTGTACGCCGCCGCCTTCGACGAGGTCTGCGCGTCGCTCGACCGGCACCTCGACCGGCCGCTGCGGGACACCGTGCTCACCGGCGGGGACGGCCGGCTGGACCACACGACGTACGCGCAGGCAGGCCTGTTCGCGCTGCAGATCGCGCTGGCCCGCCTCCTGGAGTCGCACGGCCTGCGGCCCGACGTGGTCATCGGGCACTCCGTCGGCGAGGTGGCCGCCGCGCACCTGGCCGGCGTGTTCGACCTGCCCGACGCCTGCCGGCTGCTGGCGGCCCGCGCCACCCTGATGGGCAGCCTGCCCGGCGGCGGGGGGATGGCGACGATCCAGGCCTCCGCCGAGGAGGTAGCGGCCGACCTCGACCGGTACGCCGGCCGGGTGGTCGTCGCCGCGCTGAACGCCCCCGAGGACACCGTGGTCTCCGGGCCGGCCGACCTGGTCGACGCCGTCGCCGCGGACTGGGCCGGCCGGGGCCGCAAGACCCGGCGCCTGGCGGTCAGCCACGCGTTCCACTCGCCGCTGATGGAGCCGATCCTGGACCGGTTCGGCCAGGCCATCGCCGGGCTGACCTACCACCGGCCGCGGATCCCGCTGATCAGCAACCGCACCGGCCGGCCCGCCGACGACGACATCGCCGGCCCGGAGTACTGGGTCCGCCAGGTCCGGGAGGCCGTACGGTTCGCCCCGGCGGTCGCCCACGTCGCCGACCGCGCCGGGACGTACCTGGAGCTGGGGCCGGACCCGGTGCTGGTCACCGCCGCCCAGCGGACCGTGGAGCACCTCGACCGCACCCCGCTGATGGTCCCGGCGCTCAGCCGCCGGCGGCCGGACCTGCGCGCGTTCGCCGACGCGCTCGGCCGGCTGCACACCGCCGGCGTGGACGTGGACTGGACGCCGTGGTTCCCGACGGCGCACCGGGTGGACCTGCCGACGTACGCGTTCCAGCGGGAGCGGTTCTGGTTGTCGGCCGCCGGCACCGTTCCGGCGGGGTCGGGTCTGTTGCCGGTGGTGGTGCCGTTGGCGTCGGGTGGTGTGGTGTTCAGCGGTCGGTTGTCGGCGGTGGGGTGGCTGGCTGATCACGTGGTGGCCGGTGGGCTGCTGGTGGCCGGGGCGGTGTTGGTGGAGTGGGCGTTGCGGGCCGCGGATGAGGTCGGCTGTGGTGGGGTGGAGGAGCTGACCCTGCAGGCGCCGCTGGTCCTGCCGGGGTCGGGGACGTTGGCGGTGCAGGTCGTGGTGGGCGACGCCGACGAGGACGGCCGCCGGGAGCTGACCGTCCACTCGCGACCGGACGGCGGTGCCTGGGTGGTGCACGCCACGGGTGTGCTGGGGCCGGTGGCGGGGCTGGAGGGGTTGGTCGGGGTGTGGCCGCCGGCGGGTGCGGAGCCGGTGGAGGTGGCGGGGTTCTACGATCGCGCGGCGGCGGCGGGCTACGGCTATGGGCCGGCGTTCCAGGGGCTGACGGCCGTCTGGCGGCACGGCGCCGATCTGCTCGCCGAGGTGGTCCTGCCGGACGGGGCCGGGGACGGCCACGCCCTGCATCCGGCGTTGCTGGACGCCGCCCTGCACCCGCTGCTGCTCGACCGGGTCGACGGCCAGGTCTGGCTGCCGTTCTCCTGGTCCGGGGTGCGGCTGCACGCGGTCGGCGCGACGGCGATCCGGGTGCGGCTGTCGGTCGAGGGCGAGCGGGTGCGGGTGGTGGTGGCCGACCCGGCCGGGTCGCCGGTGTTGGGGGTCGACTCCCTGGTGCTGCGGCCGGCGGATCCGGCCGAGCTCCGGCGGCGGGTGGACGGGCTGTTCGCCGTGGAGTGGCAGCCGGTCCCGGCGACCGCCGAGCCCGGTGGGGTGTGGGTGTCGGACCTGGCCGAGGTGCCGGAGCCGGCGCCGGCTCGGGTGTTCCACCGGGTCCCGGCCGATCCGGCGGCCGTGCTCGGGATCCTGCAGGCGTGGCTGGCCGGGCCGGCCGTGGACTCGACGCTGGTCGTGGTGACCCGCGGTGTCGTCGAGGCCGATCCGGACGTGGCGGCGGTGTGGGGTCTGGTCCGCTCGGCGCAGGCCGAGCACCCCGGCCGGTTCGCCCTGCTCGACCTCGACGACGACCCGCCGACCGACCCGCCCGCGCCGGTGCCCGGTACGGCGACACCGCGCGCGACGGTGCCGGGCTGGGCCGCGGACGAGCCCGAGGTGGCCGTACGCGGCGGCCAACTGCTCGCCCCGAGGCTGGTCCGCGCCGCCCCCGACGAGCTGGTGCTGCCGGTACGGGAGCCGGGCTGGCGGCTCGGCATGGACGGTCCGGCCACGGTGGAGAGCGTGGCCGTGGTCCCCGGCCCGGAGGCGCTGGCGCCGCTGGAGCCCGGCCAGGTCCGCATCGCGGTGCACGCGGCCGGCCTCAACTTCCGGGACGTGCTCATCGCGCTGGGGATGTACCCGGACGAGGGGGTGTTCCGCGGCAGCGAGGGCGCCGGCACCGTGCTGGAGGTCGGCCCGGGGGTCGCCGGGCTGTCGACCGGCGACCGGGTGATGGGCCTGTTCGAGGGCGCGTTCGCCCCGGTGGTGGTGGCCGACGCGCGGATGCTCACGCGGGTGCCGGCGGGTTGGGGGATGCGGGCGGCTGCGGGGGTGCCGGTGGCTTTCCTGACGGCCTGGTACGGCCTGGTGGAGCTGGGTCGGGTTCAGGCGGGGGAGCGGGTGCTGGTGCATGCCGCGACGGGTGGGGTGGGGATGGCGGCGGTGCAGATCGCGCGGCATCTGGGTGCGGAGGTCTTCGCCACGGCCAGTCCGGGCAAGCATGACGTGCTGGCCGGGATGGGTATCGACGCGGCGCATCGGGCGTCCTCCCGCGATGCCGGGTTCGAGTCGTTCG
>CADCTP010000433.1 GCA_902805565.1 uncultured Mycobacteriales bacterium
GGGGCCGGGCGGTCCGGGGCGGCCGGCAGCCGGCCGTGGCACAGCTCGCCGCCGATCCAGGTCGCCCGGGCGCACAGGTCGTCGCCGAGCCAGACGAGGTCGGCCGCCGCGCCGGGGGCGATGCGCCCCAGGTCCGGCCGGCCGACCAGGTCGGCCGGCAGTCGGGTCGCGGCGTCCACCGCCGCGCGCAGGTCGACCCCGGCCGCGACCACGTTGGCGATGGCGGCGTCCAGGCGCAGGCCGGAGCCGGCGATGGTGCCGTCCGCCCGGCGCGGCAGCCCGAACGGGTCGACCAGCACCCGCTGGCCGCCGAGGTCGTAGTCGCCCGGCGGCATGCCGGCGGCGGCGACGGCATCGGTGACCAGCACGACCCGGCCCGGCGCGGCGGCGAACGCCAGCCGGCAGACCGGTCCCGCGACGTGGTGCAGGTCGGCGATCAGCCCGCAGGTCAGCCGGGGGTCGGCCAGCGCCTGGCCGACCATGCCGGGCTCCCGGTGGTGCAGCGGCCGCATCGCGTTGAACAGGTGGGTGACCATCCGGGCGCCGGCGTCCGCGGCGGCCTCGGCCTGGGCGGCGGTCGCGTCGCTGTGCCCGATGCTGACCAGCACGCCGGCCTCGGCCAGCAGCCGGACCGCGGCCAGGCCGCCGGCGCGCTCGGGCGCCAGGGTGTGCATCCGCAGCAGGCCGGGCGCGGCGTCGATCAGCGCCCGCACCGACTCCGGGTCGGGATCCCGCAGGTACGCCGTCTCGTGCGCGCCGTGCCGGTTCGCCGCCAGGAACGGGCCCTCGACGTGCACCCCCAGCACCCGGGCGCCGCCCAGCGGCGGCAGGGCCGCGGTCCGCCGCAGCGCGGCGACCAGCTCGGGCACCGGCGCGGTGATGAAGGTGGGCACGAACGCCGTCACCCCGGTCTCCGGCAGCCGCCGGGTGACCTGGGCCCAGCCGGCCGGGTCGGCCGCGACGAAGTCGATGCCGAAGCAGCCGTTGATCTGGATGTCGACCAGCCCGGGGGCCAGCACGCCGGTGGGCAGGTCCACGTCCGGGCGGACTCCCCGGTACGTGTCCCCGGCGACGACGCCGACCACCACACCGTCGGCCACGGCGACGCAGGCCGGTCCGAGCGGCACGCTGTCGGCGACGACACGCGGCGCGCGGATGACGTGCACGGGCACCTCCCCCGGGCGGGAACATTGACACTGTGCGAAACGGTCTGGTCCACTTCCGGACTAGACCGGTCCATACCAGTGCGGCGACTGTAACCGCGGGAAGGAAGAGCGCGCAATGGCCGCCGGAAAGGGCAGCGGAGCCGGGATCGATCATCAGAGCCCGGTGCCGAAGTACTCGCAGCTGCGCGAGATCCTGCTGGACCTGGTCGAGACCGAGCTCGGCGCCGACCAGGCGATTCCGTCCGAGCGGGAGCTGTCGGCCCGCTTCGGGCTGTCCCGGATGACCGTCCGGCAGTCGGTGGACCACCTGGTCTCCGAGGGCCGGCTCTACCGGGTGCAGGGCAAGGGCACGTTCGTGGCCCGGCCGAAGATCGAGATGCCGCTGCGGCTGGCCTCGTTCACCGAGGACATGCGGGCCCGCGGGCTGGAGCCCGGCTCCCGCGACCTGGACCGGCGCACCGACGCGGCCAGCGCGCACCTGGCCCGGATGCTGCTGATCGAGCCGGGCGACCCGGTGCACGTGATCGAGCGGCTGCGCACCGCCGACGGCATCCCGATGGCGGTCGAGCGCTCGCACATCCCGGACGCGGTGGCGCCGGGGCTGGGCGAGGAGCCGCTGGCCGGCCGGTCGCTGTACGACCTGCTCGCCTCGACGTACGGCGTGCTGCTGGACCGGGGCGAGCAGACGATCGAGGCCGGGATCGCCGACCCGACCGACGCCGCCCTGCTGGACCTGCCGGCCGGGGCGGCCGCGGTGCTGCTGCTGCAGCGGCGGTCGTTCGTCGGGGACCGGCCGGTGGAGTTCGCGGTGTCGACCTACCGGGCGGACCGCTACCAGCTGCACGTTGCCCTGGAGGTCCCCCGCACCGGCCGGTGACCCGGTCGGGGAGGCCGGTGCCGGCCTCCCCGCGGACCGCTACGGCTGCTCGGTGATGTGCATGGCGGCCTCCTCGGCGGAGGCGCCGGCACCGGAGATGCCCGCGTCGTACGCGATCATGTCCTTCTCGGTGTCGGACTCCAGGCCCTCGTCCGGCTCGACCAGCCGGCCGGCCCGGGGCTGCTCCTCCTCGAACGACGCCGCGGGCATGTCGAGGTCGCCGCCGGCGTCCGCGACCGCCCGGGCGACCTCGGGGTCGTCGTCGGCCTCGGTGGCCAGCCGCGCGTCCGGGTCCTCCTCGACGTTCGGGTCGTCCTCGGTGTCCTTGCGCTGCCCCAGGATCTGGTCGACCGGGTCGCCCAGCTCCCGCTCCAGCACGTCCGGCTCGTCCTCGGCCAGCCGCCGGTCCAGCGACTCGCCCTCGCGCATCTCGGTCAGCGTGTTGCCGAAGTCCGTCCGGTGGTTCGGGCGGTCGTCGGGGACCCAGCTGGTGTCGTACACGCTGGCCGTGCGGTCCATCGTGTTGTCGTCCTCGTCGATGGGGTCGAGCGCGGACTCCTGCTCCAGCGTGGACTCCTCGTCGAAGTCCAGCACCGGCTCCTCGGGGTTGCCCGCGGTGTCCATGCCACCCATGCCGCCCGAGTCCACGCTCATCGCACTCCCACCTCTATCGCCGCACCGCCTCAGCGGCGCTGCACGTCGGTTACCCGCAGTGGGGTCCCCTGCTGGCAGGTGCTCAAAACACCGGGGTCCAGGACGCCCCGCACCCGGACCGGCACGCCGGTGGGCACGTCGGTGCCGCCGCCGAGGAGGAGGTAGCTGGTGGAACCCGCGGTCAGCACCTTGCAGCCGGGCTCGACGCCCTCCTCGACGATCCCGTCGACGGTGACCGGGCGGCCGCTCTCGGTCGGGATCCCGGTCGGCCCGGGTGGGACGGGTTTCACCGTCCGGCCCGGCGTGGTGGGCAGGTCGCTGGGGATCGCGCTCGGCGCCACCGTGGTGGCCCCGCCGCCGCCGCTGCCCGGCTCGGTGGTGGGGTCACCGCAGCCGGACAGCAGCAGGGCGCCGGCCGCGGCCGGCAGCACGAGAAGGGCACGAAATCGGGCCGTCTCCATGCCGGTGCGACGTACGGCGGGCGCCGGCGGTTCCCACCGACCTGCGGGTGGTCCGGGCCGGTCGTAGGGTCACCGCCGTGACCAGCGTGATGTGGTTCCGCCGGGACCTGCGGCTGCGGGACAACCCGGCGCTGCTCGCCGCGGCCGCGGACGGCGCCGTGCTGCCGCTGTTCGTGCTGGACGACGCGCTGCGCGGGCCGAGCGGCGCGCCCCGGCTGGCCTTCCTGCACCGCTGCCTGCGGGAGCTGGACGACGCGCTGGGCGGGCGGCTGGTGGTCCGCAGCGGGACGCCGGCGACCGTGCTGCCCCGGGTGGTGGCCGAGGTCGGGGCGTCGGCGGTGCACGCCGCCGCCGACTTCGGCCCGTACGGGCGGCAGCGGGACGCGGCGGTGCAGGCCGCGCTGGGGGTGCCGCTGGTCCGGACCGGCTCGCCGTACGCGATCGCGCCGGGGCGGGTGCGCAAGGACGACGGGACGCCCTTCCGGGTGTACTCGCCGTTCTACCGGGCCTGGACGCGGCACGGCTGGCGGGCGCCGGCCGCCGACGCTCCGGTGAGCTACGTCCCGGCCGGCACCGTGGAGTCCGTCGGCGTCCCGGCCGACCCCGACCTGCCGGCCGGGCTCGAG
Organism: uncultured Mycobacteriales bacterium; assembly: GCA_902805565.1. GTDB lineage: Bacteria > Actinomycetota > Actinomycetes > Mycobacteriales > CADCTP01 > CADCTP01. The sequence continues at coordinate 3,785 of CADCTP010000433.1, forward strand.
CTGCCGGCGGCCGGTGAGGCGGCGGCGCTGCGGCGGTGGGCGGCCTTCCGGGACTCGGCGCTGGCCGGGTACGACGGGGACCGCAACCGGCCGGACCGGCCGGCGACCAGCCGGATGTCGGTGCACCTGAAGTACGGCACGGTGCACCCGCGGACGCTGCTGGCGGACCTGGCCGGGCGGACCGGGGAGGGCGCGGAGACCTTCCGCAAGGAGCTGGCCTGGCGGGAGTTCTACGCCGACGTGCTGTGGCAGGAGCCGCGGACGGCGCGGGAGTGCCTGAACGCCGCGTACGCCGGGATGGAGCTGGACCCGCCGGGTGACCGGTTCGCGGCCTGGGCCGCGGGACGGACCGGCTACCCGATCGTGGACGCCGGGATGCGGCAGCTGCGGGCCGAGGCGTGGGTGCACAACCGGGTCCGCATGATCGTCGCGTCGTTCCTGGTCAAGGACCTGCACGTGGACTGGGTGCTGGGGGCGCGGGAGTTCATGCGCGGGCTGGTGGACGGCGACCTCGCCTCCAACAGCCACGGCTGGCAGTGGGTCGCCGGGTGCGGGACGGACGCGTCGCCGTTCTACCGGGTCTTCAACCCGGTCACCCAGGGCAAGAAGTTCGACCCGTCCGGTGACTACGTCCGCCGGTACGTCCCCGAGCTGCGCGGCGTGGCGGGCGTGGCGGTGCACGAGCCGTGGGCGCTGCCGGGCGGGGTGCCGGCCGGCTACCCGGAGCCGATCGTCGACCACGCGGCCGAGCGGCGGGAGGCCCTGGCCCGGTACGAGCGGGTGCGCGGATAATCCGCGCGTGCGCAACGGCTCCCGGCGGTACGCCCGAGCGGTGGCCGACGTCGTCGTGCCCATCGCCACCGGGCTGTACCTGGCCATGCTGGCGCTCGACCCGGACCGGGAGGCGCGCGGCGACTGGGTGACGCTGGCCGGGGTGCTGGCGGCGATCGGCTCGGCCGCCGCGCTGGTGTACCGGCACCGGCACCCCGGCCGGGCCATGCTCGGCGCGCTGGCCTGCGGCCTGGTGGTGCTGCTGATCGCGCCGTACTCGCTGTTCGCGGTGGGCGCGCTGGTCGCGCTGTGGTCGCTGACCGTCGCCGGGCCGCCGGTGCGGTCGCTGCCCGCGCTGGCCGGCGTGCTCGGGCTGACCGCGCTGGCCTTCGGGCACGAGCTGACCGAGGACGTCTGGTTCGCGATGGCGGTCTCGGTGGTGGTGTGGGCGCTGGCCGAGGTGCTCCGGTCCCGGCGGGCCGCGATCGCCGAGGCGGCCCGGCGGGCGGCCGGCGACGAGCAGGCCCGCATCGCCCGCGAGCTGCACGACGTGCTCGCGCACAGCGTGTCGGTGATCGTGGTGCAGGCCGCGGCGGCCGACGACGTCTTCGACACCCGGCCCGACCAGGCCCGCGCGGCGGTCCGGGCGATCGAGACGGCCGGCCGGGAGGCGCTCGGCGAGCTGCGCCGGCTGCTGGGGGCGGTGTCCGCGCCGGGGCCCGGACCCGCTCCGGAGCCGGGCCTGGCCCGGCTGGGCGAGCTGACCGCGCCGCTGCGGGCGGCCGGGCTGGAGGTCGCCGTGCACCGGGAGGGCGGCCCGGCGGGACCGCTGCCGCCGGGGGTGGACTCCTCGGCGTACCGGATCGTGCAGGAGGCGCTGACCAACACGCTCCGGCACGCCGGCGCCTCCCGGGCGTCGGTGACGATCCGGACCGCGGCCGACGCGCTGGAGCTGGACGTGCGGGACGACGGGTCCGGGACCGGCGGCGGATCCGGGACCGGTGGCGGATCCGGGTCCGGGAGCGGCGGCGGGACCGGCGGCGCGGGGACGGGCGGCGGCGGGCGGGGGCTGGCCGGGATGCGGGAGCGGGCCGCGCTGCTGGGCGGGACGCTGGACGCCGGCCCGCTGCCGGAGGGCGGCTTCCGGGTGCGGGCGCGGCTGCCGCTGGCGGCGGCGCGATGACCGTACGGGTGCTGCTGGCCGACGACCAGGCGCTGGTCCGCGGCGGGTTCCGGATGATCCTGGAGGCCCGGGAGGACCTGTCCGTGGTGGGCGAGGCCGCCGACGGGGCCGAGGCGGTCGCGCTGACCGCGGCGCTGGACCCGGACGTGGTGCTGATGGACATCCGGATGCCGGTCCTGGACGGGCTGGCCGCGACCCGGACCATCGTCTCCGCCGGGAGCCGGACCCGGATCGTCGTCCTCACGACGTACGACGCGGACGACTCGGTGTTCGCCGCGCTGCGCGCCGGGGCCAGCGGGTTCCTGCTCAAGGACGCCCGGCCGGCCGAGCTGGTCGAGGCGGTCCGGGTGGTGGCCCGCGGCGACGCGCTGCTGGCCCCGTCGGTGACCCGCCGGCTGCTCGACCGGATGCTGGTGCCGGCCACCGGCTCCCCCGCCGAGCTGCGCGAACTCACCGACCGGGAGGTCGAGGTGCTGCGGCTGGTGGCGGCCGCGCTGTCCAACGCCGAGATCGCCGGGCGGCTCACGCTGAGCGAGGCGACGGTGAAGTCGCACGTGTCCGCGGTGCTGCGGAAGCTCGGGCTGCGCGACCGGGTGCAGGCGGTGGTGCTCGCGTACGACGTGGGGCTGGTGCGGCCGCGCTCCCTCTGAGGTCGTACCGGCAGGACACCTCCGCGGGCTGATGTGCGCGGCACCGGCCGCTCCTAGCGTCCTGGCCATGATCACGGTGCGCGGCTTGACCAAACGGTACGGCGGGACGGTGGCGGTCGACGGGGTGAGCTTCGACGTCCGGCCCGGGGTGGTGACCGGCTTCCTCGGCCCGAACGGGTCGGGCAAGTCGACGACGATGCGGCTGATCCTCGGCCTGGACCGGCCCGGCGCCGGGACCGCGACCGTGCACGGGGTGCCGTACCGGGAGCTGACCGCGCCGCTGCGGCAGGTCGGGGCGCTGCTGGACGCCAAGGCCGTGCACGGCAACCGGTCGGCCCGCCGGCACCTGACCTGGCTGGCCCGGGCGGGCGGGATCCCGGTCCGCCGGGTCGAGGAGGTGCTCGACCAGGTCGGGCTGACCGCCGCCGCCGACCGGAAGGTGCGGGGCTACTCGCTGGGCATGTTCCAGCGGCTCGGGCTGGCCGCGGCGCTGCTCGGCGACCCGCCGACGCTGCTGCTGGACGAGCCGGTCAACGGGCTGGACCCGGACGGGGTCCGGCAGGTGCGCCGGCTGCTGCTGCGGCTGGCCGCCGAGGGCCGCACGGTGCTGGTGTCCAGCCACCAGATGGCGGAGATGCAGGAGACGGCCGAGCACGTGCTGGTCATCGGGCGCGGCCGGATCGTCGCGGACACCACGCTGGCCGAGCTGACCCGTGAGCACGGCGGCGGCCGGGTGCTGGTGCGGACGCCGGAGCCGGAACGGCTGGCCGCGGTGCTGGCCGGCGCGGGCGGCGAGGTGCTGCCCGGGACGGACTGCCGGCTCGACGTCGGCGGTCTGCCGGCGGCGGCGATCGGCGACGCCGCCGCGGCGGCCGGGATCACGCTGCACGAGCTCACCCCGAGCCGGGGCAGCCTGGAGGACGCGTTCCTGGACCTGGTCGGGGTGGGGGTGGCGGCATGACCGACCTCCGCGACCCCGGGTTCGCCGCGACGCTGCGGTCGGAGTGGACGAAGTTCGCCTCGCTGCGCTCGGTCCGGGTGACGCTCGGGCTCGGGATCGTCCTCGGGATCGCCGCCACCGGCCTGCTGGGCTGGGCGGTGCTGGCGACCTGGGACGAGTGGCCGGCCGAGGAGCGGGCGGCGTTCGCCGTGCTGGACACCGCCGTGGTCGGCACCCTGGTGACCGGGGTGCTGTTCCTGGTGCTCGGGGTGACCACCGTGTCCTCGGAGTACTCCTCCCGGATGGCCGGGCTGACCTTCACCGCCACCCCGCGCCGGGAGCGGGTGCTCGCGGCGAAGGTGCTGGTGGTGGCCGCGGCGACGCTGGTGGCGACCGTGGTCGCGGTGGCCGGGATGATCGCGCTGGCACTGCTGGTCTTCTCCGGGCTCGACCGGCCCGGCCCGGAGGCCGGCCGGGTGGTCCGGGTGGTGCTGGGGATCGGGGTGAACGCGGCCCTGTCCTCGGTGCTCGCGGTGTCGCTGACCTTCGTGCTGCGCAGCGCCGCCGGCTCGGTCGCCGCGCTGCTCGGGCTGTCGTTCGGACCGGCGGTGGCCGGGCCGTTCCTGCCCGGGTGGTGGGCCGAGCACGGGCAGCGCTACCTGCTCGGCCCGGCGATGGACAGCCTGACCCTGCCGAGCTTCCCGGACTCCCCGCCCGGCCTCGGCACCGGCGCGGCGGCGCTGGTCGTGGCGGCCTGGCTGGCGGTGTTCCTCGCGGCCGCCCTGGCCACGCTGCGGCGGCGGGACGTGTGAGGCGTCCGGCCCGGGCACGGGGCCCGGGCCGGACGCCTCCCGGCGACTCAGCCCTGCGTACGGCCGGAGCGCAGGGCGTCCCGCAGGCCGACCCGCGGGCCGCTGCGCAGGACCGCGCCCGCGTAGATCCAGCCGGCCAGCCGGACCAGGGACACCACGGCGAGCACCATGAGCAGCATCGACACCCCGACCTCCCACAGCGGGACGGTGCCGGTGGCCCACCGGATCGGCATCACCATCGCCGACAGCGGCGGCACGATCGACGTCACCCGGGCCAGCGTGGACTCCGGGTCGCCCATCACCGTGAGGGCCAGGAAGAAGCTGCCGACCAGCACGATCGTCAGCGGCGCGGTGACGTTCTGCACCTCCTCCTGGCGGGAGACCAGGGCGGCCAGCGCCGCGAACAGGCAGGCGTAGAAGGCGTACCCGAGCAGGAACCAGAGGAGGACCTGGCCGACCACGCCGGCCAGCCCGGACGGGAGGTCGACGGCACCGCTGGCCAGGGCGGCGCCGATGCCGACCAGGCCGGTCAGCACCAGCTGGCCCAGGCCGAGCAGGCCGATGCCGAGGACCTTGCCGGCCAGCAGCTGCCACGGCCGCAGTGTGGACAGCAGCAGCTCGACCACCCGGCTGGACTTCTCCTCGACCACGCCCAGGGCGACGGCGATGCCGTACCCGATGAGCTGGAAGTAGAGCAGCAGGATGCCGATGAAGGCGGCCTGCTGGCGGCCCTCGGCGTCCGGGTCGGGCGGGTCCACCGCGGTGACCCCGAGCGGCGGCACGTCCAGCGCCCGGGCGACCGCGGTGGCGTCCAGGCCGGCCTCGGTCAGCCGGGCCGACCCGACCGCCTGCTGGTACGCCGTCCGCACCACCTGCTCGGTGGTCCCGGACAGCTCCGCGTCGACCAGCACCCGGTCGGGGGCGAGGAAGGCCGCGTCGGCGTCGCCGCCGGTGACCGCGGTCCGGGCCGCGGCCTCGTCCGGGAACGTGGTCAGGGTGAGCCGGGCGTCCTGGGCCGCCGCGGCCTGGCGCAGCGCCGGCTCGACGGCGGCGGCGTTGCCGACCACCCCGACGGTGACCTCGTCGTCGTCACCGCCGAACAGGCTGGGCAGCACCACGACCGCGGCCACGATGACCAGCGTCAGCAGGGTCGAGACCAGGAAGCTCTTGTCCCGGACCCGGGTGACGATCTCCCGCCGCATGACCAGCCCGACCATGCCTCGTGGGGAACCGCTCACGCCGTCACCTCCACCCGGTCGGCGGGCACGTCGGCGACCGCCTCGCGGAACAGCTCGGTCAGGGTCGGGCGGCGCCGGCTGAAGTGCTCGACCCGGCCGGCCCGGGCGGCGGCCGCCAGCACCTGCTGGTCGTCGACGCCGGGACCGAGCTCCAGCACCACCTCGCCGCGCCGCTCGGAGACCACGGTGACGCCGGGCAGCGTGCCGGCCCAGGTCGCGGGGACGTCCGGGACGACGACCCGCAGCTGCCGGGTGGTCTCCCGCTCCCGCAGCTCGGCGACGGTGCCGCTGGCCACCAGGCGGCCGGCGTTGATGATGCCGACGGAGTCGCACAGCCGCTCGACCAGGTCGAGCTGGTGGGAGGAGAAGACCACCGGCACGCCCCGCTTCGCCCGCTCCAGCAGCACGCCGGCCAGCGCGTCCACGCCGACCGGGTCCAGCCCGGAGAACGGCTCGTCCAGCACCAGCACCTCGGGATCGTGCACGAGCGCGGCGGCCAGCTGGACCCGCTGCTGGTTGCCCAGCGACAGCTTCTCCACCGCGTCGTCGCGGCGGGTCGCCACCCCCAGCCGCTCGGTCAGCGCCTCGGCGGCCCGGGTCGCGGCGGCGGCGTCCAGCCCGTGCAGCCGGGCCAGGTAGACCAGGTGCTCGCCGACCCGCATCTTCGGGTAGAGGCCGCGCTCCTCCGGCATGTAGCCGAAGCGGCGCCGGGTCTCGAACGTCACCGGCCGGCCCTGCCAGCGCACCTCGCCGGCATCCGCGGCCAGCACGCCGAGCATGATCCGCATCGCGGTGGTCTTACCGGCGCCGTTGGCGCCGACGAACCCGAACACCTCACCGGGGCGTACCGCGAAGGTGAGGCTGCTCAGGGCGAGCGTGTCTCCGTAGCGTTTGGTCAGGCCGTCGACTTCGAGCATGCTTCCCTCTCCGGACGGGGCGGGTCCTGCCGGGTGTGTCTGTCCGCCTGGAGCAACGTCACATGAACGGTCGAGTTCCCGCTGCCAATCCGGAGAACTTGGACAATCCACCGATCTCGGGCGTATGCTCCAGCGCGTCGACACACCGGGTGGAGGGACGGTCACATGGGGAACGGGTTCGTCACCGATCCCGGGCAGCTCACCGCCCTGGCCACGACGCTCTACCGGCTCAAGGCGGACTACGAGGCGGTGACCGTCACCTCCGAGGCCGACGGTGAGACCCTCGGCAGCCGGGACGTCGAGTCCGGTGCGCACACCGTCCGGACGACCTGGACCCGCACGAGGCCCGAGGTCGGGCGGCTGCTGGACCAGCTGGCGCAGGGTGTCTTCGCCGCCGCCCGGGAGTACGGCTGGACCGAGGAGCAGGCCCGGCGGGACGCGTCCGGCTCGCCCACCGGCGGCGGCCCCGGCGGCGGCAGCCCGCCCGGTGGGGGCACGTCCGCGGGTGGCGGGGCCGCTCCCGGTGGCGGCACGTCGCCCGGGGGCGGGACCGGGGCCTCGCCCGG
>CADCTP010000434.1 GCA_902805565.1 uncultured Mycobacteriales bacterium
AGGCCGGCGCCTGATAGGGAGGCGCGTCGTACGCAGGCGCCTGATAGGCCGGCGCCTGACGGGGCGCCGCCCCGGCGGCCGGCGTCGCGCCGGGTCGCCCCCGGGCGGGCCGGTCCTCGTCCGGCGCCGCGTGCCGGCTCACCGGGACGCCCCCGCCCGCCGGCCGCGGCGCTCGGTCTCCGGCACCGGGAGCACCCCGCGCAGCGGGCGCCCGCACCAGCCGGACAGGTGCCGCTCGACGTCCTCGGCGAAGACCTCCAGCGCGCTGGCGACCAGCCCGGCCGTGCCGTCGGGATGGTTGCACGCGCCGCGGCCGGCGACCGAGGAGCACCAGCGGTGCAGCCGGCCGACCACGGTCCGGTCGCCCTTGCCCCCGGCCAGCGCGGTCAGCGCCCCGGCGATGGCCGGCAGACCGTTGAGGCAGGCGCCGCACTGGCCGGCGGACTGCCCGGAGAGGTAGCGCGCCAGCCGCGCCGTCTCGTCCAGGCCGCAGGCCCGCTCCGGCAGCGCGATCACGATGCCGGCGCCCAGGGTGCCGCCGGCGGCCGCCAGGCCGGCGTGCGACAGCGGGGTGGCCAGCGCGACCGGCGCCGACAGCCAGCGGCCGGCGCAGCCGCCGACGAGGACCGCGCCGACCGGCTCGGTCAGCCAGCCGACCCCGGACAGCGCCTGCTCGACGGTCACGCCGACCGGCACCTCGATGACGGCGGGCTGGGCGACCGCGCCCTGCACGGTGAGGACGAGCGAGCCGGGCTCCTCCGGCACGCCCACCCGGCGGAACCAGGCCGGGCCGTACCGGGCCAGCAGCGCCAGGTTGGCCATCGTCTCGACGTTCTGGACGAGGGTGGGCCGGCCCTTCACGCCGCGCTCGGCGGTGTGCGGGGGGTGGAAGGTCGGCAGCGCCGGCCCGCCGGACAGGTGCTGGGCGGTCGCGGACGACTCGCCGGTGACGTACCGGTCGGGCACGCCGACGACCTTCATCGGCACCTCGTCCAGCCGGGCCCGGCGCCGCTCGGCGACCGCCCGCTCCATCACCTCCAGCACGCCGGGCCGCTGCACCACCGACACCAGGACCTGCCGGGCCTCCACCGCCGCCGCGGCGACCTGCGCCCCGTCCAGGATCAGGTGCGGCAGCCGGCTCATCAGGAACGCGTCCTTCTCGCCGAGCGGGTCGCCGGCGGCCCCGTTCACCACGACCAGCGGCTTGCCGCGGGCGGCCCGGACCGCCCGGACCTTCGCCTCCACCGGGAACCCGGCGCCGCCGCGGCCGCGCAGCCCGCTCTCGGTGATCAGCCGGCCCGCGCCGGCGGTGCGCAGCGGCCCGTACGCCTGCTGGTGCTCGGCCAGGGACACCGCCCGCCCGTCCGGCCGCACCGCGGCGAGCAGCCGGGGCACCCCGGCGGTGCCCGGTCCGTCCGGGACGGCCGTCGGGGCCGCCGCCGCGACCGCGGCCTGCGCCGCCCGGCGGTCCCACATCCCGGTCGGCCACTCGCCGGTGATCTCCCCGGCCGGGATCGGCGCCGACCGCTGGCCCGGGACCTGCTCGCGGACCCACTCGCCGGTGGCGTCGGACGGCAGCGGGTCCTCCGGCCAGTACCGCCGGTGCGAGGTGGGCGCGGTCACTTGGCGCCCGGACTCTGCGTGGTGCCGGCCCGCTTCGACCAGCCCGGCGCGAACGGACCCTGCTTGGCCCAGGTGAACACGACCGCGACCGCGCACGCGGTGACCAGGACCGCGCCGGTCCGCAGCAGCGCCCGGCGCGGCCAGCCGTCGACGATCCGCCAGGCGACCGCCAGCAGCACCAGGGCCACGTTGGCCAGCACGAACCAGACCGCCCAGTCCTTGCGGGTGTCGCTGCCGGCGCCGAGGGTGTGCACGATCGCCAGCGGCCAGCACAGGTACGACGTCCAGTGGATCGCCCGCCACGTCCCGTACCCGATGCGCTGCCGGAGCAGGCTGGACACCACGGCCGCGATGGCCAGGTCGGACGACAGCGTCCCGAGCCCGGTCCAGAACCACCGGTAGGTCCCGATGAACGGGACGAACGACTCGGCGATCGAGATCTCGACGTAGTCGTCGAGCCAGATGGTGACCAGGTGGATGCCGACCAGCACGAGCATGTAGAGCGAGATGCTGCGGTGCAGCCCCTGGGTGACGAACCGGGGCCACCGCGTGCTGGACAGCCGGGTCGAGGCCCCGATGCCGAGCACCATGCTCAGGGTGAGCAGGGCCAGGGCGATCATGCCGCTCGCCCTGGTCAGGAACCAGGTCAGTTGCGGGTCGCTGAGCAGGTCGGTCACCCGACGTCCTCCCCGCGCTCGGCGTCACTGTCCTGCGGCCAGCCGGCGACCCGGTGCACCGTCCCGGCCGCGTCGACCAGCCGAGACGGTAACCCGAGACCGGCCAGCCACTCGACGGCGCCCCGGCCGCGGACGATCGCGGCGGTGCTGGCCGTGTTCGCGCTGACACAGGTCGCGGCGGTGACGGTGACCGTGCGCCAGAGCGGTTCGGCCGGCCGGCCGGTACGCGGATCGAGCACGTGGTGACGGACCTCACCGCCGCGGGTCCACCGCCGCACGGCGGTGGAGGAGGTGGCCAGCCCGCCGCCGTGCATCCGCACCACCGGGCCGGTACGCCCGGGCGCCCGCGTCGAGGCGCGGGCCGTGTCGTCGGTGAGCCGGACCGGCCAGCCGGCGGGCGGCACCGGGCCGGCCGCCGCCAGGTCGCCCCCGACGTTGAGCAGCACCCCGGCCCCGGTCGCGGCGGCGATCGCGGTCGCCGCCCGGTCCACGACCAGCGCCTTCGCCGTCGCCCCGAGGTCCAGCGCGGTGCCGGCGGGGATCCGTACCGCCCCCGCGCCCAGCTCGACCTCCTGCCAGGCGCCGGGCCGCGCCGGCACCGGCACGGTCGCCGGGCCGTCGGCGGGCAGCGCGGCGAAGTCCGCGTCGTAGCCGGCGGCGACCAGGGACCGGCCGAGGGTCGGGTCGACGTCCCCGTCGGCCAGCGCGGCCGCGGCGACCGCGACCCGGACCGCCTCGACGAACAGCTCGGACACCGCGACGACCCGGCCGGCGGCGGCGTTCACGGCCATCAGCTCGGAGTCCGGGCGGAACCGGCTGCAGGCGAGGTCGATCGCGGCCAGCTCGGCCCGCAGGATCCGCACGGCGGTGCCGAGCGCCTCCGGGCGGCCGTCCAGCAGCAGCTCGCCGTACGTGCCGAGCGCGTCGAACCGGCTGCGGACGACCTGGGCCTCCCGCGGCCGGGCCCGGTCCGGGACCCGCGCCACCACGCCGGCGGAGCCCGGCGCCGCGGCTGACCTCACGAGCCGCCGGTCGGGGTGGGCTCCGGGGCGGGCGGCACCTTGGTGGGCGGCGCCGTCGGCGCGGGCGCCGCGGTGGTCGTCGGCGGGGCCGGC
>CADCTP010000435.1 GCA_902805565.1 uncultured Mycobacteriales bacterium
TTGCGTGGCGTAGAGGCAGATGCCGGCGGCGACCGAGAGGTTGAGGCTCTCGGCGCGGCCGCGCATGGGGATGCGCACCCGGGCGTCCGCGGCCGCGGCGAGCGCCGGGTCCAGCCCGCGCGCGCCGGACCCGAAGGCGGTGTGCAGGCCGGCGGCCCGCGACGGCTCGGGGGCGGCCCCGGCGCGGGTGGTGACCAGCAGCCCGCCGGCGGCCAACGCCACCGCGGCGAGCACCGCGGTGGCGCGGCGACTGAGGGGAAGGGGGATCGACATCTGCGGCTCCTGCGTACAGCGGCCTCTCCATCGGCGGCCGCGCCGGGAGATCAAAGCAGACGACCCCGACCGGGTCCGGCGGTTGTCCACATCCGGGCCGTGTCGGTCGGTGGGCGGACGTCACCGGACATGCCGTCAGCCGGTGGGCCAGGCCTGCGCGATCATCGTCCGGGTGTCGCCGAGCAGCTGCGGCAGGACCTTGGTGTGGCCGACCACCGGCATGAAGTTCGTGTCGCCGCCCCAGCGCGGCACCACGTGCTGGTGCAGGTGGGCGGCGATGCCGGCGCCGGCCACGGAGCCCTGGTTCATCCCGATGTTGAAGCCGTGGGCACCGCTGACCTTGCGGACGGCGGCCATCGCCCGCTGGGTGAAGTCCGCCAGCTCGGCGCACTCCGGCACGGTGAGGTCGGTGTAGTCCGCGACGTGCCGGTAGGGCACCGCCATCAGGTGCCCGGAGTTGTACGGGTAGAGGTTGAGCACCGCGTACACCAGCTCGCCGCGGGCCAGCACCAGGCCGTCGGGGTCCGGCAGGCCGGGCGCCCGGCAGAACGGGCACTCCTCGTCCGTCGTCGGCTTGCCCTCGCCCTTGATGTACGCCATCCGGTGCGGGGTCCACAGCCGCTCGAAGGCGTCCGGGTCCCCCGCCCCGTCCTGGCCGGTCAGCTCCGGCCCGCCCGCCGCGCCCGTCACGCCTCCGCCGTCCCCTCCTCGACCAGGGCCGCGGAGGGACCGGCGTTCTCCCGGCGGCGGATGATGCCGAGGACCTCCTCGGCCGCCCGCTCCAGCGGCACCCCGTTGCGCTGGGAGCCGTCCCGGTAGCGGAAGGACACGGTCCCGCCGGCCACGTCCTCGTCCCCGGCGATGAGCAGGAACGGCACCTTCTGCTTGGTCCAGGTCCGGATCTTCTTCTGCATCCGGTCGTCGGAGGAGTCCACGTCCACCCGGACGCCCTGCTCGCGCAGCCGGTCGGCGAAGGCAGCCAGGTAGTCGACGTGGGCGTCGGTGACCGGGATGCCGACCGCCTGCACCGGCGCCAGCCAGGCCGGGAACGCGCCCGCGTAGTGCTCGGTCAGCACGCCGAAGAACCGCTCGATCGAGCCGAACAGCGCCCGGTGGATCATCACCGGCCGCTGCCGGGAGCCGTCGGCGGCCTGATACTCCAGCTCGAACCGCTCGGGCAGGTTGAAGTCGAGCTGGATGGTCGACATCTGCCAGGTCCGGCCGATCGCGTCCCGCGCCTGCACGGAGATCTTCGGCCCGTAGAACGCGGCGCCGCCCGGGTCGGGGACGAGCTCCAGCCCGGAGTCCGCGGCGACCTGCCGCAGGGTCTCGGTCGCCAGCTCCCAGATCTCGTCCGAGCCGACGGACTTCTCCGGGTTGCGGGTGGACAGCTCCAGGTAGAAGTCGTCCAGGCCGTAGTCGGCGAGCAGCTGGAGCACGAAGGTCAGCAGCGAGGTCAGCTCGCCGGCGATCTGCTCCTGGGTGCAGAAGATGTGCGCGTCGTCCTGGGTCATGCCGCGCACGCGGGTCAGCCCGTGGATGACGCCGGACTTCTCGTACCGGTAGACGCTGCCGAACTCGAACATCCGCAGCGGCAGCTCCCGGTAGGACCGGCCGCGGGACCGGAAGATCAGGTCGTGCATCGGGCAGTTCATCGGCTTGAGGTAGTAGTCCGCGCCCTCGAGCTGCATGGGCGGGAACATGCCGTCGGCGTACCAGTCGAGGTGGCCGGAGACCTCGTAGAGCTTGCCCTTGGTGATGTGCGGGGTGTTGACGAAGGCGTAGCCCGCGCGCTCGTGCTGGACGCGGGAGTGGTTCTCCATCTCGCGGCGGACGATGCCGCCCTTGGGGTGGAAGACCGGCAGGCCGGAGCCCAGCTCGTCCGGGAAGCTGAACAGGTCCAGCTCGGCGCCGAGCCGGCGGTGGTCGCGCTTCTCGGCCTCCTCCAGCAGCCGCAGGTGCTCCTTGAGCGCGTCCCGCGACTCCCAGGCGGTGCCGTAGATCCGCTGGAGCTGCGGGTTCTTCTCCGAGCCGCGCCAGTAGGCCGCGGCCGAGCGCATGACCTTGAACGCCGGGATGGCGCGGGTGGTCGGCAGGTGCGGGCCGCGGCACAGGTCGGTCCAGACCCGCTCGCCGGCCTTGTCGAGGTTGTCGTACATGGTGAGCTGGCCGGCGCCGACCTCGGCGGACGCGCCCTCGGTCTCCTCGGCCGCGCCCTTGAGGCCGATCAGCTCCAGCTTGAACGGCTCGTGCGCCAGCTCCAGCCGGGCGTCGTCGTCGGCGATCGGCCGGCGGGCGAACCGCTGCGCCGCCTTGACGATCTCCTGCATCCGCTTCTCGACGCGGGACAGGTCCTCCGGGGTGAACGGGCGCTCCGGGAGGAAGTCGTAGTAGAACCCGTTCTCGATGGGCGGGCCGATGCCCAGCCGGGTCCCCGGGAACAGGTCCTGCACGGCCTGGGCCAGCACGTGCGCGGCCGAGTGCCGCAGCACGGCCCGGCCGTCGCCGGAGTCCATCGGCACCGGCTCGACCCGCGCGTCCGCGTCCGGCGCCCAGGCCAGGTCGCGCAGCGCGCCGGTGTCGAGGTCGCGGACGACGACCGCGCCGGACGGGCCGGACAGCGGGACGCCGGCGGCCGCGAGGGCGTCGACGGCCGTCGTGCCGGCCGCGACCGCCACGCTGGCGGGGACGGCGGACGGGGACGGCTGCGACACGGGGTCCTCCAGGTCGATCGGTGGTGCCCCGATGCTATCGAGGTCCGGCCGGGAGGCCGCGTCGATATCCACAGGCCGCGGTCAGGGCGGGCCGGCGGCGAGACGGTACGCCTCCCGCCGCGGCAACCCCAGCCCGGTCAGCACCGCCGCGGCGTCCCGGCCGGTGCTCCCGGCGGCGCGCAGCAGCCGGGCCAGCTCCGCCGGGTCGACGCTCAGCGCGGTCCGCCCGGCCGGCGGCACCAGCACCAGGTACGGCGCCCGGCGTACCCCGGCCGGGTCCGGCGCCGGCTCCCCCGGCCCGGCCAGGACCGCGCCGACGCCCCAGCCGACCGCCGGGTCGGGGAGCAGCACGGCGTGCCCGGGCAGCTGCGCCCGGACCCCGGCCAGCACGTCGGACAACGCGTCCCGGCCGGTACGCCGGCGCTGC
>CADCTP010000436.1 GCA_902805565.1 uncultured Mycobacteriales bacterium
AGGGAGCGGTCACGCGCCGCGCTCCTGCTCCCCTGGTCCGTTGGACAGCCGCTCGGGCACCACGGTGGCCCCGGCCTGCCGCTGGGTGCCGGTCGCCGGGCCGCCGGTGGCGGGGGCCCCGGCGCCGGGAGCGCCGGGGGCATAACCGCCGCCCTGCGACCCGTACGGCCCGCCGGCGGCCCGCTGCCGCGGCGTCACCTGGGGCAGCGGCACGCTCTGCAGCACCCGGTGCACCACGTGCTCGGCCGGCACGCCGTCGGCCAGCGCGTCGTAGGACAGCACCAGCCGGTGCCGGAGCACGTCGGCCGCGATGTCCAGCACGTCCTGCGGCAGCACGTAGTCCCGGCCGCGCATCAGCGCGAGGGCCCGGGAGGCGCTGATCATGCCGAGCGACGCCCGCGGCGAGGCGCCGTAGGCGACCCAGCCGGCGACGTCGGCCATCCCGTGCTCGGCCGGCGTCCGGGTGGAGAGCACCAGCCGGATCACGTAGTCGACCAGCGCGTGGTGCACGAACACCTGGCTGGCCGCGTCCTGCAGGCGGGTGAGGTCGGCCGGGCTGAGGATCTGCTCGGGCACCGGCGGGCTGACGCCCATCCGGTAGACGATCTCCCGCTCCTCCTCGCCGGTCGGGTAGTCCACCACGACCTTCATCAGGAACCGGTCGCGCTGCGCCTCCGGGAGCGGGTACACGCCCTCGGACTCGATCGGGTTCTGGGTGGCCAGCACCAGGAACGGGCGCGGCATCGGGTAGGTCGTGCCGCCGATGGACACCTGGCCCTGCGACATCACCTCGAGCAGGGCGGACTGGACCTTCGCCGGCGCCCGGTTGATCTCGTCGGTGAGGACGAAGTTGGCGAACACCGGCCCGAGCTCGGTGTCGAAGCGGTCGGACCCGGGCTTGAAGATCCGGGTGCCGACAATGTCGGAGGGCACCAGGTCCGGGGTGAACTGCAGCCGGGAGAACGTCCCCCCGGCCACCCGGGCCAGGGTCTCCACCGCCAGCGTCTTCGCGACGCCCGGCACGCCCTCCAGCAGGCAGTGACCCTTGGCCAGCAGGCACACCAGCATCCGCTCGACCATCCGGTCCTGCCCGACGATCACCCGCTTGACCTCGAAGAGCGCGCGCTCCAGCTGCCCCGCGTCGCGCGCCGGGGTCGGCGCCGGCCCGGAAGCCGTGCCCCCGATCGCCGTCTCGACCATCCGCTCGCCGCCTCCCTGGCCGGCTCCGCGCCAGGCCACGTCCGATGCTGCCGCCCAGCGAACCGCACCGGCCGTGAGACCGGCGTGAAGCGGCACCGATGCCTCCCTGACCTGGTGTTTCCCGGTACGGTGAACCGAATGGCCGGCCGGTGCGAACGTCACTCAGCGAAGTCTCTGCGCCGACCGGGTGATCTTCAGCCCGGCTTGTCGCACCCTGACGTCGACCTGGTGTAGCTTTGCTCTCGCGTCGGGCGGCTCCCCCCGTGGCCGCCCGACGCCCTTGTTGTCCGGCTCGTCAGGCGTGACATCCTGCCGCCGATGACCGACGAACCCGCGCCCGACACCCGGTGCTCCGCCAAGGGTTGCCAGCGACCCGCCGCGTACGCGCTGCTGTGGCGCAACCCGCGCATCCACACGGCCGACCGGGTCAAGCAGTGGCTGGCCTGCCCCGAGCACCGGGACACCCTGTCCGACTTCCTGGCCCGGCGGGACTTCCCGCTGCGGGTGGAGCCGCTGGACCGTCCCGGCGGGCCCGCCCTCGGAGCCCGCTGACCGGCCCGCCGCCGGGGCCGGGTCAGCCGCCGATCGCGGACATCGGGCGGTCGGGCTGGACGAAGTCCGGGCCGTCGATGCCGTGGCCGGCCTTCTTGCCGGCCACCGCGACCCGGAACCGGCGGGCCAGCTCGGCGTCGTCGGCCCCGGCCCGCAGCGCGGTCCGCAGGTCGCTCTCCGTGGTGGCGAACAGGCAGTCCCGCAGCTGCCCGTCGGCGGTGAGCCGGACCCGGTCGCACGCCCCGCAGAACGGCCTGGTCACCGAGCCGACGATGCCGACCTTCCGGCCGGGCCCGGTCACCCCGGGGCCGGCCAGCACCTGCCAGGTCTCGGCCGGGGCGGCGCCGCGGTCGGGGTCGCTGACCGGGGCCAGCTCGTACCGGGCGGTGAGCAGCTGCAGCACCTCGTCGGCGGTGACCATCCGGGCCCGGTCCCAGCCGTGCTGGGCGTCCAGCGGCATCTGCTCGATGAAGCGCAGCTCGTACCGGTTGACCAGGGCCCACTCCAGCAGGTCCGGGGCCTCGTGGTCGTTGACCCCGCGCAGCAGCACCGCGTTGACCTTGACCGGGGCCAGCCCGGCGGCCCGGGCGGCCGCCAGCCCGGCCAGCACCTCGGCGTGCTTGTCCCGGAAGGTGATCTGCTTGAACCGGGCGGCGTCCAGGGTGTCCAGCGAGACGTTCACCCGGTCCAGCCCGGCCGCGGCCAGCGCGGCGGCGTCCCGGCCGAGCAGGATGCCGTTGGTGGTGATCGACAGCTCCGGGCGCGGCTCCAGCGCGGCCAGCCGGGCCACCAGGGCCGGCACCCCGGGCCGCAGCAGCGGCTCGCCGCCGGTCAGCCGGACCTCCCGGACCCCGAGGGACACCGCGACCCCGACCAGCCGGACCAGCTCGTCGTCGGTGAGCAGCTCCTGCCGGGGCAGCCACGGCAGGCCCTCAGGGGGCATGCAGTACGAGCAGCGCAGGTTGCACCGGTCGATCAGTGAGACCCGCAGGTCGGTGGCCACGCGCCCGAACCTGTCAACCAGCATCGTCCCAGCCTATGCGCCCGGACGGGCCGCACCGATGTAACCGTCGTACCACATGGCCGAGATCTTCACGACGTCCCCGCTCTGCGGTGCCTGAACGACCTGTCCACCACCGAGATAGATGGCGACGTGGTGGATCGTCCCGGGGTCGCCCGGGCCGTACGCCCAGAACACCAGGTCGCCCGGCATGAGGTCGGATCGGCCGATCCGCCGGCCGGCGGTGTACTGGTAGCCGGAGTAGTGCGGCAGGAGGACCCCGACCTGGGCCCAGGCCCACAGGGTGAGGCCGGAGCAGTCGAAGCCGTACCGGCTGCCGTCGTTCCGGCCGGCGCCCGGGCCGTCGATCCCGCGGGTGGGGCCGGAGGCGTTGCCGCCGCCCCACGCGTACGGGGTGCCGAGCCAGCGCATCGCCAGGTCGGCGACCTGGCGGCCCTTGGCCGGCGACCAGCCGCCGCCGTACCGCGGCGCAGCGGCCTGGATCGACCGGCTGCCGCCGCCGCTCCGGCTGCTGCTGTTGCTGTTGCTGCTGCTGGCACTGCTGCTGGCGCTGCTGCTGGTGCCGCGGTGCCGGGGGCGCTCGGCGGCCTGCGCGGCCTGCGCGGCCTGCGCGGCCTGGGCGACCTGAGCGGCCT
>CADCTP010000437.1 GCA_902805565.1 uncultured Mycobacteriales bacterium
CCAGCAGGTGGGCGAACGCGCGCCGGTGCGGTCCGAGGTCCGGGGTGGTCCGTGCCATGACTCGATGCTCCCAGCCCCGTACGACAGTTTTTCCCGCACCGGCGGGCGGAGGCCCCCGCTGTCGGGAACGGCGGCGCCGCCGGGTCCGGCGGCGCTGTCGCGAACCGCGGCGCTGCCCGGGAACGGCGCTGCCCGGCCGCGGTCGGTCAGCGGCCGGCGAGCCGACGGGCCAGCCGGGGGAACAACCGCAGCGCGTTGTCCCGGTCGATCGCCCGCCGCGCCGGCCCGTCCAGCGCCGGGTCGCGATCCAGGTCCCGGGTGATGACGTTGACCTCCGCGGCCGGCCGGGAGGCGAAGTCGGTGCCGTAGAGCAGCCGGTCGGCCCCCACCGCCCGCAGCAGCGACGGCATGGCGTACGGCGAGGCCGGCAGCGCCGTGTCGTAGTAGAACCGGTGCAGCGCCCGGCGGAACCGGGCCGGGTCCACGAACTCGCCCTGCCGGCCCTGGGACTCGGCCCGCCCGGCCAGGTAGGGCAGCATCCCTCCGGCGTGGGACAGGATGATCGACAGGCCGGGATAGCGGTCCACCGTGCCGGACGCGATGAGGTTCAGAGCGGCTCGGGTGGTGTCCAGCGGGAAGTCCGCCAGGGACTCCGAGACGCCCGGCAGCTCCGTCCCGCCCTCCGGGAGGCCGTCCGGGTGGACCAGGACGACCGCGCGGCGCCGGTGCAGCTCGGCGAGCAGCGGGTCGAACGCGGGGTCGCCGAGGTACCGCCCGCCCGCGCTGGTCATCAGGATGATTCCGTCGGCGCCGAGCCGGTCCAGCGCGTACGCGGCCTGCTCGATCGCGAGGTCGACGTGCAGCGGCGCGACGGCGGCGAAGAACCCGAACCGGGTCGGATGGTCGGCGACGAGCTCCGCGTACGCCTCGTTGCACACCCGGACGCCCTCGCGGGCCACGGCCGGGTCCGCGAAGGCGGCGGACGGCACCGGGGCCGACACCACCGCCGCCGCCATCCGGTTGTCCGCCATCACCCGCACCGCGTCCGGGACCGTCCAGGCCGCCCAGGAGGGGCCGCCGCTCGGCGGCAGGAGCCCCCGGTCGACCGCCCAGCGGCGCATCGGCTCCGGCACGGCGTGGTGGTGGGTGTCGATCCGGCCGGCCCGGCCCGGCGGTCCGCCCCGGGTCGAGGCGGCGCTCGTCGACATTCCGATGCCCGCTGCGGCGGCAGCGGCACCGGCGGCCCGCAGGGCGGTCCGGCGGCTCATTGACGTGTCCACTGTGCTCCTTCGGCGTCCGGGAGAGGATCCGAACGTAGGGCGGTCGCCGGCCCGTGGGCATCGGCCCGAGGAGGGTGTTCGGGCCCCGGCGGGGGTCCGCCCGGCTCAGCCGTCCGACGGAGCCGGACGCCGGGACGGGGCGGCGGACCGAGACCTTCGGCTCAGCCGATGGACCGAGTCCGGCGGCCGGCTTCCCACCTAGGATCCGGGCATGTGGCTGCGTCGGCGCTGCGCCGCTGACCTGGTCCTGGCGTCGGGCTGCGTGCTGGCCGGCGGGTGGGACGGCCTGCGGTCCGGCCTGTTCGACGGGTCGCCGGTGCTCGGCCTGCAGGCGCCGCCCGGGGTGGATCTGGCCCTCGGCGGGCTCGCCGGCCTGGCCGTCCTGGCCCGGCGCGAGCGACCCCTGGTGCTGTACGCCGCCGCCCTCCTGGGCTGGCTGGTCTCGGCCGCGTACCCGGCGGTGCTGGTGGCGCAGTACACGCTCGGCGCGCACCGCCGTTCGCCCCGGGAGGGGGCGGCCCTGACCGCCGCCTCGGTCGCCGTGGTGGTCGGGCCGATCTGGGGCGCCTACGGCGGGGACGCCGGGGTGCCGCTCGCCGTCACCCTCTGCGTCCTGCCGTTCCTGATCGGCCTCACCCTCCGCTCGCACCGGGCGCAGGTCGCCGAACTGCGGGAGCGGGCCCGGCGCAACCGCCGCGAGGAGCAGCTGCGGATCGACCGCGCCCGCGCGGAGGAACGGGCACAGATCGCCCGGGACATGCACGACGTGGTCACCCACCGGGTGTCGCTCATGGTGCTGCACGCGACCGCGCTGGAGGCGGCCCGGGGCCGGGACGCGGTCGCCGTCTCCGCCCAGATCCAGGGCATCGGCCGGGCCGCGCTCGAGGAGTTGCGATCGCTCGTCGGGGTGCTCCGCGACGGCGCCGCGGCGCCGCTGCGACCGCAGCCCGGGCTCGCCGACCTGCCGGAGCTGACCGACGCCTCCCGGGCGCTCGGAGTCGCCGTCGACCTGCGGATGCCGGCCGGGCTGCGGGCACCCGCGCTGGCCGAGCACGCGGTGTACCGGGTCGTCCAGGAAGCGCTCACCAACGTGCACAAGCACACGGCCGGGGCCCGCGCGTCGGTCACGGTCGGGGCGGACGAGGCCGGTCTGGCGGTCGTCGTCACCAACGGCGCGGGACCGGGCGGCAGCGGCGGTACGGGATCCGCCATGCCGTTCGCCGCCACCGGCGCCGGGCACGGGCTGCTGGGGATCGCCGAGCGCGTCCGGCTGGTCGGCGGCACGCTCAGCGCCCGACCGCTGGCCGGCGGCGGGTTCGAGGTGTCCGCGCACGTGCCGGTCGACCGGGGGGCCCTGCCGTGATCACCGTGCTGATCGTCGACGACGAGTGGATGGTGCGGGCGATGCTCCGCACGATCATGGGGGCCTGCGCCGACATCGAGGTGGTCGGAGAGGCCGCGGACGGCGCCGAGGCCGTCCGCCGGGCCCGCGAGCTGGCTCCCGACGTGGTCCTGATGGACATCCGGATGCCGCGTGCCGACGGACTGGCCGCCACCGCCGCCCTCGCCCGGCTGCTGCCGCCGCCGAAGGTCGTGGTGCTGACCACCTTCGACCTCGACGAGTACGTCGAGACCGCGCTGCGGCACGGCGCGGTCGGATTCCTGCTGAAGGACGCGACCGCCGAGCAGTTGGCGGCGGCGGTCCGCAGTGCCGCCGCCGGCGACGCGATGCTGTCCCCGCAGGTGACCCGGCGGTTGCTGCGCCGGTTCGCCGAACCGGGAAACCCCCACCGGGCCGACGCCCGGCGCCGCCTCGACGTGCTCACCGCGAAGGAACGGGAGGTGCTGGCGGCACTCGCGGAAGGCCTGGCGAACGGGGAGATCGGCCGCCGGCTGCACCTGAGCGAGGCGACCGTGAAGAGCCACGTCAGCCGGCTGCTGGCCAAGCTGCAGCTGACCAACCGGGTCCAGGCCGCGATCCTCGCGCACCGCGCCGGGCTGGTGGCCTGACGTTCCGACCGCCGGCCGGGACGGCTGCGGCCCGGCCACCCGTGGGGGTGGCCGGGCCGGGGGCCGGTCCCGCTCAGCTCAGCTGTCGCCGCCGGTGTTGCCGGCGCCGGCCGCG
>CADCTP010000438.1 GCA_902805565.1 uncultured Mycobacteriales bacterium
GTCGTACTGCTCCACCACCAGCTGACACATCGCCTGAACCCGCTTGGCCATCGACCCCGGGAACCGGTGCAACGCCGGCGGCGTCGAGAAGACCGCCACCAGCGACTCCTCGTCCATACCGGCCAGCTCCGCCGCGTCCGGGACGTGCCCCAGCCGCTCGGCCAGCACGTACGGCGAGGAGAACGCCTTCTCCAACGGGATCTGCTGATCAAGAACCATGCCGATCACCAGGGCGAGCGGGTCCCGGTCGAGAAGCGCGTCCGCCTCCGGCTGCTGGCTGAGCATGAGTCCCATCCGCGCAGGCTAGCGCCATCTCCCCGGCCTGCTCCCAGGCGCCGCAGTCCGTGCCGGCGCCGTGGGGTCAAGGTGGCGCCTGCGCCATCGCGCAGCGACGCCGTAGGCGCCCTTGAAGAAACTCGTCTCCGGTCCGGCTCAGCCGGTGGTCCCCGACGCCTCCGTCAACGGTCGGTCAGGGCCTCGAACACGGCGGTCACCGTGTCCCCGTCGCGGCTCCGCCGGCGCCACCCTGCTCACCCGTGGTCGGCCCGGGTGCGGACGGCGGCGAGGTAGGCGTCGATCGCGTCCCGGTTGCGGGTCAGGCACCGGATCCGGGCGTCGATCTGCTCGCGCTCCCGCTCGACGGTGGCGATCAGGTCCGAGGTCGCATCCGTGACATGGATCGTGTCCGGACCGTCCAGGCACGGCAGGATCTGCTTGATCAGCCGGGTGGGGAGCCCGGCGTCGAGCAGTCCGCGGATCTGCGCGACCCGCTCGACCGCGCCCTGGGCATAGCTCCGGTAGCCGTTGCCGGAGCGGTCCGGAGTGAGCAACTCCTGCTGCTCGTAGTAGCGCAGCAGTCGCGCCGACACATTGGTCCGCCGGGCCAGCTCCCCGATCCGCACCGGGCTCCCTGCCTTTCCTTCACACTAATGTCAACCTTAGAGCATGGCTGTCATGCCTGTTCGGAGGTCGACCACGGCCGTGCTGGCGGTCCTGTCGGTGGCTCAGTTCCTCATCGCGCTGGACTACTCGATCATCTATGTGGCCCTGCCGAGCATCGGCGGCGAGTTCGGGCTGAGCCCGGCGGTCACCCAGTGGGTGGTCAGCGCGTACGCGGTGCTGTTCGCCGGGTTCCTCGTCGTCGGCGGCCGGCTGACCGACCGGGTCGGCCCCAAGCAGATGTTCATCCTGGCGATGGTCGTGTTCGGGGCGGCGAGCGCGGTCGGCGGGGCGGCGCAGGACGGGACGGTGCTGCTGGTGGCCCGCGGGGCCCAGGGGGTCGGCGCGGCGCTCCTGCAGCCGGCGATCCTGGGCCTGATCGGGACGACGTTCCCGGCCGGCCCGGAGCGCAGCAGGGCGCTGGCCGTGTGGGGGTCGGTCGGGGCGATGGGGCTGGCCGCCGGTGTCGTCCTCGGCGGGCTGCTCACCACGGTGTCCTGGCGGCTGGTGTTCGAGGTCAACGTGCCATTGACGCTGGGCTGCGCCGCCGGCGCCGCGCTGTGGGTGGGCTCGTCCGTCGACCGCACCACGGTGGCGCGCATCCCGCTGCTGGCCTCCGTCCTGGGGACCGCGACCGTGCTCGCGTCGGTGGTCGGGCTCACGATCAGCGTCGACCGGGGGTGGGGCGCGGCGTTGACGCTCGGCGTCCTCGCCGCGGCGGTGGTCCTGTTCGCCGCATTCGTGGTCAACGAGCGGACCAGCCGAGCCGTGCTGATCGAGCCGCCGCTGCGGCGGACGCCGTCCCTGCGGACCGGCGCCGCGGCGACCGCGCTCTACATGGCCAGCGTCGGTTCGGAGTTCTACCTCGTCACCCTGTTGCTGCAGGACGCCAAGGGCTACTCGCCGCTGCGCGCCGGGCTGGCGTTCCTGCCGCTGGCCCTCATGGTGACCGCCGGCAGCACCTCGGCCGGCCGGGCGGTGCGGTGGATGAGCCCTCGTGCCGTGCTGTTCAGCGGGTTCTGCGTCGCCGCGGTCGGGCTGGGGCTGCTCTCCGTGACCTTCAACGGCGACTCGTACGCGATCGACCTGCTGCCCGGCCTGATCCTCAGCGGCTTCGGGCACGGCGTCATCTACACGTCGATGTTCATCATCGGCACCGCCGACGTGCCCTCGGCGTACCAGGGCACGGCGGGGGCGCTGCTGACCACGTCGCAGTACCTGTCCGGCGCGCTGACCATCGCCGTGCTCACCCTCATCCTGGAGCCGTCGCCCGGGGAGGCGGGCTACCGGACGGCCTTCCTGGTGATCACCGCGGCCGCCCTCGCCGGCGCGGTGCTCTCGGTCGGGCGGCGGCGAGGGAGCCGGCCGGCCGCCGACGTCCCGCTGACCGCCGCGACCGGACCGCCCCGGACGCCGAAGGCCGGGTCCGGCTGACCGCCGCACCCCGACCGGCGCGGCTCGACCGGTCCCGGCCGCCCGCTCACCGGTCGGTGCCGAACCACCGGTCCCCGAAGTCCCCGATCCCCGGCACCATGTACGCGTTCTCGTTGAGCCGCTGGTCGATGGCCGACGTGACGATGCGGACCCGGGGATGGCGGCCGCACACGGCGGTGATGCCCTCCGGCACGGCGATCAGGCCGACGAAGACGATCCGGTCCTCCGGCACGCCATGGTCCAGCAACACCTGGATGGCGGCCAGCGCCGTGCCGCCGGTGGCGAGCATGGGATCCAGGAGCAGCACGTGCCCGTCGGCGATGCCCGGCGGCAACGCGGCGTAGTAGAAGTGCGGGAGCTTGGTCACCTTGTCCCGCTGGAGGAGGATCTTGCCCATCCGCACCGCCGGCAGCACCGCCCGCAGCTCGGACTCCATGCTCTCCCCGGCCCGGGCTATCGCCACGCCGTGCACCGCGGGTGACATCCGCAGGCCCCGGTAGCCGGCACCGACCGGGGTCCGCGCGGTGTGCTCCTCGTACGGGAGCAGGTCCAGCGCGGATTCCAGCAGCAGCCGGAGGATCCGGCTGGAGCAGTGCAGGAAGTCCTCCCGGCGGGCGGCCCGGTCCCGGATCACCGTGTGCAGCGCGCGCAGCTGGTTGGTCTGCGGCAGCAGATGCACGGTGTCGCCGAGGTACGGCTCGATCGAGGGCGACGTGGCGGCGGACGCGGTGGTGGTGGGGTTCACGGTCATGGCGTCGGGGGCTCCTGGAACGTGTCCGGCAGCTCGGGCGTGGTGGTGAAGTGACCGGCCGCGGTGCGGTAGACGGCGTGCCGGCCGGTGCGCTCCCACTGCCGGCGCAGGACGTACACCATCTTGGGGTTGTGTTCCTCGTCCTCGGCGATGGCGCGGTCGACGACGGTGTCCCAGTCCGGTCCCGGACCGGCATTGCCGGCGTGGGCGGCGTGCAGGGCGGCCAGTTCCGCGCCGCCCGGCAGCAGGTCCTCGGAGAACAGGACGGCGAGCATCCCGATCCAGAAGCAGTGGACCGCCTCCCGCCGCCGGTCGGCGGGGAGCCGCTCGGCGATGTGCTCCATCCCGTGCAGCGAGGTGATGAGGTGGAGCAGGACGAAGTCGCCGGGCCGGGCCAGGTAGAGCAGCGTGGCCGCGTAGTGCAGTTGCTGCCAGCTGTCGGCCGGGTCCTGCGCGGCGATCCAGCCCGGCGTGCGGTACATCAGCGGGACGCCGGCACCCAGCACCCGCGCGTTGCGGTACTGCAGGCCCGATCGCAGCAACTCCGGCAGGATCCCGGCGGCGAGCCCGCCGTCGGTGTCGGCCAGGAGGGTCCGGACGCGGTCGCGGACGCCTTCCTCGTCGGCCTCCCAGTCCCGCGCGACCTCGATCAGCGACTCCACCGCGCTGCCGGGCCCCGGTCCACCGACGGGCGCCGCGCGCTCGGGATGGCAGCTCACCGCGGAGAAGGCCAGGTACGCCAGTCCCTCGACGGTCATCCAGCGGTGCCCGACGTCCAGCGCCCAGCCGAGGTGGATCGCGGCGTGGGTGAACGCGCCCACCCAGCCGGGAAGCAGCGCCGGTACGTACCGGCGCAGCAGCTCGTCGGTGCCGAGCTCCCGGTCCCGCCGGTCGAAGAACTCGCAGTACGCGCCGAAGCTCGTCCGCCGACCGACGAAGTCCGGCCAGTTGCTCTCCCCGATCGGGTGCTCCGACGGCCGCGCCGGCTCCAGCGGGAAGCCGTACGGGGTCATCGCCCGGTAGCCGTCGTAGTAGGCCCGGATCCGGTCCGGCGACGCGCCGAGGCCGGCCAGCGCGACGACCGCCTGCTTGGCGTGGTTGGTCAGGTGCCCGTTGAACTCGATGTGGTGGTCACGGTCATCCAGCAGGTCCCGCACGACGGTGAGCAATCCGGTCGCCTCCCCTCTGCCGCGACGGCGTCCGGACGTACGTCAGGACCTCGTCGAACGAATCAGCCAGCCAGGTCGGTGCGCCCGCGCGCAGTAGCGCCTCGCTGTGCACGCCGTAGGTGACCGCGATCGAGCGCAACCCGGCCGCCGCCGCCATCGCCAGGTCGTGGGTGGTGTCCCCGACCATGACGGCCCGGTCGGCCGGGACCGCGAGCCGGCGCAGGACCAGCCGGCCCATCTCCGGATCGGGCTTGGGCCGGGCGACCTGGTCGGCGCCGATGACGACGGCGAAGTGCTCGCGCAGGCCGGCCGCGGCCAGCAGGGCGTCCGCGCTGGCGTAGTGCTTGCTGGTGGCCACGGCCAGCGCCACGCCGTCCCGGCCGAGCAGGTTCAGGCCCGCGGCGACCCCCGGGTAGACCAGCGCGGCCGCGCCCGGGAGCACCTGCGTCCGGAACAGCGCCTGGTAGGTGCCCACGCACCGGGCGACCAGCGCGCCGTCCGCCGGCACGCCGACCAACTCGCCGAAGGCCCGTTCGAGCGGCAGACCGATCGTGGCCCGGATCGTGCCCGCGTCGACGCCCGGCAGGCCGAGATCCGCGAACGTCGCCGTGAACGTCGTCACGATCGCCCGGGGCGTGTCGACCAGCGTGCCGTCGAGGTCGAAGATCGCCGCCTCGATCATGCCGACCCGCCGCGGTCGCGGGCGTCCTGCCGGAGCCGGGCGTACGCGACCGCCACCCGGCCGGCGAGCTCGGCCGTGCCGGCCAGGACCGCGGTGTTCGCCCGGGCGGCCCGGCCGCCGGTGCTGCGGTCCACCGCCCGCATGAGGTGCCTGGTCAGCGCGTTGCCGGTGATGCCGGCCCGTTCCGCCGCAGCCATCGCCTGCTCGGTGGCCGCGTCGACCTCGTCCTTGTCGACCGCGTCAGCCGGGTCGATGGGCGTGGCGACCAGGACGGAGCCGGGGTTCCCGAGCGCCCAGTGCGTGTGGACCGCGCGGGCGACGGCGGCCTCGTCGTCGAGCCGGTGCGGGCTGGGCAGGCCGCTGGAGACGCAGTAGAAGGCCGGGAAGTCGTCCGACCCGTAGGAGATGACCGGTACGCACTGCGTCTCGAGGTATTCCAGGGTGAGCCCCAGGTCGAGGATGGTCTTCGCCCCGGCGCACACCAGCGCCACCGGCGAGCGGGTGAGCTGGATGAGGTCCGCCGAGATGTCCATCGTCCGTTGGGCGCCCCGGTGCACCCCGCCCATCCCGGCCGAGGCGAGGAACGGGATGCCGGCCAGGTGGGCGAGCACCAGCGACGACGCGACCGTGGTGGCGCCGGGCCCGCCGGAGGCGAGCACGACGGCCAGGTCCCGGCTGCTCACCTTCGGGATCCCCGCGCCGGAGGCGAACCGGTCGATGTCCGCGTCGGTCATCCCGACGAGGACCCGGCCCGCGTCGACGCCGATCGTGGCCGGAACGGCTCCGCCGGCCCGCACCGCCGCCTCCACCTTCCGCGCGGTCGCGGCGTTCTCCGGGTAGTCCAGGCCGTGCGTGATGACGTTGGACTCCAGGGCCACGACGGGTGCGCCGGTCCGCAGGGCCTCGGCCACCTCGTCGGTGACCCGCAACGGCACGGTGCCCGGCCGGTCCACCGGCATGCTCAGCCCCCGTCCCGGACGGCGGGCCCGTAGTCGGGTGCCTTGCGCAGCAGGTGACCGCGACCGATGATTTCCGGCTCGTAGACCTCGGCGTCCCAGGCCGACTTCTCCACCGGCTCCAGCGCGATCGAGATGGCACCCTCCTCGCAGCCGAAGGCGGTGCGCACCGCGCCGGTGACCGCGGCGACCAGCTCGGACTGCCGCTGCTCGTCCAGCGAGGCGGGAAAGTGCTTGATCAGGACGTGCGGCATGGCGGTCTCCTTCGAGGTCGGTCGGTCCGGCCGCGGCGACCCGGCTCCCGCCCGGCGCCGGTCGTTCCGCGCGGACCGGTGGACGGCGCCCGTCAGCTCGTCGGTGCCCGGCGGCCGGAGCAGGGAGTAGTGGTCGGCGGAGAGGTCCCACACGGTCGGGTCGGCGGCGAACTGACCGGCGGCGCTGTCCAGGAAGGACGGCTCGTCGCCCCGGGCCCGCAGGACGGTCACCGGTGCCTCGATCCGCCGCGCGGCCAGGTCGCCGGCCGCGTACCGGAACCCGTACGTCAACTCGACGATCCGGACGATCCGGCGCACCAGGTCGGGAGCCAGCTCGGGGAACAACGCGGTCACGAACGCGACGAAGCCGTCCTCGTCCGTGACCGTCCGCACGCACTCGGCCACCTCGGGGCCGCTGATCGTGCCGGCGAACACCGAGTACAGGACCG
This sequence comes from uncultured Mycobacteriales bacterium, assembly GCA_902805565.1. Classification (GTDB taxonomy): domain Bacteria; phylum Actinomycetota; class Actinomycetes; order Mycobacteriales; family CADCTP01; genus CADCTP01. Next base: position 6,635 of record CADCTP010000438.1, read on the forward strand.
TGAGGTAGGTACCGTTCCGGTACGACGGCCGGCCGGCCGGGCCGCCGGCACCGACCCGCGGCGCGCCCGGCGCGATCAGCACCAGCCGCTCGACCGACGCGCCGGACCGCTCGAGCTGGTGAGCGGCCTCGAACGCGACCCGGGCCCCGAAGGAATACCCCCAGAGCGTGTACGGCCCCTCCGGCTGGCGCCGCCGGATCAGTTCCACGTCCGCCGCGGCCATCTCCTCGACCGTGCGGTACGGCAGCTCCCCGTCGTTCACGCCGTACGCCTGCACGCCGTAGAACGGCCGGTCGAGCCCGGTCCGCGCGGCCAGGCGGCGCAGGTTCATCGGGTAGCCACCGAGGCCCGGCCAGCAGTACACCGGCGACCGCCGCCCGGCGGTGTGCAGGGGCACCAGCCGGGACGATCGGACGGCCGCCACGCCGTCCAGGCGGTCGGCCAGCTTCGCGATCGTCCCGGCCTCGAACAGCACCTGCAGCGGCAGGGCGCTGTCGAACTCCGCGTTGATCCGGTTGACCAGGGCCACCGCGACCAGCGAGTTGCCGCCGGAGGCGAAGAAGTCGTCGTGCACCGAGACGACGTCCTGGCCGAGATCGGCCCGCCACAGCGCGGCCACCCGGGCTTCGGTGTCGGTCCGCGGTGCGGTCACCGGCCGGTCCGGCAACGCCGCGTCGGCCGCGGCGGCCAGCGCCTCCAGGGCGCGGAGGTCGACCTTGCCGTTCGCGGTCAGCGGCAACGCGTCCACCACGGTGACCCGGCCCGGCATCATGTGGTCGGGCAGGAACCGCCGCAGGTCGTCCCGGATCAGCTCGGCCGGACCCTGCACGTGGACGGCGTCCTCCTTCATGCCCTCGCTGCGCACCTGCTCCTCGCTGACCCGTCCGCCGACGCAGAAGTACGAGGGTCCGCCGTCCTCGCCGCGGGCGTCCAGGATCGCCGCCATCCGGGTCGCCGACGGCAGGTCGTGGCCGGAGTTCGAGCTGTAGCCCGCGGACATGAAGCCGAGGCCGGTGTCGTTCATCATCAGCCGCTGCAGCCGCCGGCCGAGCGCGAGGTGGCCGCCGTCGCCGGTCCGGCGGCTCATGATCGTGATGCCGAACCGGGACCGCTCGTACGCCTGCTGGTTGATCGCGACGACGTGCTTCTTCAGCACGATCTCGTCGCCGACCCGGTCCAGCGCCCCGCTCCGGTGGCGGTAGAGGCCGGCCGGCAGGTCCACGATCCCGCCGTCGCGGGTCTGCACGTAGAGGTCGACCGGATCCGGTCCGCCGGCCTCCGCCGCCGGGACCACCTCGAACGAGCCGAGGTGGTGGTCCTCCGCCGCGGTGTCCAGACCGGCCAGCACGGCCGGGTCCGGATCGACGGCGCGCAGGCCCAGCCCGTGCTCCGGCAGGATCTCGTCGAACAGGCCGGCCATGTGGCCCGCCTCCATCTCCAGCACTTCCAGGACGTTCTTGCGGTAGACCAGCTCGATCGCCCGCCGCCGGCCGACGAGGTGCACCCGCAGCCGGCTGTGTCCCGACGGCGGTCGACGGCCGATCAGTACGAGCTGGTGCTCGACCGGGAAGTAGTAGTAGCTGCCCGGCGCCAGACCGGCGATGCCCTCGACCTCCAGGTAGAGCTGGGTCGCGTAGAGGGAGCCTGGCGACGCGTAGCCGTACTTGGGCAGCAGCCGCTCGCCACTGCGGAACTGCCCGAAGTACCGCAGGATCCCGGCGAGCCCGTCGAGGTCGAGCCGGGCGACCGGGCGTGACGCGGCGGCGGCGGCCCGGCGGTCGAGCACCCGCAGGAGGTCCGCGGCCGTGACCTCACCGCCTTCGAAGAAGCGGTACGTCTTGCGGGCGAACACCCGCCGACGCTGCTGCGCGGGTGCCAGCCGTCCGGGGAGGTCCAGCACCGTCCGGCGGTGGACGTCGTCCCGGCAGCCCGGGTTCGACAGCTGCGCCCTGATCTGCAGCCGGCTCTCCTTGGACAGGTGGTGGGCGCCGTGGTCACCCTGGTCCATCAGCGCGGCCTCGGTCGGGTTGAGTTCGAGGAAGGCGGTGAGGTGGGGCCCGGTGCGGGGGTCCTGCCGCACCACGACACCCGCCGCCCGCACCCAGTCGTGGGCTTCGATCCCGAGCCGGACCTCGTCCAGCTCGATGCGGTGGCCGCGCAGCTTGACCTGGTTGTCCGTACGCCCGACGAACTCGACCGGGCCGTCCGGGCGGCGGCGGACGAGGTCGCCGGTGCGGTAGAGCCTGGCTCCCGGCCCGGCGCCGAGCGGGTCGGTGACGAACGCGGCCGCGTCGAGGTCCGGCCGCCCGAGGTAGCCCCGGGCCACCTGCACGCCGCCGACGTAGAGCTCGCCGACCTCGCCCGGCGGCACCGGGGACCGGTTCTCGTCGAGGACGCGGAACCAGGTGCCCCGCACCGGCACGCCGATCGGGACCGGACCCCCGTCCCGGAGCGCGTCCCGCTCGACCCGGTGGGCGGAGGCGTTGATCGTGCACTCGGTCGGCCCGTACAGGTTCACCAGCGTGCGGCCCGGGAGGGCGTCCAGCAGCTGCGCGGCGACCTTCGGGGTCAGCGTCTCCCCACCGCTGAACAGCTGCCGCAGCGAGTCGCAGTCGGCCAGCCCGCCGGTGGCCAGCAGCGCGCGCAGCAGCGTCGGCACGGCCTGCAGCGCGGTCACGCCGTACCGGCGGACGGTCTCCAGCAGTGCGGCCGGGTCACGGTGGACGCCGGGCGCGGCGATCACCACCGTGGCGCCGCAGGCCGGCGCGAGGATCTCCCACTGGGCCGCGTCGAAGCTGATCGGCGTCTTCTGCAGCACCACCGTGCCGGGACCGAGCCCCTGGGCCGCCCGCAGCCAGTGCATCTGGTTGGCGATGCTCCGGTGCTCGATCATCACGCCCTTGGGGCGCCCGGTGCTGCCGGAGGTGTAGACGACGTACGCCAGGTCGGTCGGGCCGGGCCCGGGACCGGGACCGCCCGGTGCCGGGAACCGGCTCGCCTCCTCGACCGTGACGACCGGCGTCCCGGTCGGCGCCACCTCCACCAGCGCGGATCGCAGGCGCTGCGGGCAGACGACGACCGACGCGCCCGAATCCTCGATCATGAAGCGGACCCGGTCCGGCGGATAGTCCGGTGCCAGCGGCAGGTAGGCGGCGCCCGCCAGCACGATGCCCCAGGCCGAGGTGATCAGCTCCGGCGACGGATCGACGAACAGGCCGACACGCCGGTCCGGGCCGACGCCGAGGTGGCGGAGGTGACCGGCGACGCGATCGGCCGCCCGGACCAGCTCACCGAAGCTCACGGTCCCGGCGGCGCCGGTCAGCGCGGCGGCGTCGGGACGCAGCCGCGCCTGCCGACGGAGCAGGGCGGCCAGCCCGAGGTCGGCCGGGAGCTCGTGCTCTGCACCGGTGGCGGCCGGGTCGGCGTTCGTGGTCCCGCTGCGGTGGTCGCCTTCCGGGGCGTGCATCGCTACTCCAGTCCTGCGCGTGCGCAGTCGTCACCGGGAACGCGAGAGGCCGATTCGGCCCGCCCGGCCCGGCACGATGCCGGCGGTGGCCGACGGTGCCCGTCCTGAAAATGAGGAGAAATCGAATCGGCGCGGCGGTGCATGAATATTCACGTCGGCACGTGCTTACGACGAGCGACACTACCTCCGTCCCTCTTTGGGTGTCAAACGTGCGACAAATGGAGCATTAATTCACTCGGTGCGGATGCCGGTCAGCGTGAGCCCGCCGTCGGGTCGACGCCTCCGGGTGCCGACGATGCGAACCCGGGCCGAGTGCCGCGGCGCCGATGGGGAACAGTGGGGCCGACGACGAGACGGTGGGAGTACGGGCATGGCGCAGGGCACGGTGCGGTGGTTCAACGGGGAGAAGGGGTTCGGCTTCATCGAGCCGGACCAGGGCGGGGACGACGTCTTCGTGCACTACTCCGCGATCGTGGACCAGGGCGGTTTCCGCGCTCTGGAAGAGGGCCAGCGGGTCGAGTACGACCCCACCCCCGGCCAGCGCGGCATGCAGGCGGAGAACGTGCGGCCGGAGGCCGGGGCGCCCCGGCGCCGGGACGACCGGCGCGACGACCGCCGCGACGACCGGCGCCCGGCGCAGGACCGCGGCTCGTACGACCGGGGCCAGGACCGGGCGCCGCGCGGCGGCGGCCGGGGCGGGC
>CADCTP010000439.1 GCA_902805565.1 uncultured Mycobacteriales bacterium
CTCGGCGCCGGCCGGCGGCCAGCTCGCCGGGGCCTCCGGGGCCGGGGCGACCGGGCCGAGCAGCCCGGCGGCGTGCCGGGTCCACTCCGCGCCGGGCTCGCCGGCCGGCCGGGCGTGCACGGTCAGCGGGCGCCGGCCGTGCTCGTCCTCGGCCCCCACCGCCAGCTGCACCTGCACCACGCCGGAGTCCGGCAGCACCAGCGGGGCCTGGAGGGTGAGGTCGTCGACCCCCTCCGCGCCGGCCGCCGCCGCCGCCTGCAGCGCCAGCTCGACGAACGCGGTGCCCGGCAGCAGCACCGTCCCGCCCACCGCGTGGTCGGTCAGCCAGGGCGTCCGGGTGCGCGACAGCCGCCCGGTGAGCAGGAACCCGCCGGAGTCGGCCACCTCGACCGTGCTGTCCAGCAGCGGGTGGGCCGGCCCGCCCGCGGTGCCGTCCAGCCAGAACCGGCGCCGGTCGAACGCGTACGTCGGCAGCGGGACCAGCCGCGCGCCGGCGTGGGCCGCGGCCCAGTCGACCGGCACGCCGGCCACGTGCGCCCGGCCCAGGAAGTCGGCGAAGGTCTCCGGCTCCGGCTTGCGGGCCCGCAGGGCCGGCGCGAACACCGCGTCGTCCTCGTCCAGCGTCTGGCGGGCCATCGCGGTGAGCACGCCGTCCGGGCCCAGCTCCAGGAACCGGGTGACGCCCTGGTCCCGCAGCGCCCGCACCCCGTCGGCGAACCGGACGGCCCGCCGGACGTGCCGCACCCAGTAGTCCGGGTCGGTCAGCTCGGCCGACACCGGGCCGCCGGTCAGGTTGGACACCACCGGGATCCGCGGCTCGGCGAAGGTCAGCCCCGCGGCGACCGCGCGGAACTCCGCCAGCATCGGCTCCATGCGGTGCGAGTGGAAGGCGTGGCTCACCCGCAGCCGGCTCGTCTTGCGCCCCTGTTGCTGCCAGTACGGCTGCCACTCGTCCAGGGCGTCGGTGTCGCCGGAGACCACGACGGCCTCCGGCCCGTTCACCGCGGCGATGGCCAGCCGGTCCTCCAGCCCGGCCAGCGACTCGGTGATCTCCTCCTCGGTCGCCTGGACCGCGGTCATGCCGCCGCCGGCCGGCAGCGCGCCCATCAGCCTGCCGCGGGCCACCACCAGCGCGCAGGCGTCGGCCAGCGACAGCACCCCGGCCACGTGCGCGGCCGCGATCTCCCCCACCGAGTGCCCGATCAGGTGGTCGGCCGTGATCCCCAGCGACTCCACCAGCCGGAACAGCGCCACCTCGACGGCGAACAGCGCCGGCTGGGTGAACTCCGTACGGTCCAGGTCGGCCGAGGCCAGCAGCTCCCGCAGCGGGCGGCCCAGCCGCGGGTCCAGCTCCGCCGCCACCTCGTCCAGCGCCGCGCCGAACACCGGGTAGGCGTCGGCCAGCTCCAGACCCATCCCGGCCCGCTGCGCGCCCTGCCCGGTGAACAGGAACGCCGTCCTCCCGGCCACCACCCGGCCGTCCACGACCCCCGGCGCCGGGCCGCCGGCGGCCAGCGCGCCCAGCCCGGTCAGCAGCCCGGCCCGGTCGCCGGCCAGCACCGCGGCCCGCCGGTCGAACTGGGCCCGCGTCGTGGCCAGGGTGAACCCGACGTCGGCCGGGTCCAGCTCCGGGTACGCCAGCAGGTGCGACCGCAGCCGCTCCGCCTGCGCCCGCAGCGCCGTCTCGCCCTTGCCGGAGACCAGCACCGGCAGCACCGGCGGCCGGGTCGCCCGGTCCGCCGCGGGGGCCGCGGCCGGGGCCGGCGCCTCCTCCAGGATCACGTGCGCGTTCGTCCCGCTGATGCCGAAGGAGGACACGCCGGCCCGGCGCGGGCGCCCGCCGGCCGGCCACTCGCGGGCCTCGGTCAGCAGCTCGACCCGGCCGGACTCCCAGTCCACCGCGGGCGTCGGCTCGGCGGCGTGCAGGGTGCGCGGCAGCACGCCGTGCCGCATGGCCTGCACCATCTTGATCACCCCGGCCACGCCGGCCGCGGCCGAGGTGTGGCCGATGTTCGACTTCAGCGACCCCAGCCAGAGCGGCCCGTCCCCGGCCCGCCCCTGCCCGTACGTCTCCAGCAGGGCCTGGGCCTCGATCGGGTCGCCGAGCGCGGTGCCGGTGCCGTGCGCCTCGACGGCGTCCACGTCGGCCGGCTCCAGCCCGGCGTCGGCCAGGGCGCGGCGGATGACCCGCTGCTGGGCCTGGCCGTTCGGCGCGGTGAGGCCGTTGCTGGCGCCGTCGGAGTTGACCGCGGCCCCGCGGACCACCGCGAGCACCGGGTGCCCGTTGCGGCGGGCGTCCGACAGCCGCTCCAGCACCAGCACGCCGACCCCCTCGGCGAACGAGGTGCCGTCGGCGGCGGCGGAGAACGCCTTGGCCCGGCCGTCGGCGGCCAGCCCGTTCTGCCGGGTGAACTCCATGAGCAGGCCCGGGTGGGACATCACCGTCACGCCGCCGGCGACGGCGAGCGTGCACTCCCCGCGGCGCAGCGCCTCCAGGGCCAGCTGCAGCGCGACCAGGGACGACGAGCAGGCCGTGTCCACGGTCAGCGCCGGGCCCTGCAGGCCGAAGGTGTACGCGATCCGCCCGGAGGCGACGCTGATCTCGGTGCCGGTGAGCAGGTGGCCGTCCACCGAGCCGGTCGGCCGGTGCAGCCCCGGGCCGTAGTCGGCGGCCATCGCGCCGACGAACACGCCGGTGGGGGAGCCGGCCAGCGTGGCCGGGTCGATGTCGGCCCGCTCGAAGGCCTCCCAGGTCGTCTCCAGCAGCAGCCGCTGCTGCGGGTCCATCGCCAGCGCCTCCCGCGGGCTGAGCCCGAAGAAGGCCGCGTCGAAGGTGTCCGCGTCGTGCAGGAACCCGCCGTACGGGCTGGTCAGCCGGCCGGGACCGGTGACCAGCGCGTCCAGGTCCCAGCCGCGGTTGGCCGGCAGCGCGGAGATCGCGTCGGTGCCGGTCTCCACCAGCTCCCACAGCGACTCGGGGGAGTCGACCCCGCCGGGGTAGCGGCAGCCCATCGCCACGATCGCGATCGGCTCGGTCCCCGGACCGGCCGTGACCACCGGGGCGGCCCCGGCGTCCGCACCGGCACCGGCACCGGCGTCGGCCTCGGCCAGCTGCTGCAGGCGCTCGGCCAGCCGGGCCGGCGTCGGGAAGTCGTACGTGACCGTGGTCGGCAGCCGCAGCCCGGTCGCCTGCTTCAGCCGGTTGCGCAGCTCCACCACGCCGACCGAGGACAGCCCCAGGTCCTTGAACGTCAGGGCCGGGTCGACCGCCGCCGCGTCCTGGCCCAGCACGGCCGCAGCCGTCCCGGTCACCAGCTCGCGCAGCTCACCGGCGTCCACGGCCGGCCGGGCCGGCGCCGCGCCCGGCCCGGCGTCCGGTGCCCCGGTCGCCG
>CADCTP010000440.1 GCA_902805565.1 uncultured Mycobacteriales bacterium
CAGCTCCCGCACGCGGCCGCCCACGGCCACCGCCCATTCCGGCCACACCGGCGTCCGGGCCGAGTGGGCCGAGCGGGCCGCTGGTGTCGGTGTCGTCCGCGCCGGCCCGACCTCCGCCGGCCCGCCGGCAGGGCGTCCGGCCGACCCACCGCGGTCCTGCCCGCCGTCCTGTCCGCGGTCCTGTCCGCGGTCCTCCGCGCCGGTGCTCACCCGGTCACCACCACGACGTGCCGGCCGGCCAGCCGAGCTCGTTCCGGCGCACCGGCATCCGGCCGGCCCTGGGCCGCCGCGACCAGTAGACCGGCCAGGCCGGCCGAGCCCACCGTCGAGGCCCGGACGCCGTGGCGGGCCAACAGTTCCTGCGCCCGCAGCAGATCCGCCTCCGCGACACCCACGGGAGCCCCGCCGGTGCCGGCCAGCACCTCGGTCGCCGTCGCGCCGTACTCGGCCGTCTCTCGGACCAGCGGCCAGGACCCCGCCGTACCCATCAGCACGCCGGGGCGCCCACCGCGCGGCACCGGCCGGTGCCGGCCCGGCCACGACGTCACCACCGAATGGCCACCGGCGACCGCCACCCCGAACACCGCGCTCGACCAGCCGGCCGCCAACACCCGGCGCCCGACCGCGGCCACCGTCGCCCCGCTGCCCATCGGCAGCCAGATCCCCGCCGGCGGCGCCGCCAACTCCAGGGCCAGCGAGTCGACGATCCCCCCGAGCCCGTCCAGCACCTGCGCCGCGTAGCGGCCACCGACGTTGACATCGGCGCAGGAAGACCCGGCCAGCGCCCGGCTGGCCGCCAGAACCTCACCGGACGTCGCACCCCCGTGCACCACCACCCGCGCCCCCAGCCCCGCGAGCCGGGCGGCCGGCGCGCCCGCAGCCACCGGCAGCACCACCGTGGCCTCCACGTCCAGGCCCGCCGCCGCCCACGCCACCGCCGACCCGTACGGGCCCCAGGACCCGCACACCACCCGCCGGTAGCCCTCACCGTGGGCCGCCAGCACCGCCCGCAGCGCCGCCTCGTACAGCCGGCTGCGGGTCCCGGCCGCCGCATCGTCCAGCACCCGCACCCACACCCCCGGCAACAACGGCCCCCGCCCGCGCCCCCGGGGACCGGCCGCCGGCAGGTCGGCGGTGGACGTGGTGGAGCTCCCGGGCACGGCGCTGGGTGTCGCGGGCCGAGCTGGACGCTGCCCGGGAGGCCGGGTGGGCGACGATCAGCGTGTGCCGTTCCGCCGAGGTCGACCTCGGCGGTCACCCGGTGATCGCCCGCCTTGCCGAGCCTAGAGCCGGAGCCGCACCAGTCGTCCGGGTCCGCCGTTCAGAAGGGATCCCACGATGACCACCAACCACGACCGGGCCGAGATCGGGGTGATCGGCGGCAGCGGGCTGTACGAGCTGCTGCCCGACGCCCGAGAGGTCGCCGTCAGCACCCCGTACGGCGAGCCGTCCGACCCGCTGGTGCTCGCCGACGTCGACGGGCGCCGGGTGGCGTTCTTGCCCCGGCACGGCCGCGACCACCGGCACCCGCCGCACCGGATCAACTACCGCGCGAACCTCTGGGCGCTGCGCTCGATCGGCGTCCGGCAGGTGCTGGCCCCGTGCGCTGTGGGATCGCTGCGAAATGACCTCCGGCCGGGCACGTTCGTGCTGCCGGACCAGCTCGTGGACCGCACTGACGGTCGAGTCGGCACGTTCTTCGACGTCGGTGCCGTGCACGTGCCGTTCGCCGACCCGTACTGTCCGGCCGGGCGGACGGCCCTTCGCGCGACCTGCGGAGACCTCGGCCTCGCAGTCGTCGACGGCGGCACGATGGTCGTCGTGCAGGGCCCCCGGTTCTCGACCCGAGCCGAGTCCCAGTGGTACGGCCGGCAAGGCTGGTCGATGATCAACATGACCGGGCAGCCCGAAGCGACGCTGGCCCGCGAGCTCGCGCTCTGCTACACCCCGATCGCGCTCGTGACCGACCTGGACGCCGGGATCGACGCCCGGTCGGCGGTATCGCAGGACCACGTCTTCGCGGTGTTCGCCTCGAACGTCAAGGTGCTGCGCACGCTGCTCGTCGCTGCCGTGCCGGCGCTGCCGGCCCGGCGCAGGTGCCCGTGCATACACGCGCACGACGGGATCACGCTGCCGTTCGCGCTACCGGAGTGACCGTCCCGTTCCACCGGTCCGGACAGGATGCTCATGGACCCCGCCGACGCCCCCGGCGCTCGGAGTGTGCCCGGACACGTCCGCGTGGCGTGCCGGTCCACGGACCCAGGTGGGACCTCTGGCTCCGAGCCGCGGAAGTGGACCGCCATAGGCCCGGGCCGTACCGGTCCAGCAACGCGCGTAGCGCTGGCCCCGGCCCGAGTGGCGCGACGATCCGCATTCGGTGCCCGTCCGGCAGCGTCCAGGAAGGGCCGCCGGACCGGCGCTGGGCGGGCCGGTCGAGCAGGGCGTCCCACGCCGAGATCACGGTCGCCAGGTCGGGGACGGCCACGTCGGCGCCGGCGACCCGGGTCATCCGCGCGGCCGGCCGGAGCAATCCGTACTCGGCTGTGACGATCCCGTCCGGTGCGCGACCGGGTGGCGTGTGTTGTCGTCGGGTGGGTCGTAGGGTCGCGTGGTGCGCGTACTGGTGACCGGCGGGATGGGTTTCATCGGATCCCATGTGGTGGAGCGGCTGCAGGCGGCGGGGCACGAGGTGCGGGTGCTCGACGCGATGTTGCCCGCGGTGCACGCGGTGCCGGTGCCGCCGCCGGCCGGGGTGGAGCTGGTCGTCGCGGACGTGCGGAACGCAGCCGCGGTAGCGGATGCACTGACCGGGGTGGACGCCGTCTGCCACCAGGCAGCCATGGTCGGCCTGGGGGTGGATCTCACCGACCTGCCGGCCTACGTGGGATCCAATGACCTGGGCACGGCGGTGCTGCTGGCCGGGATGGCCCGGTCCGGCGTGCTGCGGCTGGTGCTGGCGAGCTCGATGGTGGTGTACGGAGAGGGCCGCTACCGCTGCCCGGAGCATGGCGACGTGGCTCCCGGCCCGCGCCGGGAGGCGGACCTGGTGGCCGGTGAGTTCGAACCGCCGTGCCCGGTCTGCGCGGCTCCGCTGGATTCGGAGCTGGTCGCCGAGGACGCCCGGCTCGACCCGCGCAGCGTGTACGCGGCGACCAAGGTCGCCCAGGAACACCTGGCGTCCTGCTGGGCCCGGGCGTCCGGCGGGACGGTCGCCGCCCTGCGCTACCACAACGTCTACGGCGCCCGGATGCCGCGCGACACCCCGTACGCGGGGGTGGCGTCGCTCTTCCGGTCCGCGCTGGCCCGCGGACAGGCGCCGCGGGTGTTCGAGGACGGCGGGCAGCGGCGCGACTTCCTCGACGTGCGGGATGTGGCCGCAGCCAACCTGGCCGCGCTGGACGCCGTGACCGCCGGGTCCCCGCCGGCCGGTGGCCTGCGGGCGTACAACATCGGCAGCGGGCACCCACACACGGTCGGGCAGATGGCGACGGCGCTGGCCGCGGCGTACGGAGGGCCGGACCCGGTCGTGACCGGCGACTACCGGCTGGGTGACGTCCGGCACGTCACGGCGTCCTCGGCGCGGGCCCGGGAGGAGTTGGGATGGTCGGCGGAAGTGACGTTCCAGGCCGGGATGGCCGAGTTCGCCACCGCTCCGCTACGGGACGCCGTTCCGGCGTGAGCCGCGAGCCGTGCGCCGGTCAGCCGGCCGGACGGCTCAGCACCACGAACCAGCGGTCTGCGTCGGACCACCAGCCGGCGATTGTCAGTCCAGCAGCGGTGGCCGGGCCGCTGACCGAACGCGGGTCTAGCTGCACCCACGGGAACCAGCTCGACGGCGCCCCCGACGGCGGCTCCAGCCGGGTCCGCAGCGTGCGCAGGCCGGTACCGGGCGGGTCGGTCTCACACAACACCGCGCCACCCGGTAGGAGGAGTTGGGCGCACCGGCGCAGCAGGGCGACCGGGTCGCCCCCGATGCCCACGTTCCCGTCGGCCAGCAGCACCTGCCGCCACCGACCTTCGCCGGGCAGCGGTGCGAACAGGTCCCGCTTCAGCGCGGTCCCGCCGCGGCCGCGCGCCAAGGCGACCGCGTAGCCGGCCACGTCGACGCCGATCGCCGGTACGCCCCGCTGGGCGAGGGCCGCAGTCAACCGCCCCGGCCCGCAGCCGAGGTCCAAGGTCGGTCCCGAGCAGCGGTCCAGCAGACCGGCGTCGCCAGGGAGCAGTCCGCCGAGCCAGGCCGAGAGCGGCAGCTCCGCGCTGCGACCGTCGGCGTGCCGTACCAGCCAGCCGCGGGAACGACCGGCCACGGTGGCGCGCAGCCCTGCCTCGTAGACCTCCACCGGGGTCGGCGGCGGCTCGATGCCGCTACCAGCCAGGACCGTGTCGGTGCGGAGGGGAGACGCCGCCGTCACCAGGTCACCCGCGCCACCGCGGCGGCGAACCGGCCATTCGGGGCGAGCGCGGCCACCGCCCGGGCGTCGGCCCAGGTGTCGACGTCGCGCAGTACCGGCAGGTCCGCCACCCGCAGGCCCGCGCCGGTCAGCGCCTTGCGGGTCAGCTCGCCGGTGTCCGGCTTGGACATCGGGACGTCGGCCACCAGCGCGGCATGCGCGGGGTCGCGCAGGCCCAGCGCCCACCAGCCGCCGTCCTCGGCCGTACCCAGAACCGCATCGATCCGGTCGTCCAGACGGGACAGGCACCGGCCGATCAGGTCGGGCCCGGCTTGTGGGGTGTCCATGCCGATCTGCAGCACCGGGCCGGTTCCCGTGTCGGCGAATGCAGCAGCTATCCGTTTACCCAGCCCGTCGCCGCGCTGCGGCAGCACGGTCATCCCCGCCGGAGCGGGGAGGTGACCCGCCACGGCCAGCACCCGCCGGGCGGCGCCCGGCGCCCGGCGGACGGCGTCGACCGTGTCCGCGAGTGCGGCGGCGGCCAGGGCGGCGGCCTGCTCCGGAGAACAGGGCGGGCACAGGCGCGTCTTCACCCGCCCTGGCACCGGCTCCTTGGCCAGCACCAGCAGCGCCGGCGTCATCGGGACAACACCGCCGCCATGTCCCGCACCGCACGGGCGGTGCCCCGGACCGAGCCGGTCACCTTGGAGCGGGTGCCTGCGGCGCGGGGGCCGTACCGGACGTCGACCTCGGCGATCCGCCAGCCCTCGGCGGCGGCGAGCAGCACCACCTCCAGCGGGTAGCCGAACCGCCGGTCGACCACCGGCAGCTCCAGCAGCGGCTGCCGCCGGAACGCCCGCATCGGCCCCAGGTCGTGCAGCTGGGCGCCGGTGTGCCGGCGCAGGCGGCGGGCCAGCAGCGCGTTGCCGACCCGGCCGTGCCAGGGCCACGCCGACCGGTCGGTCGGCCGACGCCGGCCGAGCACCAGGTCGGCCTCGCCGGCCAGCACGGGCGCGGCGACGTCGGGCAGCTGCGCCGGGTCCAGTGAGCCGTCGGCGTCCACCACGCACACGATGTCCGACCGCGCGGCGAGCAGGCCGGCGTGCACGGCGGCGCCGAACCCCCGCTGCGGGACGTCGATCACCAGCGCGCCGCATCGCCTGGCGATGTCGGCGGAGCCGTCGGTGGAGCCGTTGTCGGCGACGACCGCCCGGTAGCCGGCCGGCATCCGGCCGAGCACCCAGGGCAGGGCGGCCGCCTCGTCCAGGCACGGCAGAACGACGTCGATCACGTGAGGCACTCGTGGACCGTATCGACGATGGTCGGCCACCGATCCTTACGACTCGCGAACGTCGCGGGACGGCCTGTCGCACCGCGACCGATCCCGCCTAGTGTGCTGACATGGGTGGATCCCGGGTTCTGCTCGCCGACGACGACCCGACCGTACGGGACGTGGTGTGCCGCTACCTGGAGCGCGACGGGCTGTCGGTGGAGACGGTCGCCGACGGCCGCCAGGCGCTGGACCGGGCCGTCGCCGCGCCGCCGGACCTGCTGGTGCTGGACCTGATGCTGCCGGGTCTGGGCGGCCTGGAGGTCTGCCGGCGGCTGCGGGCGGCCGTACCGGTGCCGGTGATCCTGCTGACCGCGCTGGGCAGCGAGGACGACCGGGTGCGCGGGCTGGAGCTGGGCGCGGACGACTACGTCACCAAGCCGTTCTCGCCGCGGGAGCTGACCCTGCGGGTGCGCTCGGTGCTGCGCCGCGCGGTCGCCCCGCCGCCCCGGCCGGTGGTGCTCCTCGACGGCGACCTGGTCGTCGACGTCGCGGCCCGGGTGGTCACCGCGGCCGGCCGTGCCGTGGAGCTGACCGTGCGCGAGTTCGACCTGCTGGCGTTCCTGCTGGGCCACCCCCGGCAGGCCCACACCCGGGCCGAGCTGCTGGACCGGGTGTGGGGCTGGACGTACGCCGACCACGCCACGGTGACGGTGCACGTGCGGCGGCTGCGGGAGAAGCTGGCCGCGGCCGGGCTGGCGCCGCGGGTGGCGACGGTGTGGGGGGTCGGCTACCGGTACGACCCCCTGCCCGGGTGATCCCTGCCTGGGGGCCGGTGGTCCTACTCGCCCTGGGCTGCACCGTCCCGGTCGCGCTGGCCGGCTGGTGGGCGCTGCGGCTGCTCGGGCACCGGTCGCTGGTGGCGAGCGTGTCGGTGGTCGTGCTGATCGGAGTGCTCGGTGTCGTCGCCGGGGTGCTGGGCGCGGCCGAGGCGATGTTCCTCTCGCCGCACGACCTCGGTGTGGTGCTCATCGTGCTGGCCTCGGCCGGCACTGCCGCGCTGCTCTCGGCGCTCGTCCTCGGCCGCCGACTGGCCCGCCGCAGCGTGTGGGAGCGGGAGGCGGAGGCCCGCCGCCGCGAATTGGTCGCCTGGGTCTCCCACGACCTGCGCACCCCGCTGGCCGGGCTGCGGGCGATGGCCGAGGCGCTGGAGGACGGCGTCGTCAGCCGGCCGGACCAGGTCGCCCGCTACCACGCCACGATGGTCCGGGAGACCGACCGGCTGGCCGGGATGGTCGACGACTTGTTCGAGCTGTCCCGCATCCACGCCGGCGCGGTCGGCGCGGCTGGCGCCGTGCTGTCGCTGGACGAGGTCGTCTCCGACGCGGTGGCCGCCGTGCACCCGGCCGCGGCGGCCCGCCGGGTCGGGATCGTCGCCGAGGACACTGCGGCCTGGCCGGACGTGCGGGCCGGGGACGCCGACTTGGTCCGGGCTGTCCGCAACCTGTTGTCCAACGCGGTCCGGCACACCACCGCCGGCGGGACGGTACGGCTGAGCGCGGGCAGCGACGGCGGCGAGGGGTGGTTCGCGGTGCTGGACGAGTGCGGCGGCATCCCGGCCGCGGATCTGCCCCGGGTCTTCGACGTCTCGTTCCGCGGCGAGGCCGCCCGCACCCTGTCGAAGGAGGGCGGCGCCGGACTCGGGCTGGCGATCGCCCGCGGCCTGGTGGAGGCCTACCGGGGGCGGATCACGGTGGAGAACACCGGCCCCGGCTGCCGGTTCGTCATCCGGCTCCCGCTCGCGGCCCGGCCGCTCGCCCGGCCCGCCACCGACGGTGCACCGCCAGCACGACGGTGACCGCGCCCACCACGCCGAGGACGACGGCGAGGTTGCGCGGGTAGTCCAGCGGCATCAGCGACGGGTTGCGGGGATCGCCGGGAGCGTTGAGCACGGGCAGCGCGACCACGGTGACCGTCGCGGCCACCACCAGCCCGCCCCGGACCACCGGCCGTACGCCCTCCGGCAGCCACCGGGCCAGCAGCCAGCCGACGCCCGCGACCACCGGCACCACCACCAGGTCGTGCACCAGCACCCCGGCCAGCAGCCAGGTCGCGGTCACCGGCCAGTCCGTCGCCGGCCCGCCGGTGAGCAGGCCGCGCAGCCCGAACAGCACCGCCGCGACGCCGGCGACGCCGAGGGCCAGCCGCCAGGCCCGTACGCCGGTCACAGCACCTCCACCCGGACGACCCACTTCGTCTGCAGCACGCCGGGCCGGTTCGGCGCGATGAGCCGAACCGGGCTGCCGTGGTCGGGCGTCAGTGCGGCGCCGTTGAGCTCCAGCGCGAGCAGGGTCAGCCCGTCGGCGGAGTGCGCGGCGTCCACGACCGACTCCCGGTAGAGCCCGTCGCGCTCCAGCGAGCTGACCCGGACCCGGCTGCCGGCCGGTGCGCCGGCCTGCTCCAGCAGGTCGCGCAGCCGCACCCCGCGCCACCGCCCGGTCGCGCTCCACCCCTCCACGCAGGCGATAGGAAGCTCGGCGTCGTGCTGGGGCAATGCCCGCAGTTCCGCGAGGCTCAGCTCGTAGGGCCGGGGTCCGGCCACCGTGAGCCGGTAATCCGGCCCGACCGGGTCGATCCTCGCCGCCGCCGCGGTCCGATTGACCGGCAGTCCCTGCGGGCCCACCTCCGGGCGGCGCGGCGCCAGCAGGGCCAGCGAGCTCAGCGGCCGCAGCGTCTGTCCCACGGTGACCACGGTGACGGTGGCGACCGCGGCCGCGACCCCGAACAGGAACGTGCGCCGCTCCGGCGACGGCCGGGAGGCCAAGGCGGTCGCGATGGCCGGTGCCTTGACCGCGACGTGCAGGACGATCGACCCGATCGCCACCCAGGCGACGTAGTAGTGCGTACGCGGGAAGAAGAACGGCCACGGATACCACTGCACGACGTTCAACAGGCCGCTGACCAGCTCGAAGACGGCCGAGGCGACCAGCACCAGGATCGACAGCCGCTCGATGGCGTGCAGCACCGAGCGCACCGGGGGCCAGACCCACAGCTGCGGCGCGACCGACCACAGCTTGGCCAGCAGCAGCGGCACGCAGGCGAGCCCGGTGGCGACGTGGACGCCCTGGTTGACCCGGTAACCCCAGACCGGCCGGCTGGGCACGGTCAGCCAGGACGGCGGTTGCTGGATGTAGTGGCTGATCAGGCCGGTGACGAAGCAGGTCGCGAACGCGATCCCGAGCCAACGGCCGAGGCGGGCGGTGACCGTCGGGTCGTGCACGGGGGAGCTGAACGCGTCCTCGCGCAGCGGCCCGCGGCGCAGCGCGTCCGGCGGGGCCGGCAGCGGGCGGTCCAGGCGTAATCGCACCTGGGCAGCGTATGGATCGGCCGGGCGGCCGGGCCGCCGCGCCGCATTACGAAGCGCGAACGGCTCTCGGCCGGGTCGCACCGGCGGCCGGCCATGGGGAAGGCTACGGCGCGTGACTGACGCACCGCCGACGACCGACCGTCCGAGCCGGCCGCGGACCGGGCGCACGGTGTGGGCCGCGGCGGCCGCGCTGCTCGCGCTGGCCGCGATCCTCGCCGCCGCGTTCGCCGTCGGCACCCCGAACGACGCCCGCTGGCGGCTGCTCGGCCTGCTGGCCGCCGCCTGGCTCGTCTTCCCGGTCGCAGTGTGGTTGGTGCTGCGGACCCCGGTCCGCCACGCCGTCCCGCTCATTATCGGCGGCGCGCTGCTGCTGCAGCTGCTCGCGATCGGCTGGCCGCCGCGCAGCACCGACGACCTGTTCCGGTACGCCTGGGACGGCCGGGTCCAGATGTCGGGCACCGACCCCTACCGCTACGCGCCGACCGACCCGGCCCTGGCGGAGCTGCGGGACGACTGGCTGTTCCCGCCGAGGTGCCAGGACCAGGTGCCGGTCTGCACGATCATGAACCACCCGGAGTCCCCGACGATCTACCCGCCGGTCGCCGAGGCGTTCTTCACCGGTGTGCATCTGGTCTCCCCGGACGGCTCGCGGTGGAAGCCGTGGCAGCTGGCCGCCGGCCTGCTCGCGCTGCTGACCACGCTGGCGATCGTGGCGGCGCTGCGCCGGACCGGCCGGGACCCACGCTGGGCGGTGCTGTGGGCCTGGTGTCCGCTCGTGGTGGTCGAGGCCGGCAACTCCGCCCACGTGGACGTGCTGGCCGCGCTGCTCGTTGTGCTGGGGTTGCGTTTCGTGGCCACCCGACGACCGGTCATGGCCGGTGGCCTGCTCGGCGCAGCCGTCGCCGTCAAGCTCTACCCGGCGCTGGTGCTGCCCGCGGTGCTGCGCCGCCGCGGGGTGACCGTGGCCGCGGTGGCCGCGGTGACGTTCGCGCTGTCCTACCTGCCGCACGTGCTGGCCGTCGGCACCGGTGTGCTGGGCTACCTCCCCGGCTACCTCGAGGAGGAAGGCTACGACGGTCGCGGCCGGTTCGCGGTCCTTCGCCTGCTGCTGCCGGACTGGGTGCCGGTGGAGGTGGCGACCGTGCTGGCCGCCGTCATCCTGGCTGCCGTGGCCGCGCGGGTCGCCCTGCGGACCGACCCGGACCGGCCGTGGGACGGCGCAGTGGTGGTCACCGGCGTGGCCGTGCTCCTCGCCGGTGCCAACTACCCGTGGTATGCGCTGATGCTGGCCGCGCTGATCGCCCTGTCCGGCCGGTGGGAGTGGCTGCCGGCGACGGCGGCGGCCTACCTGCCGTACTTCGTCGGAGCCCTGGACCTGGAAATGGAACCGACCAAGAAGCTGTCGTACGGCACGGCGACCGCACTGGTGCTGCTCCTGATGGCGGCGCGTCGGTGGCTCCCGGGACGAGCCTCCACTGCTGCAGCAGCAGGGGGCCCCGATCTTCCGCTGTGACTGCCGGCGGCTTGTCACGTCCGAAAGCTCGCCGTACGGAAAGGCGCGTCCGCACCCGTCGTTGACCACCTGACAGGGCCACCGCCCGACACGGCGCACACCCCCGGCCCCCGGCACCCCGGTCGGTGATGCGGGCGATCCGACGCCGCTGTGCCCGGTGCGGGCACGCACTCTGGGCGACTGCGCCCGCTGCGGGCAATGCCCGCCACGGTCACGCCGGCCGGGTGGGACGCCGCCCCTGCGGGGTCGCCTGCGGC
>CADCTP010000441.1 GCA_902805565.1 uncultured Mycobacteriales bacterium
AGTCGCCGTACCGGATCCGGGCGCCGACCTCGCGGGCCAGCGTGTCCAGGTCCGCCGGGTAGCCGACGACCTCCACCACCCGCGCGGTGCCGAACCACTGCCGGGTCGCCCGGGCGACCCCGGGCCCGATCGGCAGCGACGCGGTCGGCACGGCCAGCCGGGTCAGCTCCCGCTCCGCCCCGCGCACGGCGACCGGCCCGGCCGGCACCGGCAGCGGCGCGCGCGCCCACCGCACCCCGGCCACCGGACGTACGCCGATCTCGAAGCCGGACAGCGCGGCCCAGGACAGCAGGTGCTGGCCCAGGGACGGCGCCGGCAGCGCCAGCCCGCGGACCGTCCGCACCCAGCACCACACCCGCAGCCGGCGCTCCAGCTCGGGCACGGCGGCGACGGCGCGGCCGGCGTCCAGCTCCAGCGGCTCGGCGAGCGCCGCCAGCAGGTCGACCAGGACCCCGGCGGCCAGCGGCGGCAGCGCGGTCGGCACGGCGGCGATCCGGTTGGCCCCGAGCACCTGGCGCAGCAACCGGACCAGCCGGGTCACCTCCGGGGTCCGGTGGGCCGGGTGCAGCAGCAGCACCGACCGCCCGCCCGCGGCCAGCCCGACCAGCCCGTCGACGAGGATGCCGACCTGCTCCTCGGTCACCGGCAGCGGCCGGTGCAGCACGTCGGCGGCGTCCCGGGGCGGCAGCACCGACGCGGCGGGGAAGTCCAGGCCCAGCACGCTCAGCATCCCGGTCACCCCGTCCCGCAGGTCGCCGGCAGCCGCTCGCCCCACGAGGTCCGCAACACCAGGCAGCCGCCGGCCGCGTCGACCAGCGCCACGGTGCCGGTCTCGAAGCCCTGCCCGGCCCGGGCGTCGGCCCAGGCGGTGACCACGGTGAACCCGGTCGGGGCCAGCTCGCAGGTGACCACCTCCGCGCCGCCGGCGCCGGCGGCCTGCTCGGCGGCGACGCAGGCCCGGCCCACGTCGACCCGGGCCGCCTCCGGGACGACCTGGCCGGCGGCCAGCCCGGCGGCCAGCGCCTGCTGGCGCAGCACCACCCCGCCGGCCAGCGCCGCGTCCTGGTTGGCGGCCACCGGGGTGTGCCCCGGCTGCCGGGACAGCTGCAGGAGCAGCACGGCGGCCAGCCCCAGCAGCAGCGCGGTCATCCCGAACATCAGGACCAGCATCTCGCCCCGGTCGTCGCTCCTCAGCGGACTGCCGCTCATCCGGACCCTCCCTGCGGGTGGCTGCGGGCGGGACCCGGGGCTCCGGGTCCCGCCCGATCGCCGTCGACTAGAACTTCTCCCCGAGCCAGGTGCCGATGGCCTTGCCGACCTCGTCGCCGGCGCCGGCAACGCCGGCGGTCACGGCGACGGCCACACCGACCAGGCCGCCGACCTCCGCGGCCTGGTTGACCCCGATGTCGCCGGTGTAGATCCGGGCCGACGCGAGCCGCACCGCGTCCTTGAGCTTCTCCAGCATGTGACTCTCCTCTATAGACGGTCCGTTGTGGACTGACAAGGAGGACGCTACGGCCGGCGCGGCCGCGGGGGGAGAGCCGCGGGACCCGGCCGCGGGGCCCAGTCCGACCCAGAGCCGTCCGGGTCCGGCCCCACCCCCAGCCAGGTGCTGAGCGCGGCGGCCCGGCTGTGCACGTCGAGCTTGGTGTAGATGCTCTGCAGGTGGTTCTTCACCGTCTTCTCCGTCAGCCCCAGCCGGACCGCGACGCCCTCGTTGGTCAGGCCGTCGGCGACCAGCCGCATCACCTCCCGCTCGCGCCCGGACAGCACGCCCGCGGCCGGGGTGCCGGCGCCCTCGGTGACCAGCCGGGCCCGCCGGCGGACCGCGTGCACCAGCGCCGTGGCCGCGTACGGCGACGCGTACGGCAGCCCCCGGGCCGCCCCCAGCACGGCCTGGGCGAACTGCTCCAGGTCGTACATGCCGTGCACGAGGTAGCCGCGGGCGCCGGACTCGATGGCCAGCGCGACCAGTTCCGGCTCCCGCTCGTGGGCCAGCGCCACCACAGTGGTCAGCGGGACCAGGTCGGCGAACAGCTCGTCGCGGTCCGGCATCCCCGGGTCCAGCAGCACCACGTCCGGCCGTACGGTCCGGGCCAGCCGCACCGCCTCGGCGCCGTCGGTGGCCTGCCCGACCACCTCGAACGACCCGTGCTCACCGAGCGCGGCCCGCACGCCCAGCCGGATCACCGGGTTGGGGTCGGCGATGACGACGCGGACCCGACCCGGGGGGTCATGCACCACTGATGCCTCCGAAGAAGACGGACAGCACGAGCAGGATCATCGCCGGCAGCAGCACCGTGGTGGTGACCAGCGCGATGGACTTGTCCATCGAGTCCGCCCGCTTGCGGGCCTCCTGCGCGAACGTCTTGCGCATGTCGACCGCGAGGTCGTCCAGCACCTTGGCCAGCGAGCTGCCGAGCTCCTCGGCCTGCAGCACCCCGGCGACGAAGCGGCGCAGCCCGGGGGAGGGGTTGCGGTCGCGCAGGTTCTCGAACGCCTCCCGGCGGGAGACCCCGACGTCCAGCTGCCGCAGCGCGGTGGTCAGCTCGTCGGCCAGCGCGCCGGGCAGCGCCAGCGCCACCCGGGCGATGCCCACCCGGAAGGACGCGCCGGCCAGCACGGTCACCCCGAGCACGTCGAGCAGGTCCGGCAGCGTCCGCTCGATCTCGGCCTGCCGGCGGGCGCCGGCGCCACGCAGCACCCAGTCCGCCCGCAGGGTGAGCACGGCGCCGATCAGCAGCCCGATCAGCGCCCGGCCGGAGAGCACGTACGACACCGCGATGACCAGGCCGATCCCGGCGCCGCCGGCCCGGCGGGCCAGGAACCGGTCGACCGTGGTCCCGTTCAGCCCGCCGGCCGCGTCCAGCCGGGCCTGCAGCGAGCGGCGGGTGCGGTCCCCGGTGACCGTGCGCAGCAGCGGCAGCAGCGGCCGGCCCAGCCGGTCGAACAGCCGGTCGACCACCGACCCCGGCGGCGTGGCCACCTCGACCCGGACGAACGTCGGCACCTCGAACGCCGGCACCAGCAGCAGCCGCGCGCCCAGCCCGGCCATCGCCACGCAGCCGGCGGCGGCCAGCGCGTACGCCAGCAGCCGGCCGGTCACGTGTTCCGCCCGGCGATGCGGCGGACCAGGACGATCCCGATCGTGTAGAGCGTCAGCGACGCGCACACGGCGATCAGGCCGACGGTGCTGTCCATGGACCGGTCCAGCGAGCCGGGGAACGCCCGCTGCAGCAGCGCGGTGATCGCCACCCCGAAGAACACCATCAGGTACGCCGTGGACGTCGAGCCCGCGGTCAGCGAGGCGATCTCGCGGTGCGCGTCCCGGCGCCGCTCCAGCGTCTCGGCCAGCCGGCGCAGCGCCTGCACCAGGTTGCCGCCGCCGCGGGTCTGGATGACCAGGGTGGTGATGAGCAGGTCCAGCTCCCGGGACGGCAGCCGGCGGGCGATCTCCCGCAGCGCCGCCTCGGTGCCGTAGCCGACGGCCAGCGAGTCCAGCGCGTGCCGCAGCTCGCCGGCCACCGGGTCGGACAGGTCCTCCGCGGCCAGCCGGAGCCCGGCCGGCAGCGACAGCCCCGCCGCGGCCGCGCCGGCCAGCGCGGCCGCCAGCTCCGGCAGCTGGCCGACCATCGCCGCGGCCCGGCGGCGGATGAACCGGCCGGTGATCCCGACCGCGAGCAGCGGGCTGATCAGCAGCGCCACCGTCCCGAAGGTCCGGTTCAGCGCGGCCGAGGCCAGCCAGGACAGCGCGAGGCCGCCGGCCGCCGTGGCCAGCACGGTCTCCAGCACGGTCAGCGGCAGCGCGGCCCGGTCCAGCCGGTCGCCCAGCCGGCGCCCCGGCCAGGTCCGCCGCAGCAGCCGGTCCACCCGCCGCCGCAGCTGCCGCCCGGCCACCGGCCCGGCCGCCCGCCCCGCCGCCAGCAGCCGGTTGCGCTCGGCCAGCACCCCGGCCCAGTGCCCGATCAGCCAGACCAGCAGCAGGCACTCGCCGGCGGCCAGCAGCAGCACCTGGCCGCGGCTCACTCAGCTCACCTCCCGGGCGGCCGGCATCGCGTCGTCGCCGTGCACCGGGAACCCGCCCGGCACCCGCTGCCCGGACCGGCGGATCCGGTCGGCGATGGCGGCCGGGAGCCCGATCGGGCGCAGCAGCCCGCCGTGCGGGTGGTCGGGGTCGACGTCGAGCCGGACGATGGAGGCCAGCCGGAACTGCTCGCGGTGCCGGGAGGCCAGCGTGGCGACCTCCGACACCCGGCGCCGGCCCCCGGCCGTGCGGGACAGCTGGACCACGACCTCGATTGCCGAGTTGATCTGGTCGCGCAGCGTGTCGGAGGGGACCGGGACCTCCGACATGGAGGCGAGGGTCTCCAGCCGGACGATCGAGTCGTCGGCGGAGTTGGCGTGCACGGTGGCCAGGGAGCCCTCGTGGCCGGTGTTCATGGCCTGGAGCATGTCGAGGGTCTCGCCGCCGCGGACCTCGCCGACGATGATGCGGTCCGGGCGCATCCGCAGGCTGTTGCGGACCAGGTCGCGGATGGACACCAGCCCGGAGCCCTCGGTGTTGGCCGGGCGGGCCTCCAGCCGGACGACGTGCGGCTGCTGGAGCTTCAGCTCGGCGGAGTCCTCGATGGTGACGATCCGCTCGTCGTCCGGGATGGCGGACGACAGCGCGTTGAGCATCGTCGTCTTCCCGGAGCCGGTGCCGCCGGAGATCACCAGGTTCAGCTTCGCCCGCACGCACGCCACCAGCAGCTCCGCGGTCGGCAGGTCCAGGCTGCCCAGCTCGATGAGCTGTCCCAGCGTGTACGGCTGGGGGAACCGCCGGATGGTCAGCACCGGCCCGTTCAGCGCCAGCGGCGGCACGATCACGTTCACCCGCTCGCCGCTGGCCAGCCGGGCGTCGACCATCGGGCTGGACTCGTCCACCCGCCGGTTCACGCCGGCCACGATGCGGTCGATGGTCTGGTAGAGCTGCTCGACGCTGGTGAACCGCATCGGCAGCTTCTCGATCCGCCCGGCCCGCTCCACGTAGATGTCGTCCGGGCCGTTCACCATGATCTCGGTGACCGACCCGTCGTCCAGCAGCGGCTCCAGGATCCCCAGCCCCAGGGCCTCGTCGACCAGCTGCCGGACCAGCGCGTTGCGCTCCCGGAGCGTGATGACCGGGCCCTCCCGGCCCATGATCGCGCTGAGCATGCGCTCCAGCCGGGCCCGGCGCTGGGCCGGGCTCAGCGCGGTCAGCTCGGACAGGTCGATCTCGCTGAGCAGCTTGGACCGGAACGTGGCCACGTCGGCCGACTCCAGCCGGACGTCCCCGCCGCCGGCGCTGCGGCCGAGCAGGCTCACGGCAGCTCCCCGGCGACGCCCTCGGCCGTGCGCGCCGACTCCGGCAGCCACGGGACGAACTGCCGTACCGACAGCACGACCCGCACGGTGCCGTCGTCCACGGTCACCATCGCGTCCCCGCCGCGGCCGGCCAGCGCCGCCCGCGCCGCGGCCTCCGGGTCGGCCCCGGCCTGCTGCGCCCGCAGGGCGACCCGGGCCGCGTCCTGCGCGGCGCGGTCGTCGTACAGGGCGACCATGAGCTGCAGGCAGGACGCCAGGGCGACCAGCAGCAGCGGCAGCCACAGCGCGAACTCGACGATCGCGTTCCCGGCGTCCCGGGACCGCCGGGTCACCGGGTCCCCGGGGCGACGCCGGCGCTGGAGGTCAGCGTGATCCGCTTGGATATCCCGGGCAGCACGGTCGGCACGCTGACCCGGACCTCGATCCGGTCGCCGTGGTCGGTGAGCCGCGCGTCGCCCATCCCGGCCGGCAGGTCGGCCGCCACCGCGTCGGACATGTCGGCCAGCGACCGGCCCCGCTCCACCCCGTGGGCGGCGTACGCCGCCTGCCGCTGGGCGACCAGCGCCCCCGCCCCGACCAGCAGCGCCTGCAGGGCCAGCAGCACCACCAGCAGCAGCGCCGGCACGGTCAGCGCGAACTGCAGGCTCTGCACCGCGCCGGTGTCGTCGCCGCCGCGCCACCGGCGCCGCCGGGGCCGCTCCCGCAGCAGCCCGGCGTCCGCGGCGATCCGCGCGTACGCGGTGGCCAGCCGCTTGTCGTCCACGATGTCGGTGGCGCCGGTGTTCGCGGCCTCCTCCAGCCGGCGGAACCGGGCCGGGATCGTGGTCGCGGCCAGCGGCGACTCCACCACCCGGCGGGCCAGCCCCGGCTGCACCACGTTGCGCCGGTGCGCCCGGTTGAGCAGCACGTCGCAGTCGGCCGGCTTGCGGACCTGCAACCGGTCCCACATCCGGGTCAGCCGGTGCGCCCCGCGCAGCGACAGCACGTCCGGGGTGGACACCACCAGCACCCGGTCGGCGATCTCGACCGCGCCGAGGTTCGCCTCGGACACCACCGACCCGCAGTCCACCACCACCGCGTCGAACATCGTCCGCAGCACCCCGAGCACCCGCCGGGCGACGCTGGCGGTGACCAGCTCGGCCCGCTCGCCCTCCTCCGGCGCCGGCAGGATCTGCACCCCCGAGGAGTGCCGGAACAGCACCCCGGTGATCGACCGGCCGGTCAGCTCGTCGGCCACGTCGACCAGGTCGGCCAGGTCGTGGTGCGCGGTCACCCCGAAGAACGTGGCCACGTCGCCGGCCTGCAGGTCCAGGTCCACCAGGCACACCCCGCGGCGGCCGCCGGAGCGGGCCGCGGCCAGCGCCACCTGGGCGGCGACGGTGGTCGTCCCGCAGCCGCCCTTGGCCCCGGCCACGGCGACGATCCGGCCCAGGGCGACGGCGTTGTCCGGGTCCTCGGCGTCGGCCAGCCGGGCCCGTACCCGCTGGGACCAGGCGGCGGCCGAGGTCAGCCGGGTCTGCACGTCCGCGTACGACACCGGCAGGGTCACCACGCCGCGGGCGCCGGCCTCCATCGCCGCCGACAGCATCCCGGCCCCGCCGTCCCGGCTGATCAGCACCACCGCCAGGGTGGGCCGCCGGTCCAGCAGGTCCCGCACGATCGCCAGCGCCGGCGCCGGGCCGAGGTCCTCGTGCAGCAGCACGAGCTCCGGCTCCCGGTCGGCCACCTCGGCCACCAGCGCGGCCGCCGTGGAGACCGTCTGCGCGACGGTGAACTCGCCGCTCTCGGCGAACAGGTCGCGGATCTCCGGGTGCAGCGCCGGGTCCGCGGTGGCCAGCAGCACCTTGTACGTCATCGGCCCGCTCCGTCCGGTGCGAAGGGTTTCGGCGACACGCCCTTCGGTTGCAGGGCGAGCCGGAGGTTCTTGGCGACCGTCTGGGCCAGCACCACCTTGGCCACCGCCTCCGGCGGCAGCGCCAGCGTGACGGCCAGCGTGGTGTCGCCGGCCAGGCTGCCCTCGGGCAGCTCCTCCCGGGCGGCGCGTCCCTCGACCAGCGGCCGGACCCGCAGCACCCGGGCCCCGGACACGGTGATCTGCGCGTACGCCTTCTGCTTGCCGGCCGCGGCGTACGCGGCCACGATGTCGACCCGGTCCTCCGGGGCGAGCACCGCGGCGATGCTGGCCTCCACCCCGACGTTCACCGTGACCTCGCGCTCGCCGGCCCTGGCCGCGGGCGTCGGGACCAGCACGTCCTGCTGCAGCCGGGAGCCGGCGGCCAGCAGGGTCACCGGCACCCGCCCGGCCACCTGGTCCCACCGGGAGAGCTGGCCCTCGGTCGTGTACATGACCGGGACCTCGACGACGGCGACGTCGGACTCGCGCAGCCGCTGGTACGCCGGGAGGTCACGGGTCAGGGTGAGCACCGGCCGGGTCGGGCCGAGCTGCTCGGCGACCGAGGCGGTGTACCGGGACACGGCGGAGAACACCCCGGCCGCCCCGATGATGGAGAGCAGCAGGAGCATCACGCCGCGACGCTGCCGTGGGTTCATGCCCGCCAGGATCGGCGCGGCCGGCGGCCCCGGGACAGAGCAGCGTGACCCAGCGGGTACCCGTCCGCGCTGGGTCGGCGATCGGGTCGGACGACCCTGGCCGGCGAACCGCTCCCGTGGTCCACGCGCGCGGCGCAGAGCCGTCCGCCACCCGGCGCGACCCGTGCCGACCCGGGGCCGCGCGACCTATGCTGCCGGCGTGGGCCTGCCGCCGGACGCTCTCCGCTGCCCCTCGACCGGCGGGAGCGCCGCGGTCAGGGGGCGGCGGACCGGGACGGGCTCGCCGCCGGGGGCGGCGAGGCCGTGATCACCGTGGTGATCGTGGAGGACAACCCGATGGTCCGGGCCGGGCTGCGGGCGCTGCTGGACTCGGCCGGCGGCTTCCAGGTGCTGGCCGAGGCGGCCGACGGCCGGTCCGGGCTGGCCGCGGTGGCCCGGCACCTGCCCACGGTCACCCTGCTGGACCACCGGATGCCGGTGGCCGACGGGCTGGACATCGTCGACCGGCTGGCCGAGCTGACCCGGGTGCTGATGCTCACCTCCGACGGCAGCGCCGACGTGGTGCGGGCGGCGCTGGCCCGCGGGGCGCACGGCTTCATCGTGCACGGCGAGCTGCATCCGGACGACCTGCCGCGGGCGGTCCGGGCGATCGCCGCCGGGCAGGTCTGGCTGTCCCCGGGCGCGGCGTCGGTGGCGGTGCAGAGCGTCCGGGCCCGGGCCGAGGCGGAGTCGGCGATGCGCCTGCGCTTCGGGCTCACCCGGCGGGAGCGGCAGCTGGTCGAGCTGCTGGTCGACGGCCTGTCGAACGCGGAGATCGCCGCCACCCTGGTGCTGGCGGAGAAGACCGTGAAGAACCACCTCAACCACGTGTACGCCAAGCTCGGGGTCACGTCGCGGGCCCAGGCCGTCGCGCTGTGGAGCGCCCGCTCCTGACCGTTCCTGTGGTCCCCGGTGGGCTAGGGCCCAGAGACTTGGGCCCCCCTGCCGGGAAAGGTGGGCCGTTGGGCCCATCGGTGGCGGCAACCGTCATCTTACGGTGCGTGGGCGCTCGACCCCCGCCGACGTTAACGGGCAGCGTCGCCCACGTACGGCGCGGCGGGTCCTTCTCGTCCCGGAGGCTGCCGTGACTGTGACCGACCAAGGCCGATGGCACGCTCACCACCTGGCCGGCGTGACCCCGCTGCCGGCGCGCCGGCCCGGGCCGGACGTCCCCCACCACCCGGTGTCCGCCGCGGGCGGCGACGCCGACCGGCTGGCCTTCCCGCTGGAGGTGACCCTGCTCGGCGAGCCCGGCCGGGCCCGGGACGACCTGGTGCAGGCGCTGACGACCTGCCCGCTGCTGCGGGTGCGGATCGCCCCTGGCGTGCGGGCCGGCCAGCCGGTGCCGGTGCCGGTGGCTCCCCGCCCGGCCGGCCACCCCGGGCCGTACGGTCCCCGGCCGGTGTCCGGGCCGTCCCCGGCGCCGACCGCCTGGCGCTCCGGCCGGCACCGGCCGGCCCGCCCGGGGCTGGTGGTGCTGCGCTCGGCCACCCCGGCCCCGGACGTCCGGGCCCACGTGTCGGCGGGGGAGTCCGCCCCGATCCTGGTCGTCTCGGCCGAGTCCGAGCAGGGCGAGATCGTCCGCGCGCTGCAGGCCGGCGCCACCAGCTACCTGGTCGACGGGCAGTTCAGCGGCACCGAGGTGCTGGCCGCCGCGCTCGGCACCGCGGCCGGGCGCAGCCACCTGTCCCCGTCGGTGCTGGCGGCGGTGGTGCACCGGCTGCAGCACCCGGACCGCTCCTCGGTGCCGGCGGAGCTGGCCGGCTCGCTGTCCCGGCGGGAGCGCCAGATCATGGAGCTGGTCGCCGAGGGCCATCCGAACTCCTCCATCGCCCGGCGCGAGTTCATCGCCGAGAAGACGGTCCGCAACCACCTCAACAACATCTACGCCAAGCTCGGCGTCCGGTCCCGGGCCGAGGCGATCCTGGTCTGGCTGGGCCGGGCCCGGCCCAGCCAGGCCTGACCCACCGACAGCGGCCCGGCTCCCCGTCCCCGGCAGGAGCCGGGCCGCGGTCCGTACATCGCGGCCCGGTGCCGGGTCAGCCCTCGTAGCCCAACCGGCGGGCCGCCTTCCAGAACTCGAGGTCGATCGTGTCGGCCACGTCGAAGACGAAGTCCCGGACCCGCTGCAGGCCGCGGATCACGCTGGAGCCGAACGCGGTGGCCGCGTTGCCGACCGCGTCGCCGATCTTGCGGAGCAGCGGCTGGGCGTTGGCGTCCACCCACGGCTTGAGCCACTTCCCCCACACGGCGCCGCCGACCGCGGCGACGATGCCCCCGGCCAGGGACGCCGCCCACAGCTGCGGGTCGGTGATCGACTGCCCGCCCAGCAGGCCGGAGACCATGACCCACAGGAACGTCGTGACGTATCCCTGGATCGCGCCGCAGGCGACGACGGCCTCCGGCCCGAGCGAGGCCGTGCACAGCGCCGCGGCGGTCCAGCCGGCCAGCGTGCCCACGGTGCCGGCGATGATCTGGATGACCCACCCCCACATCGCCTCGCGCGCCTCGTCCTGCGGGACGACGATCTGCGGGCCGTCCGGCCCCATGATGACCTCGCCGTCCCAGTCCTCCCAGTCGCTCAGGTCCGGCTGCGGGACGCCCGGCAGCGGGTACTTCTCCAGGTTGTCCCGGACCTGGTCGCTGAACCGGCCCTCGTCCGGGACCTGCTCGACCCGCTCCTCCAGCACGTCCGGGTCGGTCCCCGGGACCGGGCCGCCGAGGTCGATGACCCGCCCGGGCGGTGGCGGCTTGGCGGGGCCCATGGCTATCCCGTCGCCCGGCTCGCCGGCGGCCTCCGCGGCGCCCGGCTCGGCGCAGTTC
>CADCTP010000442.1 GCA_902805565.1 uncultured Mycobacteriales bacterium
GTCGCCGGCCGCTCGGTGCCGCCGCCCGGGAGCCGGTCGAGGAGGCCCCGCCGGCCGGGCCGGCGGTGGAGACGGTGTGGCGCGCCGGCTGGGCGGTCGACGTACGCCGCACGCTGTCCGCGCTGGTCCGCGGGCCGGGTGACCCGGCGCACCGGTTCGGCCCGGACGGCACGTTCTGGCGGGCGGCGCTCACCCCGGAGGGGCCGGCCACGCTGGCGCTGCGGGTCGGCGCGCCCGGCGAGGTGCACGCCACCGCGTGGGGCCCCGGGGCGTCCTGGACCATCGCGTCCGTGCCGGACCTGCTCGGTGTCCGGGACGACCCGTCGACGTTCGAGCCGCGGCACCCGCTGCTGCGGGACGTGCACCGCCGGTACCCCGGGCTGCGGGTGCCCCGGACCGGCCTGGTCCTGGACGCGCTGGTGCCGGCGATCCTGGAGCAGCGGGTGACCGGCACCCAGGCCCACCAGGCCTGGCGCTTCCTGCTCCGGCGGTACGGCACGCCGGCGCCCGGGCCGATGCGCGACCTGCGGGTCCCGCCGCCGCCGCGGACGCTGCTCGACGTCCCGACCTGGGACTGGCACCGGGCCGGCGTCGACCTGAAGCGGCAGCGGGCGCTGCGGGCCGCCGCCACGGTCGCGGCCCGGCTGGAGGAGTGCTGCGGGATGAGCGCGGCGGAGGCGCTGGCCCGGCTGCGGGTGGTGCCCGGGGTCGGGGTCTGGACCGCCGCGGAGACCGCGCAGCGGGCCCTCGGCGACGCCGACGCGGTCTCGGTCGGCGACTTCCACATCCCGGACCTGGTCGGCTGGGCGCTGGTCGGCGGCCCGCTGGACGACGACGGGATGCTGGAGGTGCTGGCCGAGTGGCCCGGGCACCGGCACCGGGTGGTGCTGCTGGTCGGGCTGAGCCGGGTGGGGAAGCCGAAGCGGGGCCCGCGGTTCTCCCCGATCGACTACCGGTCGATGTAGCCGGTCACCGGCCGGCGTGGGCGGCCAGGACCGCGTCGGCCAGCGGCGGCCAGCCGTCCTTCGCCCACTGCTCGAACTCGGTGTCGGTGAGCACGACCAGCGCCAGCCGGGCCTCCGGGTCGACCCACAGGAACGTGCCGGCCCGGCCGAAGTGCCCGAACGTCCCGGGGGAGTTGGTCGCGCCGGTCCAGTGCGGCGTCTTGGCCCCGCGGACCTCGACGCCGAGCCCCCAGTCGTTGCTGGCCTGCCGGCCGAACCCGGGCACCACGCCGGTCAGCCCGGGGAACTGCACCTCCCGCAGTTGGGCCACCGTGCTGGGGTGCAGCAGCTTCGCCGGCCGCAGCAGCTCGGCCGCGACCGCGGCGAGGTCGCCGGTGCCGGCGTTCCCGCCCCACGCGGCCGGCCCGGTGAGCGTGGTCGTGCCCAGCCCCAGCGGCTCGCAGACGGCCTGCCGGAGGTAGTCGGCCAGCGGGATGCCCGTCACCGTGGCCAGGTGGTCACCCAGCGCGTTGAAGCCGGCGTTGGAGTAGATCCGCCGGGTGCCCGGCCTGGCCACCGCGGCCGGGGAGTCCGGGGCCAGCCCGGAGGCGTGCGCGAGCAGGTGCCGCACGGTCGAGCCGGCCGGCCCGGCCGGGTCGTCCAGGGTGAGCGCGCCCTCCTCCACCGCCAGCAGCACGCTCAGCGCGACCAGCGGCTTGGTGACCGAGGCCAGCGGGTACGCCCGGGTCTGGTCGCCCCACTCCTCCAGCACTGTCCCGTCCGCGCCGACCACCGCGGCCGACGCGCTGCCGACCGGCCACCCGGCGATCTGGTCCAGAGCTCCCACGGCAGCGACGCTACCAACCGGCCCGCCGGGCCCGTCCGGCCGCGGGTCAGCCGGCCGCGGGTCAGCCGGCAGGGTCAGCCGGTGCCGGCGAGCCGGGCGGCGCCGTGCGCCAGCAGCGGCGGCAGGTCCGCCACCGCCCCGGCCGGCAGCGCGTCGACCGGGAACCAGGCCAGGTCGTCGGACTCGTCGCTGCGCACCGGCCGGGCCCCGTCCGGCGCGGTGAGCAGGAACGTCACGTCCAGGTGCCGGGTCGGCACGCCGAGCGAGCAGGTCACCGGGTGCACCCCGACGTGCAGCGGGACCGGGTCCAGCCGCAGGTCCGGGATGCCGCTCTCCTCGGCCGCCTCCCGGGCAGCGGCCGCGGCGAGGGTCGCGTCCTCGGGCTCGAGGTGGCCGCCCAGCGGGACCCAGGCCCCGACCCGCGGGTGCAGGGTGAGCAGCACCCGGGAGCCGGTGGCGTCCAGCACCAGCGCGCTCGCGGTGAGGTGCCCGGGGCGGCACGCCCGGCGGGTCGCGTCCGGGCGGGCGTCGAGGTAGGCGAGCAGCACCGTGGCCAGCGACCGCTGGTCCTCGTCCGGCGGGGTCCAGGCGGCCAGCGTCGCCCGCGCGTCCGCGTGCGCCGGCGGCTCCGGGGCGGCCAGGTCGGCCAGCGCGGCCCGGCGGCCCTGCTCGACGGCCTCGGCGGTGCCCAGCCGGAACAGGTCCTCGGCCGGGGACCGGAGCATCCCCCGGGCGCCGCGCGGGTCGTCCACCGGGGCCAGCCCCCGGACCACCGCCACCGGCACCCCGGACAGCTTGCCCTTGGCCAGCTCGGCCGCCGCCGCGACCTGGTCGGCCACCGCGACCTCGGTCATCCCGAGCCGCATCCCGTGGGTGTCGGTCGCCCCGCGCAGGTCGTCCACGGCCCGGATGCCGGCGGCGCCGATGGCCACGTCCACCACGCCGGTACGCCACGGCCGGCCCATCGTGTCCGACACCACCACCGCGACGGTCCGGCCGGTCAGCCGGCGCAGCGCGTCCCGGAGCCGGCGGGCCGAGGCGTCCGGGTCGACCGGCAGCAGGGCCAGCTCGCCCGGCCGGACGTTGCTGGCGTCCACGCCGGCCGCGGCCAGGACGAGCCCGTGCCGGGTCTCCACGATCCGGGTCCGGCCCCGGGCGGCCACGACCCGGACCGTCTCGGCGTCGACCGCGGCCTGCCGGGCGGCCTCCCGGCCCGCCGGGTCGGCCGGCACCGGCACCAGCCGGCCCTCGACCTTGGACACCGCCTTGGAGGTCACCACCACGACGTCGCCGTCGGCCAGCCACGGCAGCGCCGCGGCCAGCGCCCCGGCCAGGTCGTCCCCGGGCCGGAAGTCGGGCAGCCCGCGCACCGGGATCACCCGCAGCTCGGCCACCCCGCCCCCCGGGGCCCCGACGACCGGACCGGGCCGTACGGCGGCCCCGTCCCCGGCCGGACCGGGCCGGGTGGCGGGGTCCGGCCCCGGGGCCGGGCCCGCGTACGGCCCGGCCGGGGCGCCGGGGGTTGGGCCGGCGGGGTCCGGCGCGGCG
>CADCTP010000443.1 GCA_902805565.1 uncultured Mycobacteriales bacterium
GCCAGGACGGCGTCGACGGCGGCGCCCACGCCGCGGCGGCGCACGCCGGTGGCCGCGGCGACCAGCGCGGCCGCCGCGGCGGGGTCGCCCAGCGCGGGCAGCGCCGCCCGCTCGGACAGGGCCTGGAACAGCGCCTCCACCGCGACCGCCGCCCGCCAGCCGTACGGGCCGACCGGGCCGAGGTCGAGCAGCGGCCGGTCGCCGCGCGGTCCGGTGATCCGGACCAGGAGGTCCCGGCTCCGCACGCCGCCGAGCTCGAAGGACAGCAGGGACAGCCCGATCTCCGGCGCCGCCCGCACCCAGCGGTGCCGGACCGGGGCCTCGACGCGGATCGAGCGCACGTCCGGCCACAGCAGCACGGCCACCCCGTCCGCCGGCGACTCCAGCTCCACGCCGGTCCGGCGGAACCGGCAGCCGTACCCGGCCACGGTCTCCAGCCGCGACCCGGCCGCGTCCGCCCGCAGCGGTCCCAGGCTCACCGGGGGGCGCGGGTGCACGCGACGACCGGGAGAAGCGGGTGGTGGGCGGCCCCGGGCGCGGTCCGGGCCCGGTCCGCGGGCGGGGCCGGCTCACGCAGGGCGGCCGGGGCGAGCAGCCGCATGCTGACCGGGTCGTCGTACCTGTCCCGGAAGCCGGCCTCGTGGAAGTCCGCCACCGCGTCGTACCGGGCCACCGCCATGCGGATCATGATGGCACCGCCGCCGCACGGCTGGCACGACCCGGCTCGTCCCGTCGGCCGGCCCGGCCGCTCCCGTCCTGGCCGGCGGCCCTCTGGAAGACTCACGGCATGGCGGGCGCACGGTCCAGGACGGTGCCCTGGAGCACGGCCGTGCCACCGATCGCCCTGGTCACGCTGGCGGCGTCCTGGGGGCGGGACCTCAACACGGTGCCGGTCGTCGTGGTGGCCGTGGTGCTGGCGGCGGCCGTCCTCGCCGCGGTGCACCACGCCGAGGTGGTGGCGCTCCGGGTCGGCGAGCCGTTCGGGTCGCTGGTGCTCGCGGTGGCCGTCACGGTCATCGAGGTGGCCCTGATCGTGACCCTGATGCTGTCCGGTGGGCCGGACACCTCGACGCTGGCCCGGGACACCGTCTTCGCCGCCGTGATGATCACCTGCAACGGGATCCTCGGTCTCTCGCTGCTGCTGGGCGCGCTGCGGCACGGGGTGACCGTCTTCAACGCCGAGGGCACCGGCGCGGCGCTGGCCACCGTGACCACGCTGGCCACCCTCAGCCTGGTCCTGCCCACCTTCACCACGTCCCGGCCCGGACCCGAGTTCTCCACCGGCCAGCTCGCCTTCGCCGCGCTCGCCTCGCTGGCGCTGTACGGCGCGTTCGTCGTCACCCAGACCGTGCGCCACCGCGACTTCTTCCTGCCGGTCGCCGCGAACGGCGACCCGCTCCCGGCCGAGGAGCACGCCGACCCGCCGACCGCCCGCACCGCGCTGACCAGCCTGGGCCTGCTGATCGTCGCCCTCATCGCGGTGGTCGGCCTGGCGAAGGTGGAGTCCCCGGCGATCGAGGAGGGCGTCGCCGCGCTGAACTTCCCGCAGTCCTTCGTCGGGGTCGTCATCGCCCTGCTGGTGCTGCTGCCCGAGACGCTGGCCGCGGCCAACGCCGCCCGCCGCAACCGCGTCCAGGTCAGCCTCAACCTCGCGCTCGGCTCGGGGATGGCCAGCATCGGCCTGACCATCCCGGTCATCGCCGTGGCGACCATCTGGCTGGACCCGCCGCTGCTGCTCGGCCTCGGTCCCACCCAGATGGTCCTGCTGGCCGTCACGGTCGCGGTCGGGGTGCTCACCGTCGTACCCGGCCGGGCCACCCGCCTGCAGGGCGTCGTCCACCTGGTCCTGCTGGCGGCGTTCCTGTTCCTCGCCGCCAGCCCCTGAGCCGCCGGCCGCCCGACCCGCGGTCGCCGAGCCGCGCCACCAGGTACGCCAAGTGGGGACCCGCAGCTTCTACAGCCAGCAGATCAACACGGACGGCACAGTGCAGCGCACGTGCACGGTCCTTTACCGCAGTTCCGGGACCGCGGCCTGCTCGGGACTCTCCTGCTGGCCTCTGCCGCAGCATGAGCATGAGCCGATCCTGGTAACGGACCCTCGACAGCCGATCAGCGGGCCGGAACTGAGTTGCTCGGCCGCGGCGTTGCGCGGGAGACTCTCGGCGTGCAGCAGCTCCTCTTCCTCTAGGGCCGCGCCCGGCCGTACCCCCCGATGCTCGGATGTCGACGGGGTGCGCCCGCGTGCCCGCGTCGCCCGTCCGGGTGCCGCGTCCCCGTCAGGAAGGACTGCCCCATGCGCCTGCTCATGGTCGGTACCACCGCGCCGAGTCACGTCTACCCCGGCCTCGCCGTCGTCGCCGAGCTGGTCCGACGCGGCCACCACGTCACGTACGCCGTCGGCGAGCGACTCGCCCCGCTGGTCGCACCCACCGGCGCGGAGGTCCTCGCCCACCCCTCGCTGCTGCCCACCGCCGACGAGCACTGGCCGCAGGACGTGGCGGCCGCGCAGCACCTGTTCCTCGACGAGCAGGCGGCGGTGCTGCCGCGACTGGAGCAGCCGCCGAAGCCCGACGCGGTGCTCTACGACATCGGCGGCTACGCCGGTCGCGTGGCCGCGCGTCGCTGGAACGTGCCCGCCGTGCAGCTGAGCCCGGCCTACGTCGCCTGGGACGGCTACGACGAGGAGATGGCGGCGGTCGACGAGACGGCTGCCACCCCGGGCGGGCGGCGCTACGCCGCCGCGCTGCGCGGCTGGCTCGACGCCCACGGCGTGCCCGACGACGGGACGGCCTTCCTCGGCCGGCCGTCGGCCTGCGTCGTGCTCGTGCCGCGGGTGCTGCAGCCGCACGCCGACCGGGTGGACCCGGACCGCTACGTCTTCGCCGGGCCCTGCCCCGACCCGTCCCGGCTGACCGGCTGGGCGCCGCCGCCCGGCGACGACCGGCCGCTGGTCTACGTCAGCCTCGGCACCGCCTACACCGACCGGCCCGATCTCTACCGACTGTGCCTGCAGGCCCTCGGCCAGGACCACCGCATCGTCCTCGCCAGCGGCAAGGTCGACCCGGCCGACCTCGGCCCGCTGCCGGCGGGGGCGCTGGTGGCGCGGGTGCAGCCGCAGCTGGACGTCCTGGCGCACGCCGAGGTGTTCATCACCCACGCGGGGATGGGCGGCGCCGGTGAGGCCCTCTGGTACGGCGTGCCGACCGTCGCCGTCCCGCAGGCGGTCGACCAGTTCCTCAACGCCGACACCCTCGAGCGCATCGGCGCCGGCGTCCGGCTGGGCGCCGTCGAACCGGCCGCGCTGCGCTCGGCCGTCGCCGCCGCGCGCGG
>CADCTP010000444.1 GCA_902805565.1 uncultured Mycobacteriales bacterium
GTGGCGGCGACGGCGCGCAGCGCGGTGACCCGGCGCAGCGAGACGAAGCCCTCGGCCGACCGGCGGCGCCAGAGCAGGTCCGGCATGACCTCGGTGCCCCCGGCCACCAGCACCGCGCCGGGCCGGTCGGCCAGCGTCGCGGTCACCTCGGCCACCGTCTCCGGCAGCGCGAAGCGGGGGGCGGACAGCAACACGCGGACGTACCTCCTCCTGGTCGGCCCTCCAACGTACCCGGGGGGCCGCCGGGCCCGCCGCCGATCCGCTCCCCGGCCGAACCCCGCGACCGGGACAATGGCGGCATGGCGGATCTGCTGGTGCGGAATGCGGAGCTGGTCGCGACCGTGGACGCCGGGCGGCGGGAGCTCGCCGGCGGCTGGGTCGCGGTCACCGGCGGCGTGGTCAGCGGCCTGGGCGGCCCGGCCGACGAGGCGCCCGCCGCGGACACCGTCCTGGACGCCGCCGGCTGCCTGGTCACCCCGGGCCTGGTCAACACCCATCACCACATCTACCAGAACCTCACCCGCGCGTACGGCCCCGCGCTGCGCGGCAGCCTGTTCGACTGGCTGGTCACGCTCTATCCGCTGTGGACCCGGCTGGACGAGGAGGCGGCGTACGTCTCGGCGTACGTGGGCCTGACCGAGCTGGCCCTCGGCGGCTGCACCACCTCCACCGACCACCTGTACGTGCACCCGCGCGGCGCCGGCGACCTCATCTCGGCCGAGATCGCCGCCGCGACGGAGCTGGGGATGCGCTTCCACCCGACCCGCGGCTCGATGTCGCTGTCCCGGAAGGACGGCGGCCTGCCGCCGGACTCGGTGGTGCAGGAGGACGACGAGATCCTGGCCGACTCCGAGCGGCTGGTCCGGCTGCACCACGACCCGTCGCCGACGGCGATGGTGCGGGTGGCGCTGGCCCCGTGCTCGCCGTTCTCGGTCACGCCGCGGCTGATGCGGGCGACCGCGGAGCTGGCCGAGCGCCTGGACGTACGGCTGCACACGCACCTGTCCGAGGACCGGGACGAGGACGAGTTCTGCCTCAAGCAGTTCGGGATGCGGCCGATCGAGCTGTTCGAGGAGGTCGGCTGGGGCACCGACCGGTCCTGGGTGGCGCACTGCGTGTGGCCGAACGCCGCGGAGACCGCCCGCCTCGGCCGCTGGGGCACCGGCGTCGCGCACTGCCCGAGCAGCAACATGATCCTCGGGGCCGGCCTGGCCCCGGTGGCCGAGCTGCGCGCGGCCGGCGCCCCGGTCGGCCTCGGCTGCGACGGCTCGGCCTCGGCCGACTCGGCGTCGCTGTGGCTGGAGGCCCGGACCGCCATGCTCCAGGGCAAGCTGCGCGGCGGCCCGGCGTCCACCTCGGCCCGGGACGCCCTGGAGATCGCCACCCGCGGCGGCGCCGCCGTCCTCGGCCGGGCCGGCGAGATCGGCGAGCTGTCCGTGGGCGCCTGCGGCGACCTGGTCGTCTGGCCGCTGACCGGCGTCGCGTACGCCGGTGCCCTGTCCGACCCGGTCGAGGCCTGGCTGCGCTGCGGCCCGCTGGCGGCCCGGCACACCGTCGTCGCCGGCCGCCCCGTCGTCCTGGACGGCACCCCGGTGCACCCCGGTCTGGACGACGTGCTCGCCCGGCACCGCACCGCCGCCGCGGCCATGCAGGCCGCGCCGGACTGACGGGCCGCTAGTCGTCCTCGTCGTCGTCGAAGGCCAGCCGGTACGCGGCCTGCGGGAGCGAGCACGCGGCCGCGGACAGGGTGGCGGTCGGCCACGCGATCCAGCCCGAGTGCGCGGCGATCCCCGTCACCACCCACCCGAGCATCGCGAGGGCGACCAAGGCGCCCTCCACCCGGGTCATCGGCAGGCCGAGCAGCCGCTTCCACCCGGGCCGGCGCGCCGGCACCGTCCGTAGCCCGGCCTCGGGGCGCCGGGAGGTCCACATGCCACCGGACCGTACCGGAGGCACCGCCGCCGCTTCCGCCGCGAAGCAGGCCATGCGGTCCGCTGTGGACCGGCCTGCGGGCTTCCGCCGGCTCACTGGTGCAGGCGCAGGTTGAGCTGCTCGGCCCGCTCCGCGCGGCGCACGAACGAGCGGTGCATCGGCGGCAGACTGACGAGCAGAACGGCCAGGACCAGCGGCGAGGCGACCCCGAGCACGCGCGAGATCGTCCACGGTCCGGGGTCGAGCAGCCGCGGGATCGCGATCATGAGCTGGACGACGGCGAAGGCGTACCAGGCCCAGCGCCAGCCCCGGCGGTCGAACCGGCCACTGAAGGTCCGCACGTACCGGGCCCGGGCCACCGCCGAGCCGGCCAGCGCCGGGTCCCCGACCGCCCGGCCTTTCGACACGACCCGGTTGACGTGCCACCGCTGGCGAAGGCTCAGCCCCCGGTTGACCGCCTCCAGCCGATCGCGGTCCACCCCGTGGGCCAGGGACCGCCGGAGCGTGAGCCCGATGGCCACCGCCAGGCCACCGACCAGGACCGTGCCCACGATGACGACGCTCACCTCATCCACCGCCCGCCCCACCCTCCAGGCTCCGGCCCGGGCGGCGCGCCGAGGCCAGGGTGGCCGGGCGGAGCAGGTCCGACGCGCCGAGCACCTCGACGCCGAGCAGGAAGCCGTCCCGGTCCAGGTCGAGGATCACCTCTCCCGGCAACCGGTCGTCCTCGACCACGACCTGGGTGACCGCCTCGCCGGCGCGGATGTGGTCGACGATCCGCACATAGGCGGCATCCGCCGCGGGGTCGAACTCGATCTCCATCCCGGGCACCCTCTCACCCCGCGGGACCCGGAGGAACGGCGGTCCGGCGGCCGGGTCAGGTCCTGGTGGCGCGGTGGAG
Source organism: uncultured Mycobacteriales bacterium (assembly GCA_902805565.1). GTDB lineage: Bacteria > Actinomycetota > Actinomycetes > Mycobacteriales > CADCTP01 > CADCTP01. The sequence goes on from CADCTP010000444.1 coordinate 2,834, forward strand.
TTTGAGGGCGAGCTGGACCTCCAGGGCCCGCTCCGGGGTGTTCCAGTCCGCGCCGAGGAGGCGACCGACGCGGTCCAGCCGCTGGGCGACGGTGTTGACGTGGACGTGCAGGACCTCGCGGGTGCGGGCGAGGCTACCGCCGTGCGCGAAGTACTGCTCCAGCGTGCCGAGCAGCTCGGTGCCGCGGCGGGTGTCGTAGTCCAGCAGCGGGCCGATCGTGCGGCGGACGAAGTCGCCGGCGTCCCGGCTGTCGCCGAGGACCAGCCCGAGGAAGCCCAGGTCGGCCATCCCGCCGCCGGTGCCCCGCCGGCCCAGCGCCAGCATCGCCTCCAGGCAGTGCACGGCCTCGGCGTGGGCGGCGGCGACGCCCTCCGGGCCGCGGCCGGGCCCGCCGGCGCCGGCGGTGACCGGGCTGCCCGTGCCGTGCTCGACGGCCTGGGCGACCGTACGGGCCGCCGCGCCCGGGTCCGGCTGCGGGAGCACCAGGGCCAC
>CADCTP010000445.1 GCA_902805565.1 uncultured Mycobacteriales bacterium
GCGCCGGCCGTTCGGTGCCGGGCCCGCGCTCGACGAGACCGCCGCGCACCAGCCGTTCGGCGCCCCGGACGCGGGTCCGCGCTCCGGCGCGACCCGGTTCGGCGCGGCCGGGGACGGGACCGCGGCCCACCGGCCCTTCGGGCCGGACGACGACCCGGACGACGACGACCAGGACGACCGGCGCGACGACGCCCGGGCCAGGTCCGGCCGGCGGCCCCGCCGGCGCAGCGTGGTGACCGTGCTGGCCAGCGTGCTGCTGGCGATGGCGCTGGTCGCGGCCGGGGTCTACTGGCTCACGCTGCGGGAGCCCGCCCGCGGCACGCTGCCGGCCGACTACGCCCGATCGATCTGCGGCAGCGTGCGGGACTGGCAGCAGGCGGTCGACTCGGCCGGCGGCGCGCTGGTGACGGCGATCGCCCGCGAGCAGGACCGCGCCGCCGTCCGCACCGTGGTCGGCACCTACTACACCGGCCTGGCCGGCCGCACCGACCAGCTCCGCACCGCGCTGCTGGACGCCGGGGTGGCCGACGTCTCCGGCGGCCAGGCGTACGCGGACTCGCTGGCGGCGGCGGTCGGCGACCAGGCCACCACCCTGCGGGGGCTGTCCGCCAAGGCGGCGAAGCTGGACCCGAAGGCCGCGGCCACGTTCCAGATCGGCCTGCAGTCCCTGCTGACCGGCTCGGAGACCGCGGTGAGCGAGGTCAGCGCGGCGCTGGCCCGGCCGACCGCCGGCACCCCGGCCGCGCTGCGCACCGCCCTGTCCGCCGAGCCGGCCTGCGCCCCGTACGTGGGGTGACGCCGCGGTGCCGGTGGCCCGGCACCGCGGCGCCCGGGGTCACCCGCAGGCGGACCCGTTGAGCGAGACCGCCGTCGGTGGCGGTGTCGACGACCCGGTGGCGTTGAACCCGATCGTCACCGAGGCGCCCGGAGCCAGCGAGCGGGCCCAGCTCGGGGCCTGAGCGGTCACCATGTGCCCGTTCTGGGTGACCGTGGCGTTCCAGCCCTCGCGGACGGTGGCCGACTCCATGTGCCAGCCGGCGACCCACGGGTTGACCGTCGTGGTCCCGGTGTTCCGTACGGTCACCGTCGCCTGGAAGCCGCCGGTCCAGGTGCTCTCCACCCGCACGGTGGCGGTGCAGGACAGGCCCGGGGCCGGGGTGGTCGGGGCCGGGGTGGTCGGCGCCGGCGTGGTGGGTGCCGGGGTGGTCGGGCTCGGGGTGGGCTGGGTCGGGCTCGGCGTCGGGTAGCCGCCGCCGCTGCCGACCCCGGTCACCTCGCCGTTGCCGCCGTCGAAGACGACGTCCGAGCAGCCGTAGAAGGTCTCCGTGCTGTCCGAGCGGCTCCACACCGAGTAGATGATGTGCTTGCCGGACTTGGCCGTGGGCAGCCGCCCGGACCAGTAGTAGTGCCCGCCGTTGCTGCCGGGCGAGCCGACCTGCGGCGGCCGGTCCACCGACAGGAACGGCGCGGGCTCCAGGTCGTCCCAGGTCAGCGCGCGGGTCGGGCTCCAGGTGTCCTTGGTGACGTACATGTAGAACCAGCCCGGGTGCGCCGCCCAGTTGCTGTAGCGGAACTGGATGTTGGCGCCCGAGGTCAGGTGGGTCTGCGGCCAGTCGTTGCGGGGCAGGTCGAACCCGGCGAAGCCCGGGTTGCCGCCGCTGCACAGCTTGCCGTCGGGGATGAAGCCGCGGGTCCGGCCGGCGCCGTCCGAGCGCAGCACCGAGAACCAGTTGTAGAGGGAGTTGTCGCCGCTCTGGGCCACGGCGGCCCCGCAGGCGGGGTTGTGCGACACGATGTTGCCCTGCGGGCTCAGGCCGTCCTGCCAGCACAGGTACGTGCGGCTGCCGGGCTGCATCATGGCGCCGTGCGCGGCGGCCGGTGACGCGGTGAGCACCGACACGACGGTCGCGGACACCGCGGCGCCGAGGACGAGTGCGAGGACTCTGCGCAGTCTCACGGGGATCCTTCCGGGCGGTCGCGGGCGGGCCGCGACTCGGGAGGGTCACGCACGGCGCCGCAGTCGGCGGACCCGGGAACGGGACGGGCAGCCGCCTCCTCCCGGCGCGCCGATCCGAGTGCTGGGACATCGGACCGCCTCCGTCGCGACCGGGGTCGCGCCGTCGCCGCCGGCGGGCGGGGAGCGTCATGGGAGCGCTCACACGCACCAGGAGTGTAACGCGACGGTTCGCCGAGCGGAACCGTCGCGCCCTACTCCCACTCGATAGTGCCGGGGGGCTTGCTGGTCACGTCGAGGACGACCCGGTTGACCTCGCGGACCTCGTTGGTGATCCGGGTGGAGATGCGCTCCAGCACCTCGTACGGCACCCGGGTCCAGTCGGCGGTCATCGCGTCCTCGGAGGACACCGGCCGCAGCACCACCGGGTGCCCGTACGTCCGGCCGTCGCCCTGCACCCCGACCGAGCGGACGTCGGCCAGCAGCACCACCGGGCACTGCCAGATCTCGCGGTCCAGGCCGGCCGCGGTCAGCTCGGCGCGGGCGATCGCGTCGGCCGCCCGGAGCACCGCCAGCCGGTCCGCGGTGACCTCGCCGACGATCCGGATCGCCAGCCCCGGCCCGGGGAACGGCTGCCGCCAGACGATCGCGTCCGGCAGCCCCAGCTGCGACCCGACCCGGCGCACCTCGTCCTTGAACAGCGTCCGCAGCGGCTCGACCAGCGAGAACTGGAGGTCCTCGGGCAGCCCGCCGACGTTGTGGTGGGACTTGATGGTGGCGGCGCCGGAGCCCCCGCCGGACTCGACCACGTCCGGGTAGAGCGTGCCCTGCACCAGGAAGTCGACGCTCTCGTCGGCGGCGATCGCCCGGGCCGCGCCCTCGAAGGACCGGATGAACTCGCGGCCGATGATCTTCCGCTTCCGCTCCGGGTCGGACACCCCGGCCAGCGCGGCCAGGAAGGTCGCGGCCGCGTCCACCACGTGCAGCTTCACCCCGGTGGCCGCGACGAAGTCCTGCTCGACCTGCTCGGCCTCGCCGGCGCGCAGCAGCCCGTGGTCGACGAAGACGCAGGTGAGCTGGTCGCCGACCGCCCGCTGGACCAGGGCCGCGGCGACCGCCGAGTCGACCCCGCCGGACAGCCCGCAGATCACCCGCTTGCCGCCGACCTGGGCCCGCACCGCGGCGACCTGCTCGTCGACGATGTTGGCCTCGGTCCACAGTGGACGGCAGCCGGCGCCCTCGAGGAGGAAGCGCTCCAGGACGGCCTGCCCGGCCTCGGTGTGCAGCACCTCGGGGTGGAACTGCACGCCGTACAGGCCGCGCTCCGGGTCCTCGAACGCGGCCACCGGGCTGTCCGCGGTGGACGCCGTCACCGCGAACCCGGGCGGCGCCGCGGACACCGCGTCGCCGTGCGACATCCACACCGTGCGCCCGGTCAGCCCGAGCACCCCGCCGCCGCCGACCGGGGCCAGCGGGGTGCGGCCGAACTCCGAGCGCCCGGTCCGGGCCACCGTGCCGCCGAGGGCCTGGGCCATCGCCTGGAAGCCGTAGCAGATGCCCAGCGTCGGCACGCCGGCCGTGATCAGCTCGGCCGGGGCCTGCGGGGCGCCCGGCGCGTAGACCGAGGAGGGGCCGCCGGACAGGATCACCGCCTTGGGCCGGCGGGCCAGGATCTCCTCGTACGGCGTGTCGTGCGGCACGATCTCGGAGTAGACCCGGGCCTCACGCACCCTCCGGGCGATGAGCTGGGCGTACTGCGCGCCGTAGTCGACGACGAGCACCAGGTCGGCCGTAGGGTCGATCGTCACGCTCCGAAGTCTAGGGGGTCCCCCACCCCGGTCCGTGTGGCGCAACGTAGGACCGGGTAGATAGCCGTTCCGACAAGGGAGGTAATGCGGGATGAAGATCGGCGCAAGCCTGTTCGTGATCGCGCTCGGCGCGATCCTCACGTTCGCCGTCGACTGGTCGCCGCGGGGTCTGGACCTCGACACGGTCGGGGTGATCCTGATGATCGTGGGCGGGATCCTCTTCCTGATCTCGCTGGCCATCCTGACGACGCGGGCCAACCGCGGCCAGCCGCTGGAGACCGGCGGCATCGTGGAGGAGCACCGGATCTACAACGACGACCCGCTGCCGTAACCCCCGGTTGGCGCGCACCCGGGTCTGGCACAAGGGGGTCCTCGAGCAGGAGGACTTCCCGGTCGCGGACGTCTCCGAGCAGTTGGCCCGGGACGACCGGGTGGTGTGGGTGGACCTCTGCCTGCCCGACCGGGACGAGCTGGCCCAGCTCGCCGACGAGCTCGGCCTGGACCCGCTCGCGGTCGAGGACGCGGTCGAGCACCACGAGCGGCCCAAGGTGGACCGCTACCCGACGCACGTGTTCGTCACCACGTACGCGCTGGACCTCCCGATGGACGGGCCGCTGCGGCAGTCGAAGGTGTCGGCCTTCCTGCTGCCGCGGGCGCTGGTCACCGTCCACCGGGAGGACTTCGACCCCGAGGTGGTCGTCCGGGCCTGGGACGACACCCCGGAGCTGCGCGAGTACGGCTCCCGGGCGCTGCTCTACGGGCTGCTCGACGTCGTCGTCGACGGCCACCTCGACGTGCTGGAGCGGCTCGACGACCGGGTCGGGGCGGCCGAGGACCAGCTCTTCGACGAGCAGGTCCGGTCCGCGCCCGACCCGCAGCGGGCCACGTACGACCTGCGCCGCACGCTGACCGCCATGCGCAAGGTGGTGCTGCCGATGCGGGACGTCGCCGACTCGCTGGCCCGGCACGGCGACCCGGCCGACCAGGGCGAGCTGGGGGAGCGGTTCCGGGACCTGCGCGACCACGTGATCCGGGCGAACGAGTGGACCGAGAACCTGCGCGACGTGGTCACCACGATCGTGGAGACCGGGCTGTCGCTGGCCAACGCCCAGCTCAACCAGGTGGTGCGCAAGCTGTCGGCGTGGGCCGCGATCATCGCGGTGCCGACCGCGGTCACCGGCTTCTACGGCCAGAACGTGCCGTACCCCGGCTTCGGGCAGGATTACGGCTTCGTGACCAGCAGCGTCATCACCGTGCTGCTGGCCGGCGGCGCCTGGCTCGGCTTCCGGCGCAAGGGCTGGCTCTAGCCGCGACCGCCCGGCCCGCGACCGCCCGGCCCGCGACCGCCCGGCCCGCGGGCCGCTAGCCCGCGACCGTCAGCTCGACCTTCTGGAACTCCTTGACGCTGGAGTAGCCGCACTTCGCCATCGCCCGGCGCAGCGCGCCGAAGATGTTGCGGGCGCCGGAGGCGTCGGCGGTCGGGCCGAGCAGCACCTCCGACAGCGCCGGGGCGTCGTGGTCGGCGACCAGGTCCCGGGAGTGGTGCATCCAGGACCGGGGCAGCTTCGGGTGGGAGACGGTGGGATCCCAGTACCACCCCGCGCCGGGGGACTCGGCCGCCAGCGCCAGCGGCTCGCCGAGCATGACCGCGTCGGCGCCGCAGGCGATGGCCTTGGCCGCGTCGCCGCCGGTGGTCATGTCCCCGTACGCGACCAGGTGCACGTACCGGCCGCCGGTCTCGTCCAGGTAGTCCCGCCGGGCCGCGGCGGCGTCGGCGATGGCGGTGGCCATCGGCACCTCGATGCCGAGCACCTGGTGGGTGGTCGATTCGCGGTGCGCGCCGTACCCGACGATGACGCCGGCCGCGCCGGTCCGCATCAGGTGCAGCGCGGTCTGGTAGTCGCCGCAGCCGCCGACCACCACCGGGATGTCCAGCAGCGCGATGAACGTCTTGAGGTTCAGCGGCTCCCGGCCGGCGGCCACGTGCTCGGCCGAGATCACCGTGCCCTGGATGACCAGGACGTCGACGCCGGCGTCCAGCGCGGTGTTCGCGAAGACCAGCGCGTTCTGCGGGGAGAACCGGATCGAGGTGCGGGCGCCGGTGCCCCGGATCTCCTCGATCCGGGCGGCGACCAGCTCGGGCCGGACCGGGGCGGCGTACGCGTCCCGGACCGCCCGCTGGGCGGCCAGCCGGTCCCCGCTGTCCGCCGCCTCCACGATCCGGGCGAGCACCGGCTCGGGCTCCTCGTGCCGGGTCCACAGGCCCTCGCCGTTGAGCACCGCCAGCCCGCCGAGCTTGTCGACCACGGCCGCGGTGGCCGGCGAGACCACCGCGTCCGACGGCGCCACCATCAGCGGCAGGTCCAGCCGGTGCGCGTCGAGCTGCCAGGCGATCGACACGTCGGCCGAGCCCCGGGTGCGCCGGGACGGCACCAGCGTCAGGTCGTCCAGGTGGTAGCCCCGGCGCGCCGTCTTGCCCATGCCGATCTCGACCACGTCGCGCAATTGCCTGTCCTCCTGGCGGGCGCCGACCTCAGCGACCGGAGTAGTTGGGCGCCTCGATCGTCATCTGGATGTCGTGCGGGTGACTCTCCTTCAGGCCGGCGGCCGTGATGCGCACCAGCTGGCCCCTGTCCTGCAGGTCCCGGATCGTCGCACACCCGGCGTAGCCCATGCCCGCGCGGAGTCCCCCGACGAGCTGGTGGGCCACCGCGGCGAGCGACCCCCGGTACGGGACCTGGCCCTCGACGCCCTCCGGGACGAGCTGGTCGTCGGCGAACACGTCGGACTGGAAGTACCGCCCGCGCGAGTTGCCCTCCAGCCGGCTGCCGTGCGCCCGGGACTGCATCGCGCCGATCGAGCCCATCCCGCGGTAGGTCTTGTACTGCTTGCCGTTGATGAAGACCAGCTCGCCGGGGGACTCCTCGCAGCCGGCGAGCAGGCTGCCCAGCATCACGGTGTCGGCGCCGGCCGCGATCGCCTTGCTGATGTCGCCGGAGTACTTCAGGCCGCCGTCGCCGATCACCGGCACGCCCGCCGGCCGGCAGGCCAGCGACGCCTCGTGGATCGCGGTGACCTGGGGCACGCCCACCCCCGCCACCACCCGGGTGGTGCAGATCGAGCCCGGACCCACGCCGACCTTCACGCCGTCCGCGCCCGCGTCGACCAGCGCCTGGGCGCCGGCCCGGGTGGCCACGTTGCCCCCGACCACCTGCACCCGGGTGTCCCGCTTGAGCCGGCTGACGGCCTCCAGGACGGCCCGGGAGTGCCCGTGGGCGGTGTCGACCACGATCACGTCGACGCCCGCGTCGATCAGCGTCATGGCCCGCTTCCAGCCGTCCTCGCCGACCCCCACAGCGGCCCCGACCACGAGCCGGCCCTCCGGGTCCTTGGTGGCCATCGGGTACGCCTCGGACTTGGTGAAGTCCTTCACCGTGATCAGGCCGCGCAGCCGGCCGCCCTCGTCGACCAGCGGCAGCTTCTCGATCTTGTTCTGCCGGAGCAGGGCCAGCGCGTCGGACTTGGCGACCCCGGGCCGGGCGGTCACCAGCGGCTGCTTGGTCATGATCTCGCGGACCGGGCGGGCGTGGTCGGCCTCGAAGCGGATGTCCCGGTTGGTCACGATGCCGACGAGGACGCCGTCGTCGTCGGTGACCGGCACGCCGGAGATCCGGTAGCGGGCGCACAGCGCGTCCACGTCGGCCAGCGTCGCGTCCGGCCCGCAGGTCACCGGGTTGCTGACCATGCCGGCCTCGGACCGCTTCACCAGGTCGGCCTGGGTCGCCTGGTCGTCGACGGAGAGGTTGTAGTGCAGCACCCCTACGCCGCCCTGGCGGGCCATCGCGATGGCCATCCGGGCCTCGGTGACGGTGTCCATGGCCGAGGACAGCAGCGGCACCCGGACGGAGATCTCCCTGGTCAGCCGGGCGGTGGTGTCGACCTCGCCGGGCACCACCTCCGAGGCCGCGGGAAGCAGCAGGACGTCGTCGTAGGTCAGGCCGACCGGCGCGAACTTCTCCGGCAGGGGGACGTCCATGACACACCTTCCGGTACGAGGGCAGTGACCAATGGTACCGGCGTACGGGTGAACGGTTACCGCACCTGGGGCGGAACCGGCTACCGTGAGCAAGGTGACGGACGATTCGCCCCTGGACCCGTTCCTCGGCGACCCGGCCGACCCGGCCGCGGCCCTAGCCGACCTGGAGGACCACGACGGCATCGACGCCCCCCTGACGCCGGCCGAGCGCGAGGACGTGCTCGCCGACATCGAGGACCTGGACGTGTTCCAGGCGCTGCTGGCGCCCCGCGGACTGCGCGGCATCGTGGTCGAGTGCGTGGACTGCGGTGAGTCGCACTTCTTCGGGTGGGACCTGATGCGCAGCAACCTGCGCCACCTGCTCGAGGTCGGGCGGACCCGGGTGCACGAGCCGGCGTTCGGCCCGGACCCCGCCCAGTACGTGTCCTGGGAGTACGCCCGGGGCTTCGCGGACGGTGCGTTCGCCGCCGCGGAGGCCGAGGCGGACGCCTCCCCCTGACCCGTCCCCCCGTCCGGCCCCAGGCCGCGGTCCGCTCCGGCGGCCCGCGGCCTCCTGCCGTCCGGTCCGGCCGGCTCCCGTCCGCTCCGGTCCACGCGCGACGGGCCGGGTCGCCGTGCACGGAAGCGCCGTGGCCCGGCGCCGGGCGGAGCCGGTCCGGAACGCGACGCGGGCCGGGTCCCCGGAGGGAGCCGGCCCGCGTCGCGGCGGTCTGGGCAGAAACGGTCGGGGCTAGGAGACCAGGCCCCGGCGGAAGCCGTGGGCGACGGCCTGGGCGCGGTCGTTCACGCCGAGCTTGCGGAACAGCCGCCGCGCGTGGGTCTTGACGGTGTCCTCGGAGAGGAAGAGCTCCCGGCCGATCTCGCCGTTGCTCTTGCCCTCGGTCATCCCCACCAGCACCTGGAGCTCGCGGGCGGTCAGCCGCACGTCGGTGTCCTGCCGGGCCGGCCGGGGGCCGGCCAGCTCGACGCCGGCCAGCGCGTGCGCCAGCGCCGCGCACACCTCGGCGTGCGAGGCGTCCCAGCGAAGGTAGCCGCGGGCGCCGCAGGCGACCGCGGCGACGATGTTGGCCGTGTCGTCGGCGGCGCCGAAGACCAGCACGCAGGCCCGCGGGTGCCGGGACACCAGCCGGCGGGTCAGCACGATCCCGGTGTCCACCGCCCGCTGGGTGCCGACGAGGACGACGTCGGGCCGCTCCCGGGGGAATCGCTCGAGCATGTCGTCGCCGCTGGCGACGGTGTCGACCCGATCGACCCCCGGCACGACGGACATGAACTGCGCGAGACCGTCCCGTACCCCCCGTCGCTCGTCACAGATGAGCACGCTGGTCACCGGAATCCTCCTCAGCGCAGGCCGCGTCGGTCGTGCATCACCCCCCGTGATGTGGAACGCCCTCGTGACTGTAGACCGTCCGGGTGACCCAAGGGGATACCCGGCCGGGACAGTCGCGCCGCCCGGGACGGGGGACGAGCGCGCGGTCCGGCCAGCAGCCTATCGGGTCGTGCGGCCGCTGGCGGCATATTCGATGATCCTTTGCGCCGAATCTGCCCGCAGCCGTTCGCGACGGACGGTCTGCGGCGCGCGCTCGGCCAGGATCCCGGCCCGCAGCGCGTACGCCACTGTCACCAGCGGAAACAGGTCCATACTGGTCGCTTCGGCCGCAGTGCCGCGAAGCACCCGGGCGGCCGGGCGCAGGCGTCCGGCCGCGTCCAGGGAGGCCCCGAGGACGAGTCTCGACTTCACGGCGTGTCGCCGCGCGGTGGCGTCGCGTGAGCGTCGCTCGGCCAGCCGCGCGGCCCGGATCGCCTCGCCAAAATTATTTCGACAGAGGGCCAATTCCGCTGTGACCCAGGCCACACGAACGCCTTTTCGCCACTCTGCGTCACCGTTGATTACTCTACCGACCGTCGGTATGTTTTCCAACCGGGCCGCCGCGGCGGTCAGGTCGTGCCGGCCGATCGCGTCGGCGACGAGCCCGACGAGCGCGTCGGCCGTCTCCTCCGCGCTGTCCGCGGTCTCCAGGGCGAGCCGGTCCAGCGGCTCCGCCTCGGCGTGCCGGCCGACCTGGCGCAGGTGGCTGGCCAGACAGGACGCGGCCGCGGAGCCGGCCGGTTCGCCCCCCGGGGCCAGCCAGCGGCGGGCCGTGCCGTACCGACCGGTGGCGCCGAGGCAGACGCCGGCCAGCCAGCGCACCCGGGCCGGCACGTCGCCGGCCGGGTCCAGCCCGGCCAGCAGGGCGATGCCGTCCCGTGGGGCGCCGTACCAGGCCGCGTGCTCCAGTGCCCGCGCCGCGGCGGTCACGTCCCGGTCGCGCGGACGACCAGGGTCACGGCGGTCGTCAGGTCCGGCACGTACGTCACCCGGGCCGGCAGCCGGCGACCGCGCCAGCCGGACCCGCCGGCCAGCACCGACACCGGCGGCCGCAGCACCGGCATGTCCTCCAGCATCCGCACGTCCGCGCTCGAGCCGAGCTGCGCCCACACCATGAGCACCGCAGGCCCGGTCCGCCGCACCGCGGCCGCCAGCGCCGCGGCCGGCAGCCCGCCGCCCAGCAGCCGGCAGCCGATGCCCTGCTCGGACAGGGCCGCGGCCAGGGCGGACAGCGGCAGGCTGTGCCGCTCGTCGGCGGCGCAGGCGAGCAGCACCGGCCGGCCGTTGGCCGGCTCCGGCGCGGTGGCCAGCGCGCGCAGGGCGCTCATCGCCACCTCGGCCAGCAGGTGCTCGACCTCGATGCCCTCCCCGGTGGTGGCCCACCGCTCGCCCACCGCGATGAGCACCGGGACGAGCAGCTCGTCCCAGGTGGTCACCACCCCGTACGTGGCCAGCGCGCGGTCCAGCGCGGCCCGCAGGGCGCCGG
>CADCTP010000446.1 GCA_902805565.1 uncultured Mycobacteriales bacterium
CATGGCGATCGCGTCCGCCCTGCGCATGGTGGACAACGACCTGGCCCCGCAGCTGCGATGACCCACCGGGCGCCCGGCCGGGCCGCCGCCCGCCGCGGTCAGCCCGGGCCGGAGCGGCTTCCGCGGCCCGGGCCGAGCGGGCCGGAGCCGGACTGCAGCTCGGCCAGCAGGACGGCCAGCCGGCACATGCTGTCGCGGGCCCCGCCGTCGTCGCCGCCGGCCATCGCGTCGCGGGCGGCGACGGACTGGAACACGGAGCTGTCGGTCAGCCGGGTCCGGCCGTCGCCGAGGTCGGTGAACGTCAGCGTCTCCAGCAGGACGTGGCCGGGCATCCCGCCGTACTCGAAGGTCTGCACGATCCGGCCCGGCGTGACCGAGTGGAACACGCCGCGGAAGGAGTACGTGTTGCCGTCGGCGTCGGTGTTGAGGAACCGCCAGCCGCCGCCCGGCCGGGGGTCCAGCTCCTCGACCTCCAGCTCCTCCTCCTCGGCCGGCACCCACCACCGGGCGACCAGCCCGGCGTCGGTGAACGCCCGGAACACCAGCTCCCGAGGCGCGTCGAAGACCCAGCTGACCACGATCTCCTGCGGTCCCGGCTCGCTCACACGAGCACCCTAAATGTTCGCCCGCCGCCCCCCGGGACCGGTTCGGGCCACCGGGGCGCCGGGCGGCGTGACCGGGCCGGTCCGGGGTACGGCCGGCGCACCCGGCGCACCGGTGCGCCGGGGCACCCGAGGAAGGGAACCCATGGACGAGCACACGTCGCCCGGCACCGACATCGCGCACGACGCCCTGCCGCTGCCGGACTACGACCACCTGCCCCTGGCCGCCCTGCAGCACCGGATCCGCAGCCTGGACGCCGACGGGCTGGCCACGCTGCTGGCGTACGAGGTCTCGCACGCCGACCGGCTGCCCGTGGTCGAGGCGATGCGCCACCGGCTGGCCGCCCTGGACGAGGGGGCCGAGCCGTCCGGCGGCTCGCCGCTGGCCGCGACCCCGGAGGCCGCGCCGGCCGCCGCGGCCGGCTCCCCGGTCTCACCGGTCACCTCCGGCCCGCCGATGAACCCGCCGTCGCACGGCGACCCCACCAACCCCGCACAGCCCCGCCCCACCGGCTGAGCCGGCCGGGGGCCGGGCCGCCCCCCTGACGAGGAGTCATGGCCAGCACCAGCACCACCGCGGCCCCGCCCGCCGGCGGCCGGGCCGTCCTGCGCCGGCTGTCGCTCGCCGTCGGCGGCGGGCAGGCCCTGGACGGCTACGACCGCGGCGCCGTCACCGTCGTCCTGCCGCTGCTCGCCCTCGGTGGTGGCGCCTCGCCGGTCGAGGCCGGGCTGATCGGCGCCTCCTCGCTGATCGGCATCCTCCTCGGGGCCCCGCTGACCGGGTGGCTCACCGGCCGGACCGGCCGGCGACCGCTGTTCCTGCTGGCCGTGGCGCTGGTGGTGGTCCTCGCCGCCGCCCAGCCGCTGGCCCGGGACGCCGGCCAGCTGGTCGTCCTGCGGCTGCTGCTCGGGCTGGCCCTCGGGGCCGACTTCGCGCTCGGCCCGCCGCTGCTGGCGGAGTTCCTGCCGGCGGATCGGCGCGGCCGGCGCGGCGCCGCGCTGATGGTCTGGTGGTACGGCGGCTTCCTCGTCGCGGTGGCCGCCGGCTACCTGCTGCTGGCCGTGGGCGTGCCGTGGACCTGGGTGCTGGCCAGCAGCGCGCTGCCCGCGGCCGGCACGCTGCTGCTGCGGCTGGGGCTGCCCGAGTCGCCGCGCTGGCTGGCCGGCCACGGCCGGGCCGGGGAGGCCCGCCGGGTGCTGCGGCTGCTCGGCGACGACGCCCGGCTGGCGGCCGAGCTGGCCGCGGAGCCGGCGGCCGGCCCGGCCGGCTTCCGGGCGCTGTTCTCCCCGGCGTACCGGGGGCGGACGGCGTTCGCCTGCCTGTTCTGGACCTGCCTGGTGGCGCCGTACTTCGCGCTGGCCACCTTCATCCCGCAGGTGCTGGCCGCGTTCGGCCTGGACCAGCGGTCCGGCACGCTGGCGGTGAACGGGGTGGCCGCGGCCGGCGCGCTGGCCGGGGTGGCGCTCATCGAGCGGACCGGCCGGCGGCGGCTGCTGATCGGGCCGTTCTGGATCGGCGGGACGGCGCTGGCCGTGCTCGGCCTGTGGACCGGCGCGCCGGCCGCGGTCGTCGTCGCCTGCTTCCTGGCCTTCGCGTTCACCAACGCGGCCTCGGCGGACCTGTGCGCGGTGTACCCGAGCGAGCTGTTCCCGACCGAGCTGCGCAGTGCCGGGGTCGGGCTCGCGGCGGCGGCGAGCCGGCTCGGCGCGGCGGCCGGGACGTTCCTGCTGCCGGTCGCGCTGGCGACCTCCGGGGTCGGCCCGGGCGTGTTGGCCGCGGCGGGGGTCTGCGCGGTCGGCGCGCTCGCCGCGCAGCGGTGGGCGCCGGAGACGGCCGGCCGGGCGCTGACCGCCACCGGCCGGGTCAGCGGGCCGGTTCGACCGCCGGGGCCGACGCCGGTTCGACTCCCGGCTCCGGGTCGGGGACCCGCCGGTCCCGGCGGCGCAGCAGCAGGTGCCGGACCGTACCGAGGATCCCGCGCCGGAACAGCAGCACCACCAGCACGAACACCAGCCCGGTGACCAGGTTGATCCCGTCGAACCCGGCGGTGGCCAGCTGGTCCTCCAGCAGCACCAGCAGGATCGCGCCCAGGATCGGACCCCACAGGGTCCCGATCCCGCCCAGCACGGTCATGATCACGACCTTGCCGGAGGTGGTCCAGTAGACCTCCTGCAGCGAGGCGAACCCGTGCCCGACCGCGAACAGCCCGCCGGCCAGCCCGGCCAGCCCGGCGGACAGCACGATCGCCAGCACCTCGTACCGCTCGACCGGGTAGCCGAGCGCCCGGACCCGGGCCGGGTTGTCCCGGATCGCCACCAGCACCCGGCCGAACGGCGACCGCACGATCCGCCAGGCCGCCGCGATGCCGAGCAGCACGATCGGCAGCGCCCAGTAGTAGAAGACGAACGGGTCGGACAGGTCGACCCCACCGAGCTCGCGCGGGACGCCCTGCAGCCCGTTCTCCCCGCCGGTGACCGAGCCCCACTGGTTGACCACGAAGTAGATCGTCTGGGCGAAGGCCAGCGTCACCATCGCGAAGTAGATGCCGGTCCGCCGGACCGACAGCCAGCCGATCGGCACCGCCAGCGCCATCGCGACCACCGCGCCGGCCAGCACCGCCAGCGGGAACGGCAGGCCGGTGTGGATGGCCACCAGGCCGGTCGCGTACGCGCTGGAGCCCCAGAAGGCGGCGTGGCCGAAGGACAGCAGCCCGGTGAAGCCGAGCAACAGGTCCAGCGCCACCGCGAACAGCGCCCAGCAGGCGATGTCCAGCGCGACCGGCGGGTAGACCAGCCAGGGCAGGGCCAGCGCGGCCAGCAGTCCGAGGCCGAGCCACAGCGGTCCCAGCCGCCGGCTCAGCACGCCGACCACCGCGCGGTCGGTCCGTGGGCACCAGCGTTCACGCGACCCGCTCCTCTCGGCCGAACAGGCCGGCCGGCCGCCACAGCAGCACGACCGCCATCAGCACGAACACCAGCACCTGGGACAGCGACGGGATGTAGAGGTTGGCGACCGCCTGCAGCATCCCGACCAGGAACCCGGCCACCACCGAGCCGAAGATCGAGCCCAGCCCGCCGATCACCACCACCGCGAACACCACGATGATCAGGTCGGCCCCCATCAGCGGGGTGATCGCCCGCATCGGCGCGGCCAGCACCCCGGCCAGCCCGGCCAGCGCCACCCCGAACGCGAACACCGGGGTGACCCACCGGCCGACGTCGATGCCCAGCGCCCGGGTCAGCTCGGCCCGCTCGGTGGCGGCCCGGACGACCACCCCGACCCGGGTCCGGGTGAACAGCAGCCACACGCCCACGCAGGTGACCACCGAGAACACCAGCACGAAGACCTGGTACGCCGGGTAGTCGAACAGCCCCAGGTCCACCGAGCCCGACAGCTGCGACGGCGGCTGGTACGGCTGGGACTGCACGCCGTACTCCCGGCGGACCAGGTCCTGCAGGATCAGCGTGAGGCCGAAGGTGAGCAGGAAGCCGTACAGCGCGTCGAGCTCCCGCAGCCGGTGCACCAGCGTCCGCTCCAGGACCAGCCCGAGGACGAACAGCGCCGCCGGCACCACCGCCAGCGCCAGCCAGAAGTTCAGCCCCCAGCTGTCCAGCAGCACGTACGTGCCGAACGCGCCGAGCATGTAGAAGGCGCCGTGGGCGAAGTTCACCACCCCGAGCATCCCGAAGATGACCGCCAGCCCGAGGGCGAGCAGGGCGTAGAAGCTGCCGCTGACCAGCCCGTTGAAGACCTGCTGCAGGAGGTCGACCACGGCCCTACCCGTCCAGCTTGCAGCCGGCCGCCAGGCTCGCCGACTCCGGCCGGAACGCCTCCGACGCCGGGATCGTCTCGACGATCTCCTCGTAGTCCCAGGGCTCGCCGACCTCGGCCTTGGTCTTCACCCGGGCCAGGTAGGCGTCGTGCACCATCCGGTGGTCCCCGGCCCGGAACTCGCCGTTGCGGGCGAAGAGGTCGTTGAACTTGTGGCCCTCCAGCGCGGCGACGACCGCGTCGGAGCCGTCGGTGCCGGCCCGCTGCACCGCCTCCAGGTACTGGGTGGCCGCGGAGTAGTTGCCGGCGTGCGCGAACGACGGCCGGGTCCCGGTCCGGGCCTGGAACTTGTCGGCCCAGGCCCGGTTCTGCTCGTCGAAGTTCCAGTACCAGGCGTCGGTGAAGGTGGTGCCGGCGAAGGCGTCCACGCCGAGGGAGTGGATGTCGGTGATGAACATCAGCCCGACCGACAGGTCGATGCCCTTGTCCCGCAGCTTGAACTCGTTGTACTGCTTCACCACGTTGACCAGGTCGCCGCCGGCCTGCATGACCCCGATGACCGCCGGCTTCGGGTTCAGCGTCGGCGCCTTGAGCAGGAACGTGGAGAAGTTGTCGTTCGGGAACGGCGCCGGGTCCGCGGCCACCACCGTGCCGCCGGCCGACTCGATCGCCGAGGTGAAGCTCTTCTGCATGTCCTGGCCGAAGGCGTAGTCCGGGTAGACGATGTACCAGGACTTGCCGCCCTTCTCGGTCACCGTCCGGCCGGTGCCGTTCGCCAGCATGTACGTGTCGTACGCGTAGTGGAACGTGTACTTGTTGCACTGCTTGCCGGTCAGCTCGGTCGTCGCGGCGCCGATGTTGAAGTAGACCTTCTTCTTGGCCTTCGCCTGCGCCGCCACCGCCAGCGCGGCCGAGGAGGCGGGGACGTCGAGGATGAGGTCGGCGTCCTGCCGGTCGTAGAGCTCCTGGGCCTTGGTGTTGGCGATGTCCGGCTTGTTCTGGTGGTCTGCGGTGATCACCTCGACGTTCGAGGTGACCGCGTCCTCGCCGTACTTGGCCTTGAAGTCCTCGACCGCCATCTCGACGGCGGCCACGCTGTTCTTGCCGGACAGCTGCGAGTAGATGCCGGACTGGTCGTTGAGCACGGCGAGCACCAGCTTGTCGCCGCTCACCCCGCCCTCGCCGCCGCCGCTGGGTCCGCCGCGCCCGCAGGCGGTCAGCGCGACCGCCAGCAGGACGGTGGCGGCGATGGTGCCTCTGCGCATGTCGTGCCTCCGGTTCTCAGATGCCGAGGTGGGTGAGCAGCTCGCGTTCGCGCGAGCGGACCTGCGCGTTGTCCAGGGACTCCACGACCCGGCCCTGCGCGAGCAGGTAGTGCCGGTCGGCGACGGTGCTGGCGAAGCGCACGTTCTGCTCGATCAGCAGGACGGTCCCGCCCTGCTGCTTGACCTCCCGCAGGGCCGCGCCGATCCGCTCGACCACCACCGGGGCCAGGCCCTCGGTGGGCTCGTCGCACAGCAGCAGCCGGGCCCCGCTGCGCAGCGCCCGGGCGATCGCCAGGATCTGCTGCTCGCCGCCGGACAGCTGGGTGCCGGCGACCGCCCGCCGCTCGGCGAGCATCGGGAACGTCTCGTACAGGCGGTCCAGCGACCAGCCGGCCGCCCCGGCCGCGCGCGGCGGCAGCGCCAGGTGCTCGGCCACCGACAGCGACGAGTACGTCCCGCGGTCGTCGGGGACCCAGCCCATGCCGAGCCGGGCCCGCTTGTGCGCCGGCAGCCGGGCCACGTCCGTGCCGGCCAGCTCCACCGTGCCGCGCTGCTGCTTGTGCAGGCCCATCAGGCAGCGCAGCAGCGTGGTCTTGCCGGCGCCGTTGCGGCCGACGATGGTCACCACCTCGCCGCCGCGCACCTCCAGCGCGACGTCCCGCAGCGCCTGGGCGGCGCCGTACCAGGCGGACAGGCCGTCAACGCGCAGCATCGGTGGCGCCCCCCGTCGTCGCGCTGCCCAGGTAGGCCTCGACCACCCGCGGGTCCTGCCGGACCTCCGCGTACGGCCCCTCGACCAGCACGGTCCCGGCCTGCAGCACGGTGACCCGGTCGGCCAGGTCGGCGACCACGCTCATGTTGTGCTCGACCAGCACCACCGTCCGGCCGCCGCGGACCTGCCGGACCAGCTCGACGGTGCGCTCGACGTCCTCGGCGCCCATGCCGGCGGTCGGCTCGTCCAGCAACAGCACCCGCGGGTCCAGCGCCAGCGCGATCGCCAGCTCCAGCGCCCGCTTCCGGCCGTACGGCAGGGTGCCGGCGAGCGCGGCCTCGACCCCGGCCAGCCCGACCCGGTCCAGCAGGTCCAGCGCGCCGGCGCGGTGCCGGCCCAGCAGCCGGTCCGAGCGCCAGAACCGCCAGCCCAGACCGCCGCCGCTGGCCAGCGCCAGCTCGACGTGCTCGCGGGCGGAGAGCTGGTCGAACAGGCTGGTGATCTGGAAGGACCGGGCCACCCCGCGGCGGGCCACCCGGTCCGGCGGGAGCCCGGTGATGTCCGACCCGGCCACCTCGATCCGGCCGGCGGTCGGCCGCAGGAAGCCGGTCAGCAGGTTGAACAGCGTGGTCTTGCCGGCGCCGTTCGGCCCGACCAGGGCGTGCACGCTGCCCTCGGCGACGGTGAGGTCCACCCCGTCGACGGCACGGAACCCGCGGAAGTCCTTGCACAGCCCGAAGGTCTGCAGGGCGGCGGGCGGGGACGGCGACATTGCCGCAGGTTAGAAACGGGCGTCATCGGCACGTCAGGGCTGCGGACCCCACAAGTCGGGCGGGTCATGTGGTGACCCAGCACACACTAGAGCCAGCCGCGCCGCCTGAACAGCACGTACAGGCCCACGCAGGCCGACACGATGGCGGCCAGGACGACGTAGTAGCCGTACCGAGTGTGGAGCTCGGGCATGTTGTCGAAGTTCATGCCGTAGATCCCGGCGATCGCCGTCGGGACCAGCGCGATGGCGGCCCAGGCGCTGATCTTGCGGACGTCCTCGCTCTGCCGGGCCGCGGCCCGGTTCTGCTGGACCGCGACCCGGGCCAGGTCGGCCTGCAGCACGCCGGTCAGCAGGTTGTCGTAGCCGTCGATCCGGTCGCCGACCCGCAGCAGGTGGTCGTGCACGTCCCGGAAGTGCTCCGCGGTCCGCGGGTCCACCCCGCGCACCCGGCCGGCGGCCAGCTCCTCCACCGCCGGCGCCAGCGGCAGCACCGCGCTGCGGAACTGCAGCACCTCCCGCTTGAGCTTGTAGATCCGCTCGCTGTGGTCGCTGGGGTCGCCCCCGAAGACCTGCACCTCGATGTCGCTGACGTCCACGTCGATCTGCGCCGCGACCTCCGCGTACCCGTCGACCACGGTGTCCAGCAGCCGGTGCAGCACCGCGGCCGGGCCGCCGGCCGGCAGGTCGCCGTCGGCGTCCAGCTCCCGCCGGACCCGGCCCACCACCGCGTTGTCGCCGTGCCGGACCGTCACCACGAACTTCTGCCCCAGGAACACCGCCACCTCGTCGACCTCGACGATCTCCACGTGGTCGATGTAGCGGACCGGCTTGACGACCACGAACAGCACGTCGCCGTAGCGCTCCAGCTTCGGCCGCTGGTGCGCCTTGACCGCGTCCTCCACCGCCAGCGCCGGCAGCTCGAACTCGGCCGCCACCGCGGCGATCTGCTCGGCCGTGGGCTCGACCAGGCCGAGCCAGACGAAGCCGTCCCGGACCGTACGGGCGGCGCGGCGGGCCTCCGGGAGGGTCAGCCGGCCGCTCCGCCGCCGGCCGCCGTCGTAGACCGCGCAGTCGGCGACGACACCGTCCAGCGGGACCGCCCCGCCGCCGGTGGCCCGGGGCCCGGCCGCGGCCGGCTCGACCCCGGCCGACAGGGCTGACCGGACCGCCACCCGCCCCACCGCCGCCACCCACCGCAGCAGCCACCCGCGCACGCCGAACAGACCCCTCACCGGGTGAGGATGTCAGGTGGCCAGTAGGTTCCTGATCGTGGACGGCAGCACGCGGCGCACCTCCAGCGGGCCCGGCCGGCTGCTCGTGCTGGTGTACGGGGTCTTCGCGCTGTCCGCCGGGGCCATGGCCACCGTGCAGATCGCCACCAAGTTCGACCGGGCGCCGGAGGCGTACCTGCTCTCCGCGTTCGCGGCGGTGATCTACCTCGTCGCCGCGGTCGGGCTGGCCCGCTCCGGGCCGCGGGCCCGCCGGCTCGCCACGGTCGCGGTGCTGATCGAGCTGGTCGGCGTGCTCGCGGTGGGCACCCTGAGCCGGCTGCGGCCGGCGGAGTTCCCGGACGCCACCGTCTGGTCCGGCTTCGGCGAGGGCTACGGCTACGTGCCGTTGGTGCTGCCGGTGCTGGGCCTGTGGTGGCTGTGGCACACCGGACGGCGACCGGCATGATCGACGTCCTCGCGTACGTGGTGATCGGGATCTCGGTCGTCGTCGGGCTGGGCATCATCGGCCTGGCCGTGCTGGACCGCCGGCCGCTGGACCGGATCGCCGCCGGCCTGCTCGCCGCCGAGGCCGCCGCGATCGTGCAGGTGCTGGTGGCCGTGGTGCAGGCCGTCCGGGGCGAGCGGCCGGTGGAGGCCGCCACCTTCGTCGGGTACGCGCTGACCTCGGTGCTGGTGCCGCCGGTCGGCGCGGTGTGGGCGCTGTCGGAGAAGACGAAGTGGGGCACCGCCGCGGCCGGGGTCAGCGTGCTGGTGGTCGCCGTGCTGACGCTGCGGATGCAGCAGGTGTGGGGGTAGCGGTGGCCACGGTGACGGTGCGCGGGCAGGCGTACGGCGACGTCGAGCCGGACCGGGTCCGGCTGCAGGTCGGGGTGCAGGCCGAGGCGGCCACCGCCGCGGAGGCGTTCGCGCTGCTCGGGCCGCGGTCGGCCGCGGTGGACCGGGCGCTGGGGGAGGCGGGCGACCTGGTGCTGCTGCGCCGCGCGGGCGCGGTCCGGGTCCACCAGCTCTGGTCGCCGTCCGGCACGGCCGCCGGGTACGCCGCCCGCCGCTCGGTCGGCGTCGAGGCCCGCGCCGGCGGCCCGCTGGGCGCGCTGCTGTCCGCGCTGGTCGCCGTGCCCGGCACCGCGGTGGACGGCACCGAGTGGGTGGTCGACCCCGGCAACCCGGCGCACTCCCGGCTGCGGTCGGCCGCCGTCGGGGACGGGCGGACCCGGGCGACCGACTACGCCGCCGCGGCCGGGCTGCGGCTCGGCGCGCTGGAGTCGATCACCGAACCGGGCCTGGCCGGCCCGCCCGGCGTGTTCGCCGAGGCGGTGCCGATGGCGGCCCAAATGGCGGAGGACGGCGGGGGAGGCGGCGGCCCGGTGCTGGAACTGCGGCCCGAGCCGGTGCCGGTGTCGGCCTCGGTGGACATCCGGTACGCGTTGCTGGCCGGCCCGGCGGCGGGCGGCTGACCAGGGTGCCGGTGCGGAGACGATCACTTCGTACACGTAGCGTGACCAGCTCTGGAGAAGATAGTCGCGCGTAACGATCGGTTGACCTTTATGGTGGATCCCGCCGAGCAGGCGGGACGGTCCAGCGAACGGCCGCAAGCCGCTCGAGACGAGTGCCTCTGTACGGGGGGTGACATGACTACCGAAGCACCGACCGCTGTCTCCGCGGAGCAGCCGTCACAGTCCGTCATGGGCGGGCCGGGGAGCCACCCGGCCCCGCCGGGCGGACCGTCCGCACCGTCTGCACCGGCCGCACCGGCCGGCCACGACGGCTCGGCGGCCGGCCGGTCCGTGCCGGTCGACGCGGGCACGGTCGACCCGCACGCGATCGACCCGCAGTCCGGCCGGAACGGCGCCGCCCTCACCGCGACGGCCCCGGACGGGACGGCCCGGGACGCGACGGCTCCGGACGCGACGGCTCCGGTCGGGGACGGTCCGGTCGGGGACGGGATCGCCGCCGGCCCGGGCGGGGCGACCCGGCTCGTCAGCGGGGACGGGACCACGGCCACCGGCCCGACCGGTCCGGGGAGCTCCGGCGTCGAGGCGGCGCACCCGGACGACCGGACCTCGGAGGACCGGACCCCGGAGGACCGGACCGTCGACGGCCCGACGATCGACGGCATCTCCTTCGACGGCGCCGCCGCGGACGGCGGGCACCCGCGGGCCGGACTCCCGGCGGGTGACGCCGGGCCCGGAGCCGACCCGGCGGACACCGCCGACGGCGCCCGCACCGGTGGGCCTGCGGACACCGCCGACCGGGCCGGCACCGGCCCGGACGGCGTCCCCG
>CADCTP010000447.1 GCA_902805565.1 uncultured Mycobacteriales bacterium
GCGACGTGCGGAAGAGGTAGACCTCGCCCAGCTCGCCGGCCCGGATCCGCCCGGTCGCCGCGGCCCAGTCCGGGTCGAAGCGGCGGTGGAAGCCGACCTGCAGCGGCACCCCGGCCGCGGCCACGGCGGCCAGCGCGGCCACGGTGGCGTCCCGGTCCAGGGAGACCGGCTTCTCGCAGAACACCGCCCGCCCGGCCGCCGCGGCCCGGGTCACCAGGTCCGCGTGCGTCCCGGTCGGGGTGGCGATCGCGACCGCGTCCACCGCCGACAGCAGCTCGTCGAACGACCCGAGCACCGGCGTGTCCAGCTCGGCCCCGACCGCGGCCGCCACCGCCGGGTCGGCGTCGGTGACCGCGGCGAGCGTGGCCGACGGGCACCGCCAGGCCAGGTTCGCCGCGTGGATCCGGCCCATCCGCCCCAGGCCGGCCAACCCCACCCGCAACCGTCGCGCCATGCCGCTCCTCCCGTGCTCTCGTCCCCGGCCGCGCCACCGGCCCGGCCCGCGCCGTCAGTCGGCGTAGAGGGCCGGCCGGTCGATCAACGACACCGGGACGCGGTTGCCGCTGCGCAGCGCCGCCAGGCCGGCGTCGGCGACCACCGCCGCCGCGTACCCGTCCCACACGCTCGGGCCGAGCGGCCCGTCCCCGCGCACCGCGTCCACCCACTCCTGCAGCTCGACGTCGTACGCGCGGGCGAACCGCTCCCGCCAGTCCGCCGGCACCGGGTCACCGGCCAGCCCGGCCCGGCGCACCCGCACCGGGGAGGGCTCGCCCAGGCTGGCCGTGCCGTCCTCGCACACCACCTCGCCGCGGATGTCGTAGCCGTAGCGGATGTTCACCGAGACCTCGACGTCGACCAGGATCCCGCCGGCCGTCTCCAGCAGCAGCACCAGCGGGTCGCGCAGCCCGCCGCCGTTGCGGGACCGGCGCGGCACCAGCACGGTGGCCGCCGCGATCTCCTCGCCGAACATCCAGCGCACCATGTCGATCTCGTGCACCGCGGTGTCGGTGATCATCGACTCGCCGACGTACCAGGCCGGCACGCCGGCGTTGCGGTGCGCGCAGTGCATCAGCAGCGGCTCGCCGATCGAGCCGCCCCGCACCGCCGCCCGCAGCGCCCGGTAGCCGGGGTCGTACCGGCGCATGAAGCCGACCTGGACCAGCCGGCGGCCGGCGGCGGTCTCGGCGGCCAGGATCCGCCGGCACGCCCCCTCGGTCGGGGCCAGCGGCTTCTCGCAGAACACCGGCTTGCCGGCGGCCAGCGCGGCCAGCACGTACCGCTCGTGGGTCTCGCCCCAGGAGCAGACCACGACCGCGTCCACCCCGGGATCGGCGATCAGCTCCTCGCCGGTGGCCAGCACCCGGGCCGGCACCCCGGCGGCCACCGTGCGGGCCCGCTCGGCGTCGACGTCGCTGACCGCGACCACCTCCACCCCGGACAGCACCGCGGACAGCCGCCGGATGTGGTCCCGGCCGATCATGCCGACCCCGATCACCCCGACCCGCAGCGTCACCGGTCCTCCCGCGCCGGCGCGCCGATGCCGAGGCCGAGCAGGTGCTCGCGGGTGCGGCGGGCGATCGGCAGCGGGACGTCGAAGTCGACCGGGTAGAGGTCCTGCTCGACCACCACGAACAGCTCGGCGTCCAGCCCGGCCAGCGCGTCGGCCACCGCCGCCAGGTCCGGCTCCCCGGCCGGCGGCTCGCAGCTGGCGCCCAGCGCGACGGCCTGCCCGAAGGCCAGGTCCCGCCGCTCGGCCTCGGCCACGACCGCCGGGTCCATCTGCTTGACGTGCACGTACCCGATCCGGTCCGGGTGGTCGCGGATCAGCGCGACGCTGTCCCCCCGCCGGTACGCCACGTGCCCGGTGTCCAGGCAGAGGTTGACCCGGCGCGGGTCGGTGTCGGCCAGGAACCGCTCGGTCTGCTCCTGGGTCTCCACGTGGCTGTCGGCGTGCGGGTGGAACTGCAGCCGCACCCCGTGCTCCTCCAGCACGATCCGGCCCAGCTCGTCGACCGCGCGGACCATCGTGCGCCACTGGTCGGCGTCCAGCCCGGCCGGCTCCAGGTACGCCCCGGTGGCGTCGTCGCGGTAGCCGGGCACCGGCACGAACACCAGGTGCCGGCCGCCGACCGCGGCGGTGAGCGCGGCGACGGCCCGGGTCCTGGCCACGATCGCCGGCCAGTCGGCCGCCCGGTGCAGCCCGCTCTCGCCGTGCATGGTGCCGGCGGCCACCCGCAGCCCGCGCCGGGCCAGCTCGTCGGCGAGCCGGGCCGGGTCGGTCGGCAGGTAGCCGTACGGGCCGAGCTCCAGCCACTCGTACCCGACGTCGGCCAGCTCGTCGAGGAACCGCTCCCAGGGCGGCTGCCGCGGGTCGTCGGCGAACCACACCCCCCACGAGTCCGGGCAGCTGCCGAGCAGCAGCCGGCGGGCGGTCACCGGCGGTCCGCCGGGCCGCCGGGCGCCGGCCCCGCCGCGCGCGCCCCCGCCGGCGGCGCCCCCACCGACCGGTCGGTCGGGTCGGTCGGGTCGGTCGGGTCGGTTGCCCCGTCCCGGTCCGCCGCCAGCGCCCGGGCCACGTCCGCCGCCGGGCCGCCCTCGCGGGCCAGCTCGTGGCCGAGCGCCTCCAGCTCGGCCCCGCCGGCCATCAGCCGGGTCAGCTCGTCCAGGCTGATCTCGTCCTTGCCGAAGTCGCCGAGGCTGCGGCCCCGCTTGAGCAGCAGGAACCGGTCCCCCACCGGGTACGCGTGGTGCGGGTTGTGGGTGATGAACACCACCCCGAGGCCGCGGTCGCGGGCCTGCACGATGTACCGCAGTACCACCCCGGCCTGCTTGACCCCGAGCGCCGAGGTCGGCTCGTCCAGGATCAGCAGCTTCGCGCCGAAGTGGACGGCCCGGGCGATGGCCACGGACTGCCGCTCGCCGCCGGAGAGGGTGCCGACCGGCTGGTCGGGGTCGCGGATGTCGATGCCCATCGCGGCCAGCTCGCGGCGGGTGATCCGCTTGGCCGTGTCGCTGTCGAACCGGCGGAACGGCCCCCGGCCCTTCGTCGGCTCCGAGCCGAGGAAGAAGTTCCGCCAGATCGCCAGCAGCGGGATCATCGCCAGGTCCTGGAACACCGTGGCGATGCCGGCGTCCAGCGACTGCCGCGGGGTGCCGAAGGTGACCGGCTCGCCGTTGAGCACCAGCTCGCCCTCGTCGGGCTGGAACACCCCGGACAGCAGCTTGATGAACGTCGACTTGCCGGCGCCGTTGTCGCCGAGCACGCAGGTCACCTCGCCGGCCCGGACGACGGTGGAGACGTCCTTGAGCGCGATCACGCTGCCGAAGTACTTGCCGATGCCGCGCACCTCCAGCAGCGGCGGGCCGGCCGCCGGGACGGGAGTGGTCACCCGGTCACCTCCTGGTCTGCTCGGCGTACCGGCGGACGAACTGGTTGGCGAGCACGGCCAGCAGCAGCATCGCGCCGAGGAAGAACCGGAACCAGTCGGCGTCCCAGCCCGCGTAGACGATGCCCTGCGAGGTCATGCCGAAGATCAGGGCGCCGAGCGAGGCGCCGATCACCGAGCCGTAGCCGCCGGTCAGCAGGCAGCCGCCGATGACCGCCGCGACGATGTACGTCAGCTCCAGCCCGATGCCGGTGTTGGCCTGCACCGAGGTCAGCCGCACGGCCTGGATGGTGCCGACGAGCCAGGCCGCCGCGGACACGGTCATGAACAGCGTGATCGTGGTCCGCCGGGCCGGGACGCCGACGTTGCGGGCGGCCGGGGCGTCGCCGCCGATGGCGAACGTCCAGTTGCCGAACCGGGTCCGCAGCAGCACGTACGACCCGACGGCGGTGGCCAGCAGCCACCACAGGATCGCGATCTGGAAGGACGTGCCGGCCACCGTGACCGTGCTGGCGAAGATCGTGCGGGCCGCCTCGTACCCGGTGGTCTGCTCGATCGCGCCGACCTGCACGGTGTCGGTGACCAGCTTGGTCACCCCGAGGTTGAGACCCTGCAGCATCAGGAAGGTGCCCAGGGTGATGATGAAGCTCGGCAGCCCGGTCCGGACGACCAGGTAGCCGTTGGCGAAGCCGATCGCCAGGGCCAGCAGCAGCGACGTGACGATCGCCGCCCACAGGTTCCAGCCGTAGTACGTCGACAGCATGCCGGTGGTCAGGCCGGTGGTGCCGACCATCACCCCGGCCGACAGGTCGAACTCGCCGCCGATCATGAGCAGCGCCACCGCGACCGCCACGATCCCGAGCGTCGAGGCCGGGTCGAGCCAGTTGGCGATGCCGCTGCCGCTGCGGAACACGTCCGACAGCGCGGCGAAGAACACGAACACCACGAGCGCGCCGAGCAGCGAGCCGAGCTCCGGCTTGAGCAGCAGGCGGCGCAGCGCGCCGACCCGGGCGATCCGCTCGTCGATGGGCGCCTCGGCGCCGACTGCGGTCATGCGGTCCCTCCCCTGCGGGGTCGCCGGGCGGGGGGCGGGGCGCCGGGCGCCCCGCCCGTCCGGATGGTCAGCGGGTGCCCGACTTGGCCAGGTCGGCGACCTGGGCGGCGTTCTCCTTGGTGACGAAGCCCGGGCCGGTGAGGACCGGCAGGCCGCCGCCGACGGTGTTCAGGTTCGACTTGTAGAGGGTGAGCATGACGACCGGGAGGTAGCCCTGCTCGTACTGCTGCTGGTCGACGGCGAAGAGCACCGTGCCGGCCTGGATCGCCGTGACGACCTCGGGGTTGAGGTCGAAGGTCGCCAGCTTGGCCTTCGAGCCGGACTCCTTCACCGCGGTCACCGCGACCGCGGCGACGCCCGGGTTGAGGGTGAGCACCCCGTCCACCGCCGTGTCGGACTGCAGCTTCGCCTTGATCGTGGCCTGGGCGGACTGCAGGTCCTGCCCGTTGACCTGGAGGTTCTCCACCTGGCCGCCGAGGCCCTCGCGGGCACCGCCGCAGCGCTGCTCCAGCCCGACGTTGCCGGCCTCGTGCACGACGCAGAGCATCTTGGTGACGTTCTCACCCTTGAGCCGGGAGCCGGCGCCGCGGCCGGCGATCGCCTCGTCCTGGCCGACGTGGCTCAGCGCGCCGAACTGGGCCGACTTCTCCTGGCCGGAGTTGATCGTGACGACCGGGATGCCGGCCGCCACCGCCTTCTCCACCGAGGACCGCAGCGCGTCCGGGTTGGCCATCGAGACGACCAGGCCGTCGACCTTCTGGTTCACCGCGGCGTCGATGAGCTGGGACTGCTTCTGCGGGTCGCCGTCGCTCTGGTAGCTGACGGTGTTGCCCATGTCCTTGCCGGCCTTCTCCGCGCCGGCCTTGACCACGCTCCAGAAGGCGTCGCCCGGGCCGCCGTGGGTGACCACGGCGATCGAGTAGCCGTACCCGCCGGACCCGCCGGCCTCCGGGGTGTCGTCCGCGGCGTTGTTCTCGGTCTGCGAGCACGCGGCGAGCGTGGCCATCGAGGCGACCAGCGCGGCGGCGAACAGTCTCTTCCTCATCGACGTTCTCCTAGCGGGGGTACGGGCGGGGGCGGGGTCCGGTCGCCGTCAGGTGGCGGTCGGGAAGTGGTAGCTGGCGCCGGTGGCCTGCTCGACGCGCGGCCACCGTGCGGTGACGACCTTGGCACGGGTGTAGAACGACACGCCCTCCGGGCCGTGCATGTGCTTGTCGCCGAAGAGGGAGTCCTTCCAGCCGCCGAAGGAGTAGTACGCCATCGGCACCGGGATCGGGACGTTCACCCCCACCATGCCGACCTGCACGCCGCGGACGAACCGGCGGGCCGCCTCGCCGGAGCTGGTGAACACCGCCGTGCCGTTGCCGTACGGGTTGGCGTTGACCAGGGCGATCGCCTCGTCGACGGTGTCGGCGCGGAGCACCACCAGGACGGGGCCGAAGACCTCGTCGCGGTAGACGTCCATCTCCGGCGTCACCGCGTCCAGCACGGTCGGGCCGACGAAGAAGCCCTCCTCCGCGCCGGCGACCCGCAGGTCGCGGCCGTCCACGGCGAGCCGGGCACCGGCCCGCTCGCCGGAGTCGATGTAGCCGACGATCCGGTCCCGGGCGGCCGCGGTGATCACCGGGCCCATCTCGCTCCCGGCGTCCCGGGCCGGGCCGACCCGCACCTTGCGGGCCTTCTCGCTGACCGCCTCGACCAGCCGGTCGGCGCCGTCGCCGACCGCGACGGTGGCCGAGATCGCCATGCAGCGCTCCCCGGCCGACCCGAACGCCGAGGCGACCAGGTGGTCGGAGACGTAGTCCAGGTCGGCGTCCGGCAGCACGATCGCGTGGTTCTTCGCGCCGCCCAGGGCCTGCACCCGCTTGCCGGCCGCACCGGCCCGCTGGTGGATGTACCGGGCGATCGGGGTGGAGCCGACGAACGACACCGCCGCGATCCCCGGGTGGTCCAGGATCGCGTCGACCGCGACCTTGTCCCCGTGCACGACGTTGAACACGCCGTCCGGCAGCCCGGCCTCGGCCCACAGCTCGGCCACCCGGGTCGACACCGACGGGTCCCGCTCGCTCGGCTTGAGCACGAAGGCGTTCCCGCAGGCGATCGCGACCGGGTGCATCCACATCGGCACCATGATCGGGAAGTTGAACGGGGTGATCCCGGCGACGACGCCCAACGGCTCCCGGTAGGAGTACACGTCGATGCCGCCGGAGACCTGGTCGGAGTAGTCGCCCTTGAGGAACGACGGCAGCCCGCAGGCGAACTCCACCACCTCCAGCCCGCGCTGCACCTCGCCCCGGGCGTCGGACAGCACCTTGCCGTGCTCGGCCGACACCAGCTCGCACAGCTCGTCGGTGCGGGCGTTGACCAGCTCCCGGAAGGCGAACAGCACCTTGGTCCGGGCGCTCAGCGAGGCCTGCGACCACTCGGCGTACGCGGCGGTCGCGGCCCGGACCGCGGCGTCCACGTCGGCGACCTCGCCCAGCACGACCTGTGCCTGCTGCCGCCCGGTGGCCGGGTCCCAGACCGGGGCGTGCCGGGTCGCGGTGCCGGCGGTGTTCCTGCCGTTGATCCAGTGCTCGA
Source organism: uncultured Mycobacteriales bacterium (assembly GCA_902805565.1). Taxonomy (GTDB): domain Bacteria; phylum Actinomycetota; class Actinomycetes; order Mycobacteriales; family CADCTP01; genus CADCTP01. The sequence goes on from CADCTP010000447.1 coordinate 7,021, forward strand.
TCGTCCTCATCCGTGTCACCCTCGCGATTCCAGGTAGGGGCGCTGACCGGCCTTCGCGGCCTCGTACGTGCTCCGAGCCTGCCTGGTCTCCGCGATCCGCGACACCTCGGCCACCGGGACGTCCCACCAGGAGCCGCTGTCCGGCGCCGGGACCAGCGGGTCGGTCCGCACGTGCACCAGCACCGGCCCGCCGGTGTGCGCCCGCGCCTGCGCCAGCTTCACCCGCAGGTCGGCGATGTCCGCGGCCCGCAGCACCCGGACGCCGAGGCTCTCGGCGTTCGCGGCCAGGTCGACCGGCAGCACGTCGCCGTCCAGCCGGCCGGTACGGGCGTCCCGGTAGCGGTAGCGGGTGCCGAACCGCCCCGAGCCGACGCTGTCGGACAGGGCGCCGATCGAGGCGAAGCCGTGGTTCTGCACCAGCACGACCAGCAGGTCCAGCCGCTCCTGCACGGCGGTGACCAGCTCCTGCGCCATCATCAGGTACGACCCGTCGCCGACCAGGACCACCGCCCGGCGGTCGTCCCCGGTGTCCCGGATCGCCATCGCCACGCCCAGGCCGCCGGCGATCTCGTAGCCCATGCAGGAGTAGCCGTACTCGACGTGGTAGCCCTTGGGGTCCCGGGTCCGCCACAGCTTGTGCAGGTCGCCGGGCATGGAGCCGGCCGCGCAGACCACCACGTCCCGCGGGCCGGTGCCGGTGTTGACCGCGCCGATCACCTCGGACTGGGCCGGCAGCGGGGTGTGCCCCCGGTCGTACGCGGCCTGCACGGTCGCGTCCCAGCCGCGCGCCAGCCGGGTCGCCGCCGCGGTGTGCCCGGCCGGGGCGCGCCACCCGCCCAGCGCCGGGACCAGCGCGGTGAGCGCCTCCCGGGCGTCGGCGACGACCGCGACACCGGCGTGCTTGGCGGTGTCCGGGGCGGCCACGTTCACGTTGACGAAGACCACCCCGGGGGCGCCGAACGCGGTCCGCGAGGCGGTGGTGAAGTCCGACCAGCGGGTGCCGACGCCGAGCACGACGTCGGCGTCGGCGGCCAGCTCGTTCGCCGCGGTGCTGCCGGTGCTGCCGATCGCGCCGACCGCCAGCGGGTGGTCGTACGGCAGGGAGCCCTTGCCGGCCTGCGTCTCGGCCACCGGGATGCCGGTGGCCTCGGCGAACGCCCGCAGCGCGGCGGTGCCGCGGGAGTAGATGACCCCGCCGCCGGCGACGACCAGCGGCCGCCGGGCACCCCGCAGCGCCGCCGCCGCCCGGGCCAGCGCCGCCGGCTCCGGCACCGGCCGGGGCACGTGCCACACCCGCTCGGCGAACAGCTCCGCCGGCCAGTCGTACGCCTCGGCCTGCACGTCCTGCGGCAGCGCGATCGTCGCCGCCCCGGTCTCGGCCGGGTCGGTCAGCACCCGCACCGCCCCGAGCAGCGCGGCGGGCAGCTGCTCCGGCCGCCACACCCGGTCGAAGAACCGGGACAGCGGCCGGAACGCGTCGTTCACGGTGACGTCCGGCCCGGCCGGGGTCTCCAGCTCCTGCAGCACCGGGCTCGCCACCCGGGTGGCGAACACGTCCCCGGGCAGCAGCAGCACCGGCAGCCGGTTCACCGTGGCCAGGGCGGCGCCGGTGAGCATGTTCGACGAGCCGGGCCCGATCGAGGCCGTGCAGGCCAGGGTGGACAGCCGGTCGGTCATCCGGGCGTAGCCGGCGGCCGCGTGCACCATGGCCTGCTCGTTGCGGGCCTGGTAGTACGGCAGCGCGCCGGGCTCGTGCAGCTCGGCCTCCAGCAGCGCCTGGCCGATGCCCGCCACGTTGCCGTGCCCGAAGATGCCGAAGCAGCCGGCGAAGAGCCGGTGCGTCACGCCGTCGCGCTCGGTGCGCTGCGCGGCGAGGAACCGTACGGTCGCCTGGGCGACGGTGAGCCTCACGCCGTGCCTCCCGTCCCGGCCGCGGGTCGCGGCCGCTCGCCCGGCCCGAACGGCAGCCGCGGGTCGACCGGCTGGCCGGCCCAGGTCTCCCGGACCCAGGCGTGGGCCGGGTCGTCGCAGATCCGCCAGGCCCGCTCGGCGCCCGGGCCGGCCATCACGTTCAGGTAGTAGAGGTCGTAGCCGGGGGCGGCCATCGACGGGCCGTGCCAGCCGCGCGGGACGAGCACCGCGTCCCCGGTCCGCACCTCGGCCAGCACCGCGGTGCTCCCGTACACCTGCTGGTACGCCGGGCCGGCGGTCTGGAACCAGTAGATCTCCTCCAGCACGGACTCGCCGGGCCGGTCCTCGTCGTGCTTGTGCGGCGGGTACGACGACCAGTTGCCGCCCGGGGTCAGCACCTCGCAGGCGATCAGCCGATCGGCCTCGAACACCTCCGGGGTGCAGAAGTTGTGCACCTGCCGGGAGCAGGACCCGGCGCCGCGCAGCTCGACCGGCACCGCGGCGGCCGGCCGGGTCCGGAACGGGTACCGCCGCCCGGCCCGGGCCGCCGGCAGCGCGAACCGGCCGCCGGCCGCGCTGGACACCGTGACCGTCGAGCCCGGCGGCAGGTAGGCGAAGTCGGTCGGGCCGCTCCACACGTCCGGCCGGCCGGCCAGGGCGGCCCGCTCGCCGTCGCAGTCGACGTCGCAGCCGCCGGCCAGCGGGAGCACCAGCATCTCGGCGTCGCCGGTGCCGAAGGTCCGCGACCGCCCCGCCGCCAGCTCCAGCACCCGCAGCCCGCTGTACGCCCAGCCGGCGTCGGCCGGGGTGAGCTCGCAGGCCCAGCCGTCCCGGGCCAGCGTCGCCGCCGGCCGGTGGAACCCGCCGGCCGCGGCCGCCCCGGGCCCGGCGGGGGTCGGGCGGGTCATGGCGCGGTCCCGTGGACGAGGGCGGCGGCGGTGTCGACGGCCGCGGCCACATCGCCCTCGGCCGGGTGCAGCAGCGCCCGCCCGACGACCAGGCCGCGCACCCCGGGCAGCGCCAGCGCCCGCTCCCAGGCCGCGTAGGTCCCGGTCGGGGCGCCGGCCGCGTCGCCGCCCAGCAGCAGGGTGGGCAGCGTCGTCGCGGCCAGCACCGCGGCCATGTCGGCCACCACCGGCAGCTTCAGCCAGGTGTACGCGCTGGTCGCGCCGAGGCCGGAGGCGATCGCCACCGACCGCACCACCGCCCCGGTGGACAGGTCGTTGCGGAGCCGGCCGCCGGCCCGGGCGGTCAGGAAGGGCTCGACCAGCGCCAGCAGCCGGTGCCCGGCCAGCCCGGTCACCGCCCGGGCGCACCCCTCCAGGGTGGTGACCGTCGCCGGGTCGGCCGGGTCGATCCGGCACAGCATCTTGCCGCCCTCGAAGCCGGCGGCGGCGAGCGACGCCGGGTCGTACCCGGTGAACCGGTCGTCCAGCTCGAACACCGAGCCGGCCAGGCCACCCCGGTTCATCGACCCGATGACGACCTTGCCCTCCAGCGCGCCCAGCAGCAGCAGGTCCTCCAGCACGTCCGCGGTGCCCAGCACGCCGTCGACGCCGGGCCGGGACAGCGCCACGACCAGCCGGCCGAGCAGGTCGTACCGGTCGGCCAGCGCGGTCGGGGCGTCCCGGACGCCGAGCGCGCCGCGGGCGGGGTGGTCGGCGGCGACGAGCAGCAGCCGGCCGTCCGGGCCGAGCAGC
>CADCTP010000448.1 GCA_902805565.1 uncultured Mycobacteriales bacterium
GGCGGCGAGCGAGCCGGACGGCCGGTCGGCCGGGGTGGGCGAGCCGGCCGCGCCGGCGGTGGGGCGCGGGTCGTCGCCGCCGCCGGGCAGCAGCTGCCAGCCGACGATCAGCACCAGCAGCGCCGCGACAGCCACCATCGCCCGGCGCCGCCAGTAGAGGGACGCCGGCAGCGGGCCCACCGGCTGCAGCACGCGACCAACCTAGTGGCGGCGGCGGCCGCCGCCGGGGAGCCGCGCCGGTACCCTCGTCCCCCGATGGAGGGTTTCGCCGACACGGTGCTCGACTGGTACGCGCGGTCCGCCCGCGACCTGCCCTGGCGCCGGCCGGACGCCTCGCCGTGGGCGGTGCTGGTGAGCGAGCTGATGCTGCAGCAGACCCCGGTGGCCCGGGTGCTGCCGGCGTACGAGGCCTGGCTGGCCCGCTGGCCGACCCCCGCCGCCTGCGCGGCCGAGCCGGCCGGGGAGGCCGTGCGGATGTGGGGGAAGCTCGGCTACCCGCGCCGGGCGCTGCGGCTGCACGAGGCGGCCCGGGCCGTCGTGGACCGGCACGGCGGCGCGGTCCCGGAGGCGCTGGAGGACCTGCTGGCCCTGCCGGGCGTGGGGTCGTACACGGCCCGCGCGGTGGCCTCGTTCGCCTTCGGGCAGCGGCACCCGGTGGTGGACACGAACGTGCGGCGGGTGGTGGCCCGGGCGGTGCTCGGTCAGGGCGACGCCGGGCCCCCGTCGACGGCACGGGACCTGGCCGCGGTCGAGGCGCTGGTGCCGGCCGAGCCGGCCCGGGCGGCGCGGTTCGGGGTGGCGACGATGGAGCTGGGGGCGCTGGTCTGCGTGGCCCGCGGCCCGCGCTGCGGGAGCTGCCCGGTCGCCGCCACCTGCGCCTGGCGCCGGGCCGGCTGCCCGCCGTACGCGGGGCCGGTCAAGCGGCCGCAGCGCTTCGCCGGCACCGACCGGCAGGTGCGCGGGCGGCTGCTGGACGTGCTGCGGGCCGCCGACGGGCCGGTGCCGGCGGCCGCCCTCGACGCGGCGTGGGCGGAGGACGTGCAGCGCGCCCGGGCGCTCGACGGGCTGGTCGCCGACGGCCTGGTCGACCCGCTCCCGGACGGCACGTACGCCCTGCCGGGCTGAGGTCAGACCTCCCGCGGCTCGCCCACCGGCAGCCGGCTGTAGTCGGCGCCGCCGCGCTGGGCCACCCAGTTGTCGCTGAACGCCTGGCCGGTCGGCGACAGCACCGCGTCATGGGTCGGGTGGGCCCGGTCCGGCGCGACCGCGCGAACCATGTCGATCGCCTCGGCGATCTTCATCCACGGCCCGCCCACCGGCACCATCAGGATCTCCACCGGCACGCCGGGCACGCTGAACGAGTCGCCGGGGTAGTAGAGCCGGCCGTCGATCAGGTACGCGTTGTTCGGCAGGTCGGGGACGTCCTCGTGGATGTGCGCGTGCCGGTCGCCGTACACCCGGACGGTGAAGCCGACCGCGGTGACCTCGTCGCCCGGCACCACCGGCACCGTCCGCACGCCGACCCCGTCCAGGGTGGCCAGCACCTCCGGGTGGGCCCAGACGGTCAGCCCCGGGCGGGCGGCGGCGGCGGTGCGCAGCGCGTCGGCGTCCAGGTGGTCGGGGTGCGCGTGGGTGATCAGCACGCCGTCCGCGTCCAGGAGCGCGGCGGCCGGGTCGGACAGCCCGCCCGGGTCGACGACCAGCACCGACCCGTCCTTCTCCAGCCGGAGACACGCATGCGGGAACTTGGTGAGCAGCACGCTGAGACCCTAGCCCCGCCGGCCGCGGTCCAGCGCCTCGATGCCGTCCAGCAGCCGGGCCAGGCCGAAGCCGAACTCCTCCGCGCCGAACTCGTCCATCGAGTCCGCCGGCCCGTCCGGGCCGAACGCGCCGGCCGCGGCGGCCCGGGCCAGCGCCGGGAAGCGGTCCCGGTCGGCCAGCCGGGTGATGATCGCGCCCCAGTCCGGCGCCGGGGTCCCGGTCTCCGCGGCCCGCCGGGTGGCCCGGGTCAGGTCGACCATGAGCTGGGCCTGGGTCCGCCCGTACGTCGCCAGCATGAGCGCGGAGCTCATCTTCTCCCACTCGGCCAGCGCGGTGCCGCCCAGCGCGGCCAGCACCCGGTCCAGCCAGCCGAGCTGGTTGGGACCGGCCGGCAGCGCGCTGATCGGCAGCTCCAGCGCCCAGGGGTGCCGCCGGTAGACCTCCATCAGAGCGGCCGCCCACGCCTCGCAGCCGGCCCGCCAGCCGGCGTCCGGGGCGTTCTCCGGGGGCGGGCCGATCGCGGCGTCCAGGGCCAGCACGAGCAACTCATCCTTGCTCGAGACGTACCGGTAGAGCGACATCGTGGTGAAGCCGAGCCCCTCGGCCAGCCGGCTCATCGACAGCGCGGCCAGCCCGCCGGTGTCGGCCAGCTCGACCGCGGCCCCGACGATCCGGTCCAGGCTGAGGGCCGGTCGCGGCCCGCCGCGGCGGCCCCGGTCGCGCAGGCCCCACAGCAGCTCGACGACGGGCGGCAGCCCGGTCCCGGTCTCGGTCATCGGTTGACATCCTAAGACTGTGTATGACCTACTCTAACTCGTGTACGGCATACACGGACTCGGTGGCGGAGGAGCGGGGATGGACGATCCGGCGGTGCGCACGGTCGGCCTGCGCAAGGCGTACGGGCGGACGACCGTGCTGGACGGGGTGGACCTGGAGGTGGCCGCCGGGACGGTGTTCGCGCTGCTCGGGCCGAACGGCGCCGGCAAGACCACGGTGGTGCGCATCCTGGCGACGCTGCTGCCGCCGTCCGGCGGGACGGCCGAGGTGCTCGGCCGGGACGTCGTCGCCGACCCGGGCGCGGTGCGCGCCGGGATCAGCCTGACCGGGCAGTTCGCCGCGGTCGACGAGCTGCTCACCGCGGAGGAGAACCTGCTGATGATGGGCCGGCTTTGGCACCTGGGGCGGGCCGAGCGGCGACGCCGGGCCGACGAGCTGCTGGCCCTGCTCGACCTGACCGGCGACGCCCGGCGGCGGGTGAAGGCCTTCTCCGGCGGCATGCGGCGCAAGGTCGACCTGGCGATGAGCCTGGTCGGCCGGCCGCGGGTGCTGTTCCTGGACGAGCCGACGACCGGGCTGGACCCGCGCAGCCGGCAGGCGGTGTGGGACGTGGTCCGCAGCCTGGGGGTCACCGTCTTCCTCACCACGCAGTACCTGGAGGAGGCCGACCGGCTGGCCGACCGGATCGCGGTGCTCGACGCCGGCCGGGTGGTGGCGGCGGGCACCGCGGCCGAGCTGAAGCGCCGGGTCGGCACCGAGCAGGTGGAGCTGGTCCTGGACGAGCCGGTGGACCGGGCGCTGGCCGTGCTCGGCGGCGCGGTGCTGCGCTCGGACGCCGCCCGCCGCACGGTCCGGGTGGCCACCGACGGCTCGGCCGGCGACCTGCGCCGGGTGCTGGCCGGGCTGGCCGCCGGCGGGGTCGGCGTGGCCACCGTGGCGCTGCACCGCCCGACGCTGGACGACGTGTTCCTCGGGCTGACCGGCGGGACCCGCGAGCCGGCCGGGGCGGCCCGGTGACCGCGCTGGGCCGGGCGGTGTCCGACTCGCTGACGATGGCGCACCGCAGCGTCCGGCACAGCCTGCGCAACCTGGAGTCGCTGCTGATGTCGGTGATCCTGCCGGTGGTGCTGCTGCTGATGTTCGTCCACGTCTTCGGCGGCGCCATCGACCCGGCCGGCGGGTACGTCGACTACGTGGTGCCGGGCATCATCCTGCTCTGCACCGGCTACGGCGCGGCGTCGACCGCGGTGAACGTGAACCTGGACCTCACCGAGGGGGTGATGGACCGGTTCCGGTCCATGCCGATCCTGTCCTCGGCCGTGCTGACCGGGCACGTCGCGGCCAGCGTGGCCCGCAACGCGCTGGCCACCACGCTGGTGGTCGGGGTGGCCCACCTGGCCGGCTTCCGGCCCCGGGCCGGGGTCGCCGACTGGCTGGCCGCGGCCGGGCTGCTGCTGCTCTACGTGCTGGCGCTGTCCTGGGTCGCGGTCTGCGCCGGGCTGCTGGCCCGGACCGTGGAGGGGGCCAACGCGGTCACCTTCGTGGTGCTGTTCCTGCCCTACCTGAGCAGCGCGTTCGTGCCGACCGAGACGCTGCGGCCGGTGCTGCGGGCCATCGCGGAGGCGCAGCCGATCACCCCGGTCACCGAGACCCTGCGCGGGCTGCTGCTGGGCACCCCCATCGGCTCGTACGGCCCCCAGGCGGTGGCCTGGTGCCTCGGCCTGCTGCTCGGCGCGTACGCGCTGGCGAGCCTGCTGTTCCGGCGCCGCACCGCGGGCTGAGCGAGCCTGCTGTTCCGGCGCCGCACCGCGGGCTGAGCACGCGGACGGGGTCGGGTCCGTACCGGTTCCGGCCCATTGGCACCAGCCTCGGGTCAGGCGGGGCCCTCCGGATCGGTGCAGGTGTCGTGACCCCGGCAGGACGGATTGACACTGTGGTCATCTGGGCGATGATGACCGCCCGCACCGTCGGTGCGGCGGAGAGCCCGCTGGGCGGCGTGAGCCGCCGGGCCCTCGCAACAGGCAGGCCCGGGCGACCGGCTGGCAGAGGAGCGCGACGATGCGGTCGATGATGGTGAAGGTGGCCGCTCCGGCCGTCGCGTTCGCGGCGGTGCTCGCCGGGTGCACCGGCGGAGCCCCCGCCGACTCGGGCTCCGGCGGTGACGCCACGTCGATCAGATACCTCATCGAGCAGCCGGAGGACCCCGCGACGCTGACCGAGCTCAAGGCGCACATCGCCGAGTTCGCCAAGGGCGCCGGCCTCACGGTCGAGGTCGAGGCCATGCCGCAGGACAGCATGCGCACGGCGCTGCAGACCCAGCTGCGCTCCGGCGACGGGCCCGACGTCTTCAACTGGGGCAGCGGTCCGGGCTACGCCGGCGCGCTGGCCGAGGCGGGGATGCTCTACGACCTGACCGATGCCTACGAGAAGTACAAGTGGCCGGTCTACGACTTCGCCAAGGAGCGGGTCACCTTCGACGGCAAGACGTACGGGATCCCCGGCGAGATGGAGACGCTCGGCCTCTTCTACAACCAGGACCTCTTCACCCGGCTCGGGGTGCGGCCGCCGGAGACCGTCGCCGACCTGCGGGCGGCGGCGGCGAAGATCAAGGCCGCCGGCGTGACCCCGCTGGCGGTGAGCGACAAGGAGGGCTGGCAGGGCGCCCACCTGCTGAGCATGGCCCTGGCGAGCCGGGTCGGCTCCGAGGGCGTCGACAAGCTGATCGGTGACGACGCCTCGTGGGACAACCCGGACGTCGTCCGGGCTCTCCAGGTGTGGAAGGACCTCCAGGACGCCGGTTACCTGCCCACGTCGCCGACGTCCGTCGGCTACGACTCGGCGAACGCGCTGTTCTACTCGGGCAAGGCCGCGATGGTGCCCACCGGCAGCTGGCTGATCTCCGAGATCGAGACCAACGCCAAGTTCAAGGTGGGCTACATCCCCTTCCCGGGCGAGGACCGGCCGGGCATCTTCACCGGCGGGCTGGGCTCCGGCCCCTTCGTCGCCGCCGGGACCAGGAAGGCGGACGCGGCGCTGAAGCTGGTGGACTTCCTCGCCTCCCCGGAGCACGGCCGGTGGACCGTCGAGAACCTGAAGACCATCCCGACGTCCCCGGTCGACTCCGCGGACGTCACGGTCTCGCCGCTGTTCGCCCAGGTGCTCAAGGACACCTCGAAGCTCGCCGAGGGCACCGGCGACCTCGGCCACAACATCGACGTCCTGGAGACCGACGTGTTCAACAAGGCCATGTTCGACGGCGTGCAGGGCCTGCTGTCCGGCCAGAGCAGCGCCGGCGAGGTGGCCCGGACCCTGGAAGCGGCGTCCGAGAAGTGAGCCGTCGCGTCCCGTCGGCACCGCGCGCGACGAGGCGGGCGCAGGCCAGGCTCGGGATCGCGCTGGTCGCCCCGCTGCTGGTCATGGTGGTGACCTTCTTCCTGGTCCCCCTGGCCAACGCCGTCTACTACGTGTTCGTCGACTTCAACGGCATCGACCCCACGCCGGCGTTCGTCGGGCTCGACAACTTCGTCGAGCTGGCCCAGGACCCCGGCGTGCGGTCGGCGTTCCGGAACAACGCCGTCTGGATCGTCATCGGCACGGTCGGCCCGCTGGTGCTCGGCCTGGCCCTCGCCCTGCTGATCTGGGGGGTCCGGCGCGGCAGCCTGTTCTACCGGGTCGCCTTCTTCATGCCGTACGTGCTGCCCCAGGTGGCCATCGGCGTGATCTGGGGCTGGATCTACGACCCGACGGAGGGCTGGCTCAACCGGGCCCTGGAGCTCGTCGGCCTGGGGGCCCTGACGACCGGGTGGCTGGGCGACCCCGACACCGCGCTGTACGCCGTGCTGGCGACCGCGGTGTGGGCGACGTCCGGCTTCGTGTTCATCATCCTGCTCTCGGCGCTGCGCAACGTCGACACCGACCTGATCGACGCGGCCCGGCTCGACGGCGCCAACGCCGGACAGCGGCTGCGCCACGTGATCATGCCGCAGATCATGCCGGTGTTCCTGATGGTCACCACCATCACGCTGGTGGGCGGGTTCGCCGTCTTCGACATCGTCTTCGTGATGACCGGCGGCGGGCCGGCCGGCGCCACCGAGATGCTGGGCACCTACGCGTACAGCAGCGCCTTCGAGCTGAACCGGATCAGCTACGGCACCACCCTGGCGCTGGTGATCACCGTGATGGCGATCCCGTTCGCCGTCGGCCTCAACCGGCTGCAGCGCAGGCTGTCCCTGCAGGGGACCGGCGCGTGAGCGGCCGGGACAGCGCGCTCGCCCGGAAGCGGGCCGTGCTGGGCGGCCGGCACGCGATGCTGGTGGTTCTGTCGCTGCTGATGGTGTTCCCGCTGGTGCTGACCGTGTCGACGGCGCTGAAGACCGACGCGGACGTGCGGTCCAACCCGTTCGGGCTGTTCTCCTCGTTCTCCACCGAGAACATCGTGGCCGCCTGGACGCTCGGCAGCTTCGGCGAGTACGTGCTGAACAGCTTCCTGCTGTCGGTGCCGAGCACCCTGCTGGTCGTGGTCCTGTCCACGATGGGCGGGTACGCCTTCGCGCGGCTGCCGTTCCTCGGCCGGACGGTCCTGTTCTACCTCGTCCTGCTCGGGCTGCTGGTGCCGTTCTTCGCCTACATGATCCCGCTGTACTTCCAGCTGCGGAGCATGGGCCTGCTCGACTCGCTGCTGGGCGCGAACCTGGTGCTGGCGTCCACGGGGCTGTCGTTCGGGACGTTCTTCATGCGCGCCTTCTTCTCCGACCTGCCCACCGAGATCGAGGAGGCCGCCCGCATCGACGGGGCGTCGGAGTGGCAGATCTTCGCCCGCGTGATGCTGCCGCTGGTCACCTCCGGCGCCGGCGCGCTGGCGGTGTTCACCTTCCTGCAGAACTGGAACAACTTCCTGGTGCCGCTGCTCTACCTGCCCGGCGGCGAGTACCGGCCCCTCACCACCGGCCTCTACCTGTTCCTCGGTGGTCGTTCGGTCGACATCGGGCCGCTGGCCGCCGGCACCCTGATCACGGTGCTGCCCGTCGTCGTCCTGTTCGTCGCGATGCAGCGGCAGGTCACGCAGGGCTTCCTGTCCGGAGCCGTCAAGGGCTGACGGGCGGGGCCGAGCATGCGAAGGGGCCGGGATCCCGTACGGATCCCGGCCCCTGTCGTACTCGCCTCAGGTCAGGCGGGCTCCTCCGCGGCGGGCGTGGCGCCGCCGCCGGCGATGTCCGCGACCAGCGGGGTGTCCGGCACCGGGCTGGGCTTGGCCTCGCCGCGGAAGGTGAACTCCTCCGCGTCGCCCTCGCCCTGGGTGTCGACGACCACGATCTGGCCGGCGGTGAGCTCGCCGAACAGGATCTTCTCGGACAGCGTGTCCTCGATGTCCCGCTGGATCGTCCGGCGCAGCGGCCGGGCGCCGAGCACCGGGTCCCAGCCCTTCTTCGCCAGCAGCGCCTTCGCGCTGGTGGTGAGCTCCAGGCCCATGTCCTTGTTCTTCAACGCGCCGTCGACCCGGGTGAGCATGATGTCCACGATGTGGACGATCTCGTCCTGGCTCAGCTGGTGGAAGACGATGATGTCGTCGATCCGGTTGAGGAACTCGGGGCGGAAGTGCTGCTTGAGCTCGTCGGTGACCCGGTTCTTCATCCGCTCGTAGTTCGAGGCGGTGTCGTTGCCGGCCTGGAACCCGAGCGAGACCGCCTTGGCGATGTCCCGGGTGCCGAGGTTGGTGGTGAGGATCAGGACGGTGTTCTTGAAGTCCACGATCCGGCCCTGGCCGTCGGTCAGCCGGCCGTCCTCCAGCACCTGCAGCAGCGTGTTGAAGACGTCCGGGTGGGCCTTCTCCACCTCGTCGAACAGCACCACCGAGAACGGCTTGCGCCGCACCTTCTCCGTCAGCTGGCCGCCCTCGTCGTAACCCACGTAGCCGGGAGGGGCACCGACGAGCCGGGACACCGTGTACCGGTCGTGGAACTCGGACATGTCCAGCTGGATCAGCGAGTCGTCGTCGCCGAACAGGAACTCGGCCAGCGCCTTGGACAGCTCGGTCTTACCGACACCGGACGGGCCGGCGAAGATGAACGAGCCACCGGGGCGCTTGGGGTCCTTCAGGCCGGCCCGGGTGCGCCGGATGGCCTGCGAGACCGACTTGATCGCCTGCTCCTGGCCGACGACCCGGCGGTGCAGCTCGTCCTCCATGTGCAGCAGCCGGGCGGTCTCCTCCTCGGTCAGCTTGAACACCGGGATGCCGGTCCAGGTGGCCAGGACCTCGGCGATCTGCTCGTCGTCGACCTCCGCGACGACGTCCATGTCGCCGGCCTTCCACTCCTTCTCGCGAGTGGCCTTGGCCGCGAGCAGCTGCTTCTCCCGGTCGCGGAGCGAGGCGGCCTTCTCGAAGTCCTGCGCGTCGATCGCGGACTCCTTCTCGCGGCGCACGCCCGCGATCCGCTCGTCGAACTCGCGCAGGTCCGGCGGCGCGGTCATCCGGCGGATCCGCATCCGGGAGCCGGCCTCGTCGATCAGGTCGATGGCCTTGTCCGGCAGGAACCGGTCGGAGATGTAGCGGTCGGCCAGGCCGGCCGCGGCGACCAGCGCGGCGTCGGTGATCGACACCCGGTGGTGCGCCTCGTACCGGTCGCGCAGGCCCTTGAGGATCTCGATGGTGTGCGCGACGGTCGGCTCGCCCACCTGGATCGGCTGGAACCGGCGCTCGAGCGCGGCGTCCTTCTCCAGGTGCTTGCGGTATTCGTCCAGCGTGGTGGCACCGATGGTCTGCAGCTCGCCGCGGGCCAGCATCGGCTTGAGGATGCTCGCCGCGTCGATCGCGCCCTCGGCGGCCCCCGCACCGACCAGCGTGTGCAGCTCGTCGATGAACAGGATGATGTCGCCGCGGGTGCGGATCTCCTTGAGGACCTTCTTCAGGCGCTCCTCGAAGTCACCGCGGTAGCGGGAGCCGGCGACCAGCGCGCCGAGGTCCAGCGTGTAGAGCTGCTTGTCCTTCAGCGTCTCGGGCACCTCGCCCTTGACGATCGCCTGGGCGAGGCCCTCGACGACGGCGGTCTTGCCGACGCCGGGCTCGCCGATCAGGACGGGGTTGTTCTTGGTGCGGCGGGACAGCACCTGCATGACCCGCTCGATCTCCTTCTCCCGGCCGATCACGGGGTCGAGCTTCGACTCCCGCGCGGCGGCCGTGAGGTTGCGACCGAACTGGTCGAGCACCAGCGACGTGGACGGCGTGCCCTCGGTCGCCGTGCCGGCCGGCTCCTTGCCCTGGTAGCCCGACAGCAGCTGGATGACCTGCTGCCGCACCCGGTTGAGGTCGGCGCCCAGCTTGACCAGCACCTGCGCGGCGACACCCTCGCCCTCGCGGATCAGGCCCAGCAGGATGTGCTCGGTGCCGATGTAGTTGTGGCCCAGCTGCAGCGCCTCGCGCAGCGAGAGCTCGAGCACCTTCTTCGCCCGCGGGGTGAAGGGGATGTGCCCGGACGGCGCCTGCTGGCCCTGGCCGATGATCTCCTCGACCTGCGAGCGGACGCCCTCCAGGGAGATGCCCAGCGACTCCAGCGCCTTGGCGGCGACACCCTCGCCCTCGTGGATGAGGCCGAGGAGGATGTGCTCGGTGCCGATGTAGTTGTGGTTGAGCATGCGGGCCTCTTCTTGCGCCAGCACGACAACCCTGCGAGCCCGGTCAGTGAACCGTTCGAACATGTGTCATCTCCTCACGTGCCCCTTCCCCGGGTGGCTCGCGCCCCTTGAGGGAAGCGACACCAGTCCGGGGACTGGTTCCCGGGCCTCGGCGCCCCGTTCCGATCCCCACTCTAGCCACGACCCGTCACCGGGTGGTGCCCAGATGGGACCTGGGGAACCACGACTGCGACGGCGGGACCAGCCCGGGCGGCCGTCCAGCGGCCGTCACCAGCCCAACTACGCGCGAGGGCGGCACGTTCCTGCGGGCCGTACGCCGAGGGCGAACACCGGCCGGGCCGCCGCCACCGGGCCCGGACACGGCAGGGCGCCGGTGACCGCCCCTCCGGCCGCCGGCGCCCTGTGCGAACGCTCCGGTCCCCCCACCCGCGCGCGTCGCGACGCACGCGCCGCG
>CADCTP010000449.1 GCA_902805565.1 uncultured Mycobacteriales bacterium
GGGAGGCCGCGTCGGCGACCTGCACGTCGTCGACCACCACCGCCAGCGGCCCGCGCCCGGCCAGCCGGACCAGCGCGCCCGCCGCGGCGAGCCCCCCGCGCGGCGGCTGCCCACCGGCCGCCACCACCCCGGGGTCGCCCAGCAACTGCCCGACCACCCCGAGCGGCACGTCCCGCTCGGCCGGCGCGGCGGCCGCGAACCGCACCGGGAGCCGGCCGGCGGCCCGCTCGCAGAACCGGTCCAGCAGGACCGAACGCCCGCACCCGGGCGGCCCGGTCACCAGCGCCAGGCCGCCGGCGCCGCTGCCGGCTCCGGCGAGCACGCCCTCCAGGACGTCCCACGCCGCCGCATGCTCCGGGACCACCAGCCGCCTTCCCCGACGACCGACCCCCGGGCCACCGGCACCACGGAGAATCGGACTCCGTGGCACGTACGGTAGCAGTCCTCGACTTTCTCAGGACAACTCGACGAGCTCCCGGACGCCGTAGCCGCAGGGGCTCGTCGGGCCCGCGCACCGGCTGGTGCCGGCCACCCCGAGCGAGTGCCGCTCCAGCCGTACGCCCAGCCGCCGGTCGCCGGCCCGGACCACGACCAGGCCGTCGGGGTCCTCGCTGACCGGCTCCACCTCGTCGATGCCGTGCAGGCCGGTGATGCGGCGGACCGCGATCTCGGCGACCTGGGCCCGCATGCCCACCGACGTGCGGCCGCGCAGCAGTTCCGGCAGCACCTGGTCGGCGGCCGCCGCGGCGGCGAGCCGGGCGGCGCTGGTCGCGGTGACGTGCCCGTAGAGGAAGCCGGCCGGCAGGACCAGCACGTTGCCGGCGAACCGGTCGCCGCCGAGGTGGGTGGTCTCCCAGACCCGGCCCGGGGCGGCCTCGGCCAGTGCCCGGGCGACCGGGCGGCCCAGGGTGGCGCAGCACATGTCCTTGGTGCCGTGCGTGCAGACGCCGAACAGCGGCCCGGTCACCGGCTCGCCCAGCCCGCCGCGGCCGTCGGCGACGGCGGCCAGGTCGAGGTCGGCCAGCTCCCGCAGGTCGGCGACCTCCAGCCGCTCCAGCCAGCGGCGGCCGGGGTGCACCCCGCCGACCAGGACCGTACGGCGGCGCGGGGTGCCGGCGCGGTAGCCGGCCCGGCGGATCAGCAGCGGCCGCAACCCGTGCCGGCGGCGCAGCTCGGCCAGGTCGCGGCGCCGGTCGGCCGGGAAGGCCCGGGCCAGCACGGTGTCCGCGACGTCCCGGGCCCAGGCCTCGGGGTGCTCGATGAGCAGCCACGACCGCATCGGGGTGGCGGTGCCCTCCGGGCGCTCGCCGAGCGTCCGGGCGACGGTGGCGCAACCGGGGACCGGCGCGGTGGCGATGGGGCCCGCGACGACCGCGGCTGCTGTCATTGGGTCAGGTTAGCCTGCCCTAACTCCGACGGCCACACCTGAGCCCCGCGGGTCACCCGGTCAGTCGAAGCCGATGGCGAAGGCCGCTTCCAGGTCGTGCTTGCTGTACGCCCGGAAGGCGATGTGGGTGGAGGTGTCCAGGACGCCCGGCACCTTGTCCAGCCGGCCGGCGATCACGTCCGCGACCTGGTCGAACTCGCGCACCCGGACGATCGCGACGAGGTCCACGTCACCGGCCACCGAGTAGCACTCGCTGACCCCGTCCAGGGCGGCGATGGCCTCGGCGACCTCGGGGATCGCGTCGGTGGCGGCGGTGACCATGACGATGGCGGTGATCACACCCGAAAGAGTACTCGTACCCACACCGCCGGTGTCGTAACGTGTTCGTGATGTGAGCGCTCCCAGCTGAGTATTGACAGTGCGGGCGGTTGCGGCCATGGTTCTGGGAGCGCTCCCACGATGTGCCTCCGGTCACATCGATCCACCCCGCACACCCACTCAGGGGGTACTCGGCATGATCCGTGCATTGCGTCGCCCGCATCGTCGCCCGCGCCGCGGTGCGGCGACGCTCGGCCTCGGGCTGGCGGCGGTCCTCGTCGCGGCCACCGCGTGCGGCGGCGAGGACGACGCCGCCGCCGGCGGTGAGGGCGGCCAGGTCAACCTGACCGTCAGCGTCTTCGGCAACTTCGGCTACGAGCAGCTCTACCGCGAGTACGAGGCGAGCCACCCCGGTGTGAAGATCACCGAGCGAGGCACCGGCTCGGACCTCTCCAACTACACCCCCGCACTCACCAAGAACCTGGCCACCGGCTCCGGCGCCGGCGACGTGGTCGCCCTCGAAGAGGGCATCATGATCCAGTTCAAGGAGAAGGCGCAGAACTTCGTCGACCTCGGCCAGTACGGCGGCAACGAGGACAAGGCGAACTTCCTCCCGTGGAAGTTCGAGGGCGGCCAGTCCGCCGACGGGCAGAAGCTGATCGGCCTCGGCACCGACGTCGGCAGCATGGGCATGTGCTACCGGCGCGACCTGTTCCAGAAGGCCGGCCTGCCGACCGAGCGTGACGCGGTCGCCAAGCTGTGGCCGGACTGGGACGCCTACACCACCGTGGGCAAGCAGTTCGTCGGCAAGAACACCGGCGCCAAGTGGTTCGACGCGGCGTCCAACACGTACAACACGATCCTGGTGCAGGAGGCCGGCAAGTCGCCCGGCTACACGTACTTCGACAAGGAGAACAACCTCGCCGTCGAGTCGAACCCGGCCGTCAAGCAGGCGTACGACCGGATGATCGGCATGATCGGCGACGGCCTGTCGGCGGGCTACAAGTCCTTCTCCGACCAGTGGAACGCCGGCTTCAAGCAGGGCACGTTCGCCACCATCGCGTGCCCGGCCTGGATGCTCGGCTACATCCAGGGCCAGGCCGGCGAGGCGAACAAGGGCAAGTGGGACGTCACCAAGGCCCCCGGTGACGGTGGCAACTGGGGCGGCTCCTGGCTCGGCGTGCCCAGCCAGAGCAAGCACCCGAAGGAGGCCGCCGAGCTGGTGCGCTTCCTGACCAGCCCGAAGAGCCAGGTGGCGGCGTTCAAGTCGGTCAACGCGCTGCCGTCCTCGCCGGTGGCGCTGGACGACCCGGCGACGAAGGCCTTCAAGAACCCGTACTTCAACGACGCCCCGGTCGGCGAGATCTTCGGCACCGGTGCCAAGGAGCTGCAGCCGGTCTACTTCGGCCCGCGCAACCAGGCGGTCCGGGACGCGGTGGAGAGCACGCTCCTGGCGGTGCAGCAGGGCAAGTTGAAGCCGGAGGAGGCCTGGAGTCGCGCGGTGCGCGACGCCGAGCAGGCCGCCCGGTAACACCCCCGAGACCCGGTGGTGTCGGTGACGGAACCGTGCACCGTCACCGGCACCACCGCTCCAACCCCAGCAGCACCCCCGGGGACCTCGCCCCGGACCCGGCCCCGCAGCGGAGCACCGGCTCACCACCCGGAGGACGCGAGTGAGCACCGACGTGACGACCCCGGTCCCGGCGACCGGGCCGCCCGGCCCGCCGCCGGCGGGGAACCGGCAGAGCCGGAAGGAACACTGGAGCGCGCTGCGCTCGCGGGCGGACAGCAAGATCTCCCCGTACCTCTACATCGCGCCGTTCTTCCTGCTGTTCGCCATCTTCGGCCTCTACCCGCTGGTCTACACGGCGTGGGTCTCGCTGCACGACTGGGAGCTGGCCGGCGCCGAGCACCCGTGGTCCGGCCTGGACAACTACCGCCAGCTGGTCACCGACGAGGTGTTCTGGAACTCGCTCTGGAACACGTTCGGGATCTTCGTGCTCTCCACGGTCCCGCAGCTCACCCTCGCCCTGCTCATCGCCAGCCTGCTCAACCGCCGGCTGCGCGGCCGGACGTTCTTCCGGCTGTCGGTGATCCTGCCCATGGCGACCTCGGTCGCGGCGGTGAGCATCGTGTTCAGCCAGCTGTTCAGCCGGGACTTCGGGCTGATCAACTGGACGCTCGGCGGCTTCGGGATCAGCCCCATCGAGTGGCAGGCCAGCAAGTGGTCGTCCTGGTCGGCGATCTCGCTGATGGTCAACTGGCGCTGGACCGGCTACAACGCGCTGATCTTCCTGGCCGCCATGCAGGCCATCCCGCGGGACCTGTACGAGGCGGCCGCGCTGGACGGCGCCGGCCCCTGGAAGCAGTTCACCCGGGTGACCGTCCCGCTGCTGCGCCCGACGATCCTGTTCACGGTGATCATCGCCACCATCGGCGGGTTCCAGCTCTTCACCGAGCCGCTGCTGTTCAACTCCGGCTCCTCCAACTACCAGGGCGGCTCGCTGCGCCAGTCCCAGACCGTGTCGATGTACGTCTGGGAGAACGCGTTCGTGAAGTTCGACTTCGGCTACGCCTCCGCGGTGGCCTGGGTGCTGTTCCTCATCATCCTGCTGTTCGCCTCGCTCAATGCCCTCGCCGTACGCCGGCTCGGCGGGAAGGACTGACGATGGTGCTCGCCGCTCCCGTCGAGGGGACCGACGACCCCGCCGCCACCCGGCGGCGCCGCAAGTCGCGGGAGTCCGGGGCCGAGGTCGGCAAGGCCGGCCCGCTGGTCTACATCATGCTGGCGCTGGGGGCCGCGCTGTCGGTCTTCCCGCTCTACTTCATGTTCGTCGTGGCCACCCGCACCAACGACACGATCGGCTCGCTGCCGCCGGTGCTCACCCCGGGCGGCCAGCTGGGCGACAACGTCCAGCGGCTGCTGGACAACGAGGACGCGCACTTCCTGCGCGGCCTGCTCAACTCGGTGCTGGTCTCGGCCAGCGTCACGATCGCGGTCGTGCTGTTCTCCACCCTGGCCGGGTTCGCGTTCGCCAAGCTGCGTTTCCGCGGCCGCAACGCGCTGCTGCTGGTCATCGTGGCGACGATGGCGATCCCGGTGCAGCTGGGCCTGATCCCGCTCTACATCCTGATGGTGGAGCTGGGCTGGGTCGGCGAGCTCAAGGCGGTGATCGTGCCGTTCCTGGTCTCCGGGTTCGGCGTGTTCATGATGCGGCAGTACGCCGCCTCCGCGGTCTCCGACGAGCTGATCGAGGCGGCCAAGGTCGACGGCTGCTCCACGCTGCGCATCTACTGGAACGTCGTGCTGCCGGCGGTGCGCCCGGCCGCGGCGGTGCTCGGGCTGTTCACGTTCATGCAGACCTGGAACGACTTCCTCTGGCCGTACTCCGTGCTCAACCAGGACCAGCCGACCGTGCAGCTGTCCCTGGCCACCCTCTCCTCCGGCTACTACTCCGATTTCTCCCAGATCTTCGCCGGCACCGCGCTGGCGACGTTGCCGCTGCTGATGGTCTTCCTCCTGTTCGGGCGGCAGATCATCGGCGGCATCATGGAAGGTGCGCTGAAGGCATGACCGAAGAGCTGACCCTGCCGGCTGCCGTTTCCGGTGGCTCACTGCCGGCCGGCTTCCTGTGGGGGGCGGCGACCGCGGCCTACCAGGTGGAGGGGGCGGCGACCGAGGACGGTCGCGGGCCGTCCATCTGGGACACCTTCAGCCACACCCCGGGCCGGGTGCGTGGCGGCGGCACCGGCGACGTGGCCGTCGACCACTACCACCGCATCCGCGAGGACGTCGCGCTGATGGCGGAGCTGGGGCTCTCGGCGTACCGGTTCTCGGTGTCCTGGCCGCGGATCCAGCCGACCGGCGCCGGCCGGGTCGAGGAGCGCGGGCTCGACTTCTACAAGCTGCTGGTGGACGAGCTGCTCGACCACGGCATCGAGCCGTGGCTGACCCTCTACCACTGGGACCTGCCGCAGGCCCTGGAGGACGTCGGCGGCTGGCCGGCCCGGGACACCGCCGCCCGGTTCGCCGACTACGCCGGCATCGTGCACGCCGCGCTCGGCGACCGGGTGCGGACCTGGACCACGCTGAACGAGCCGTGGTGCTCGGCCTTCCTCGGGTACGGCTCCGGCGAGCACGCCCCCGGCCGGCAGGACCCGGCGGACAGCGTCCGGGCGGCGCACCACCTGCTGCTCGGCCACGGCCTGGCCACCCAGGCGCTGCGGGCCGGCGGGGCCGACCCGCGGGTGGCGATCAGCCTCAACCTCTACGAGGTGGTCCCGGCGGGCGACGCCGACCTGGAGGCGGCCCGCCGGATCGACGGGCTGCAGAACCGGTTCTTCCTGGACCCGGTGCTGCGCGGGGCGTACCCGGCCGACGTGATCGCCGACCTGGCCCCGGTCACCGACTTCTCCTTCGTGCGGGACGGCGACCTGGCCGTGGTGTCGCAGCCGCTGGACGCGCTGGGCATCAACTACTACAGCCGGTTCCTGGTCCGGGACGGGGCGGGCAGCGACGACGGGAAGTCCGGGCCGGCGGGGGAGCGCAAGCTGGTCAGCCCCTTCCCGGGCGCCGGGTCGATCGGCACCGACCCCGGCGAGCTGCCGAAGACCGCGATGGACTGGGAGATCCACTCCGCCGGGCTGACCGCGGTGCTGACCCGGGTGTCCCGCGACTACGACGCCCCGCCGCTGTACGTCACCGAGAACGGGGCCGCCTTCGTGGACACCCCGGCGGCGGACGGCGCGGTGCACGACCCGGAGCGGACGGCGTACCTGGCCGGGCACGTGGCGGCCTGCCAGGACGCCGTCGAGGCCGGGGTCGACCTGCGCGGCTACTTCGTCTGGTCCTTCCTCGACAACTTCGAGTGGGCCTGGGGCTACGACATGCGCTTCGGCATCGTCTACGTCGACTTCCCGACGCAGCGGCGCATCGTCAAGGACAGCGCGCGGTGGTACGCCGCGAGCGCCCGGGCGAACCGCCCCCTCCCGGTGCCGGACGCGCCGGTCGACGGGGTATCCCCACGCTCCGGTGGACCGGCGCACCATGATGGTGCCGGCGGCCGGCCCTGACCCACCGGGTCGCGGGTCACACCGGATCGCGAGGAGGTGGACGGTGGTTGCCCAGCTGCAACCGGGGCGCCCGACGCTGGAGGCGGTCGCGGCGCTGGCCGGAGTGTCCCGGGGCACCGTCTCGCGTGTCATCAACGACTCGCCACAGGTCAGCCCGCGGGCCCGCGAGGCCGTGCGGAAGGCGATCGACGAGCTCGGCTTCGTGCCCAACCGGGCCGCCCGGACGCTGGTCACCCAGCGGACGGACTCGGTGGCGCTGGTGGTGTCGGAGTCGGAGGAGCGGTTCTTCGCCGAGCCGTACTTCGCCGCGATCGTCCGCGGCATCTCCGCCGGCCTGACCGGCAGCGGGATGCAGCTGCTGCTGGCGGTGGCGCAGTCGCCGACCGAGCGCGAGCAGCTGGAGAACTACCTCACCGGCCAGCACGTCGACGGGGTGCTGCTGGTGTCCCTGCACGGCATCGACACGCTGCCGGCCCGGCTGGAGTCGCGCGGGGTGCCGACCGTGCTCGGCGGCCGGCCGATGGGGGTGCAGCCGGCCGCCTGCGTGGACGCCGACAACCGGGGCGGCGCCCGGCAGGCGGTCGAGCACCTGCTCGCCGCCGGCCGGCGCCGGGTCGCCACCATCGCCGGGCCGCAGGACATGACCGTCGGCCTGGAGCGGTACTCCGGCTACCGCGACGCGCTGGCCGACGCCGGCATCGACCTGGACCCGGCGCTGGTGGCGCCGGGTGACTTCAGCCTCGACTCCGGCGCCCGGGCGGCGTCCGCCCTGCTGGACGCGCGGCCGGACCTGGACGCGGTCTTCGCCGCCTCGGACGCCATGGCGATCGGTGCCATGCGGGCGCTGCGGGAGGCCG
Source organism: uncultured Mycobacteriales bacterium (assembly GCA_902805565.1). Classification (GTDB taxonomy): domain Bacteria; phylum Actinomycetota; class Actinomycetes; order Mycobacteriales; family CADCTP01; genus CADCTP01. Next base: position 7,636 of record CADCTP010000449.1, read on the forward strand.
GGCGGCGGGTGCCGGAGGACGTCGCGGTGGTCGGCTTCGAGGACTCGCCGTCGGCCGCGCACACCGACCCGCCGCTGACCACCGTGCACCAGCCGGTGGAGGCGATGGGCCGGGAGATGGTCCGGCTGCTGCTCACCCGGATCGGCGGCGAGCCGGTGCGGGATCCGCTGGTGGTGCTGCCGACCCACCTGGTGGTGCGGGGCTCGGCCTGACCGCCGCGGGCGGGGCCTCCGCCACCTCCCGCCGGCCGCCGGTCCACAGCAGTAGCACGGCGCCGACGATCAGCCCGGCGCCGACCAGCACCGAGGCGGAGAACCGCTCGTCGGCCAGCACCGCGCCGGCGGCCAGCGCGATGATCGGCGTGACGAACGCGTACGCCGAGGTGCGGACCGGGCCCCAGCGCTGGAGCAGGTAGGTGTAGGCGGTGAAGCCGACGGCGGAGCCGATCACCACCAGGTAGAGCCAGGCCAGCCACGGGGTCGCGGAGTCCCAGGTGTCCGGGTCGGCGATCCCGTCGTGCTCCAGGGCCAGGGACACCGGCAGCAGCATCAGGCCGCCGAGCAGGTTCTCCCAGCCGGAGGCGGCCACCGCGGGCAGCTGCCCGAGCACCTCGTCGCCCTGCACCGAGCCGAGGTCGTAGAGCAGGGTGCCGACGACGATGGCGGCCAGGCCCAGCAGGAACATCCGGCCGCTCGGGTCGCCGAGGGACCTGGAGGCGATGACCACCACCCCGGCCACCCCGGTGGCGACCGCGACCCAGGCCCGGCCGGTGACCGTGTCCCGGCCGAGCAGGGCGGCGAAGCCGACCAGCCCGATCGGCACGAACCCTTGCACCACCACGCCGGCGATCCCCGACTCGACGTGCGTCTCGCCCCAGAACACCAGGCCGAAGCAGAGCGCGATGCACAGCGCGGACATCCGCAGCAGCGCCCGGAACTGCGCCGGCGTCGGCCACCGGAACCGGCCGGTCAGCCGGGCGACGCCGAGCAGCAGGACGCCGGCGACGGTGAACCGGGTACCGGCCAGCCACAGCGGCGGCACCTGCTCGACGCCGGTGCGGATGGCCAGCCAGGTGGTGCCCCAGGTGAGGCAGAGCACCACGAACACGGCCGTGGTCGGCCGGACGGTCAGTCGCACGCAGGCTTCTCCAGGACCAGCACCGCGGTGTTCCCGAACGCCTCCGCGTCCACCAGCCCGACGTCGACCGGGTGGAAGCCGGCCCGCGCGCACTCGGCGGTGAGCGCGTCCTCCGACGCCTCCGCGTACGGCACTACCTCCAGCGGGATGGTCGCCGTGCCCCCGGCGGTGCGGATCCGCCGGTCGATGACGTCGCCGGGCCGTACGGTCCCGACGGCGTCGGCGTCCGGCACCGACCAGAACCCGTGCAGCCACTTCTCCCGGCAGTGCGCGAGCACGAACACGCCGCCGGGCCGCAGCACCTCGCGGACCCGGCGCAGGTGCCGGGACCGGGACACCGGGTCCGGCATCATGTGCAGGCACCCCATGTTGATCGCCAGGTCGAAGGCGCCGTCCGGGATCCCGCGCAGCGTGGTGACGTCCCGCTCCAGGAACCGGGCCGGCACCCCCTGCGCGGCGGCCCGGGAGCGGGCCAGGCCGAGCGCGGCGGGGGAGACGTCCACCCCCAGCACGTCGAACCCGTGCCCGGCCAGGTGGACGGAGTCCCGGCCCTCGCCGCAGCCGAGGTCGATCACCCGGCCGCCGGTGATGCCCCGGTCCGCCAGCACGGCCAGCAGGACCTCGTTCGGCGTGGGCGGCTCCCAGTAGAGGCCGCCGCGGCGGTAGACCTCCTCGTACCGGTCGGCGTAGCCGTGGTAGTAGTCCGGGGCCAGGTCGCCGGCCGGCAGCGACGGGGCGGCGTCCGGGCCGGCCGGGCCGACCGCCGGCGCGGGGCCGCTGTGCAGGACGGCCAGCCGGCCCTCCGGGGTGCTGGGCACCGGCCGGGCCGCCAGCCCGGCCGCCGCCGCCGGCAGCAGCTCGCCGGGGCCGACCAGGGTGGCGGCGCCGCCGGGCTCCGCGACCAGGAACCGGCCCCGCAGCACGCCGAGATGGGCCACGCCGCCCGCCCGGACGAGGACGGCGTCGTCCGGGCCCACCGGCACCGTCCGGACGCCCCGGTCGCCGGCGGCGGCGGACTCCGGCCAGTCGGCCGCGAGGTCCAGGGCCGCGGTGGCCAGGTCGGCGGCGGACCCGCCCAGGAAGTCGGCCGGCGCCAGCTGGAACGCCAGCATCAGGAGGCCACCCCCGCCGCGGCGGGGTCCGACCGGTGCAGCGTGATCTCCTGCAGCCGGTGCCGCTGCTCCGGCGGCCACCACGCCCCGCAGTCCTCCGCCACCACGCACATCGCACAGCGCTCCAGGTCCCAGACCTTCATCCCCTGGACGTGCGGCGCGTACAGGTGCAGGGTCACGGTCGGCTCACCGGTCAGGTTGCCCATGCTGTGGATGGCGCCGCGCGGCGCGAACATCACGGTGCCGGTGGGCTCGGCCCGGGTGGCGAAGGAGACCGGCACGTCGTCCTGGTCGAGGGTGTACAGCGTGTGGCGGATCGTGCCGGACACGACGTGGATCCAGCCGAAGGACCGGCCGTGGTCGTGCGGCGCGCACTCCCGGCCCGCGGCCCAGTTCATGACGATCGCCTCGACGCCGTTGGCCGAGTGCAGCGGCTTGCGCCCGTACGGGTAGATGCCGGGGTCGCCCAGGTGGGGCTGCAGTGCTTCGGGCCGGGCGGCCAGGTCGGTCATCGCCTGCCGGAGGTCGGCCGGGGTCGGTCGGCGCATCGCGTCCAGCGTGCCGCGGAGGTGCTGGAGGAAGTCCGGACATCGATCGGCGGACGGAGCTCCCACGGCTACCACCTGCTTCGGCGAGGGAGGCACACAACACTGTGACCTCGGGAGACCGACATTAGGTGGCGAAGCGCACTGTTTCAAGCATGTAACGCGCGCGATCACCGGGATGTCGT
>CADCTP010000450.1 GCA_902805565.1 uncultured Mycobacteriales bacterium
GCCGGACGACCAGGCCTGGGCCTCGCCGGCCGACGCGGGCTGGCGGGCGGCCGAGCGGCTGCTGCAGCCGACCAGCGGCGGCACCACCCGCGCCGGCCTGCCGATGCGGGTGCCGCAGGCGCACCTCATGCCCGGCGGTGCCGGGGCCGACGGCCCGACGATGGCGCCCCCGGAGCCGGCCCGCCCGGCGTACCGGTCCCCGGAGGCGGTCCGCAGCCGGCTGGCCAGCTACCACCAGGGGGTCCGGCGCGGTCGGCACGCCGACCGGGCCGACGGTGCCGAGGGTGGCGACAACCGGGGTGACCCGTCCGAACTCGTCCAGCAATCCCAGGAGCAGTCGTGATGTCGTTGAGCCCCGCGGCCCAGAACCTCAACTGGCTCGTCACCAACTTCGTCGACCGGGTGCCGGGGGTGGCGCACGCGGTGGTCGTCTCCGCCGACGGGCTGCTGCTGGTCGCCTCGGAGGGGCTGCCGCGCGACCGCGCCGACCAGCTCGCCGCGGTGGCGTCCGGGCTGACCAGCCTCACCCAGGGCGCGGCCCGGTGCTTCGAGGCCGGCAACGTGGTCCAGACAGTGATCGAGATGGAGCGGGGGTTCCTGTTCCTCATGTCGATCAGCGACGGCTCCTGCCTGGCCGTCCTCGCCGCCACCAGCTGCGACGTCGGGCTGGTCGGCTACGAGATGGCCCTGCTCGTGGAGCGGACCGGTGACGTGCTCACGCCAGCGGTGCGCAACGAGCTCCAGGCCGTCCTTCCTCGATGACGTTCCTGACCCCCAGAGAGCGGCAACGCGGTGAGCAGCTTCCAGCCGGAACAGGGTCCGCTGGTCCGGCCGTACGCGGTCACCGGCGGCCGGACCCGGCCGGACTACGAGCTGGCCATCGAGGCGCTGGTCTCCACGACCCGGCTCGGCGACCGCAGCGCCGAGTCGACCGCACCGGAACGGCAGCAGATCTGCGACCTGTGCCGGCGCGCCCGGTCGGTCGCGGAGATCGCGGCCTACCTGCGGATGCCACTGGGAGTGGCTCGCGTACTGGTGGGTGACATGGCCCAGGAGGGACTGGTGCGCGTGCACCAGCCGCAGGCCTCCACCGACCGACCTGATCTTGCGTTGATGCAGAGGGTGTTGAATGGACTTCGAAACCTCTAGGCAGACCGCCTACGTGGACTCCAGCGCGGCGACGACCTCGGCGAAGATCGTCATCGCCGGTGGGTTCGGCGTCGGCAAGACGACACTGGTCGGCGCGGTCTCCGAGATCGAGCCGCTCACCACCGAAGCGGTCATGACCGAGGCGAGCGCGGGGGTCGACGACCTCACGCACACGCCGAACAAGACCACGACCACGGTCGCGATGGACTTCGGCCGGGTGTCCCTGGACAGCGACCTGATCCTGTACCTGTTCGGCACGCCCGGGCAGCACCGGTTCTGGTTCATGTGGGACGACCTGGTCCGCGGCGCCATCGGCGCGGTGGTCCTGGTGGACACCCGGCGGCTGACCGACTGCTTCGCGGCGATCGACTTCTTCGAGGCGCGGCGGTTGCCGTTCATCGTGGCGGTCAACCGGTTCGACGGGATACTGACCCACTCGATCGAGGACGTCCGGGAGGCGCTGGCGGTCGGCGGCACCACGCCGGTCATCCAGACCGACGCCCGGTCCCGCGAGTCGACCAAGCAGACCCTGATCACGCTGGTCGAGCACGCGATGCGGCGGACCCAGGAGGAGCTGACCGCGCGGCGCTGACCGTCAGCGGTCGATGTCCCCGACGACGAAGAAGAGCGACCCCAGGACGGCGACCAGGTCGCGCAGCGCCGTCCCGGGGAGGATCGCCTCCAGCGCGTTGACGTTGTTGAACGACGCCGAGCGGAGCTTGAGCCGCCACGGGGTCCGCTCGCCCCGGGACACCAGGTAGTAGCCGTTGAGGCCGGACGGGTTCTCCGTCCACGAGTAGACGGCGCCCTCGGGCGCCTTCACCGTCTTGGGCAGCCGGACGTTGACCGGGCCGGCCGGGAGCCGGTCCAGCACCGCGGCGGCCAGGTCGAGGGAGACGGCGATCTGGTCCCGGACGCACTCGTACCGGGCCCGGGCGTCGCCGGCGGTCCGGGTCACCACCGGCACGGCCAGCTCGCCGTACGCCAGGTAGGGCTCGTCCCGGCGCAGGTCGAAGTCCAGCCCGGACGCCCGGGCCACCGGGCCGGAGACGCCGTACGACCGGGCCCGCGCGGCGTCCAGCACCCCCACCCCCGGCGCGACGTCCGGGACCTCGGGCGGCGCGGCCCGGACCGCGTCGAGGGCGTGCCGGACCCGGTCCGGCCACCCCGCCGGGACGTCCTCCTTCAGCCCGCCGACCCGGTTGGCCATGTAGTGCACCCGGCCGCCGGTGGCCTCCTCCAGCACCCGCTGGACCGGCTCGCGCTGCGGGTGGCCGCCGAGGAACATCAGGTGGCTGAGCACCCGGTTCAGCTCGGCCAGCAGGGTGCGCAGCCAGACCGCCCGCTCCGGCACCTCCAGGCCCATCATCAGCTCGACCGCGGCCACGATGCCCAGCTCGTTGCCGAACGCCGACAGCCAGTCGTGCCGGTTCGCCAGCACGGTCAGCTGCCGGTAGTCCCGCACCTCGAACAGCTTCTCGGCGCCGCGGTGCATGAACCCGACGACCGGCTCGGCCCGGGTCACCACGTCGCCGTCGAGGGTCAGCCGCACCTGCAGCACGCCGTGGGCCGAAGGATGGCCGGGCCCGAGCGGGAGCACCAGGTCGGCCCCGAGATGCTCGGCGCCGACCCCGGTGCCGACGGTCAGGTTGCGCATGCGGGGCAGTGTCCCGCACCGGGACCGGTCAGCCGGAGAACGGCCAGGACTCCGCGGCCGGCTGCTGGCGCTGCTGGGCCATCGCCGAGCGGTACATCCGGTCGGCCGCGACCCGCAGCGCCCGGTCGGTGTCCACCCCGGTCTGGTCGGCCAGCGTCACCACCGCGAAGGCCAGGTCGCCCAGCAGCACCTCCCAGTCCTGGCCCGGCCGGAACGGCCGCCGCCCGTGCTGGGTCGCCCGCACCACCTCGTCGGCCAGCGCACCGACCCGGGCCTGCAGGTCGAGCAGCAGGGTCGCCGGTGTCGCGTGCAACCCGAGCCGGTCGGCCGTCTCCGCCACGTACTGCTGAAGCTCCTGCACGGCGAAAAACCTAGCGCAGCCCGGTCCCGCCCGCGTCCCCTCGCGCGGGCGATCCCGCCCCGCCGGCACGCGCCCGGCCCCGGCACGCGCCCGGCCGCGCGGGGTCAGGCCGG
>CADCTP010000451.1 GCA_902805565.1 uncultured Mycobacteriales bacterium
CCCGGTCCGGGCGGTGGCCGGTCCGGGGCCGGTCCGGCCGGTGCGGGCCGGACCCGGGCCGGGGGCGCGGGTCCGGGCGTGCGCGGGTCCGGGGGGACGGGTGGGGGCGTGCGTCGGCGGGGAGGGCATGCGGCGGGGCAGTGGAACGGCTCCTCGGATCGATGACGGGCCTCGGCCCGGCGTGGTGGTCTGGCCGGGGCACGCCGGCGGCGGGCGCGCCGGCCACCGGGGCGTCGTTGCGCCGGGGGCCTGTGCCGTGGTCGGCACGATGGGGGTTCTGCTCACCCCGCATGGACAGGAGCGCGCTGACCTGCGGTGATGACGGCCGCGGAAGCAAACTCCTGATTGCCGGCAGATGCCGGTCCGGTTGCCCGGGCCGGCCGGCGGAGGCTCCGTACGCCTGGCGGGGTCGTACCGTGGGTGGGTGACGACCTCCATGACGGATTCCCCGACGCTGCCGGACCATCTCGACGCGTTCTACGTGGGCGGCGCCTGGGTCCCGCCGAGCGGCGCCGGGACGCTGACGATCGTCAACCCGACCACCGAGGAGCCGCTGGCGACCGTGCCCGCCGGCACCGCGGCCGACGCCGACCGCGCGGTCGCCGCGGCCCGGGCGGCGTTCCCGGGCTGGGCGGCCACCCCGGTCGCCGAGCGGGCCGCCCTGCTGGCCGCGCTCGGCGAGGAGCTGCTGTCCCGCCGGGCGATGCTGGCCGAGCTGATCGCCCGCGAGGTCGGCTCGCCGCTGAAGTTCGCCACCGGCACCCAGGCCGGCCTGCCCCCGGTCGTGCTGGGGTCCTACGCCACGCTGCTCGACGACTTCCCCTTCGAGGAGACGATCGGCAACTCGCTGGTCGTCCGGGAGCCGGTCGGCGTCGTCGCCGCGATCACCCCGTGGAACTACCCGCTGCACCAGGTGGTGGCCAAGGTCGCCGCCGCGCTGGCCGCCGGGTGCACGGTGGTGCTCAAGCCGAGCGAGGTCGCCCCGCTGTCGGCGTACGTGCTGGTGGCCGCCGCCGAGAAGGTCGGCCTGCCGGCCGGCGTGCTCAACGTGGTGCCCGGCACCGGCCCGGTGGTCGGCGAGGCGCTGGCCGCGCACCCGGACGTGGACATGGTGTCCTTCACCGGCTCCGTCCGCGGCGGCCGCCGGGTGTGGGAGGTGGCCGCGGGGACGGTCAAGAAGGTCGCGCTGGAGCTGGGCGGGAAGTCGGCCAACGTCATCCTCGACGATGCCGACCTGGCCGTCGCGGTGAAGGTCGGCATCGCCAACTGCTTCGTCAACGGCGGCCAGACCTGCACGGCCTGGACCCGGATGCTGGTCCCGGCGGCGCTGCACGACCAGGCGGTCGAGCTGGCCGTCGCGGCCACCGAGAAGTACCCGGTCGGCGACCCGCTGGCCGAGGGCACCAAGCTCGGCCCGCTGGTCAGCGCCGCCCAGCGGGACCGGGTCCGCGATTACATCCGGACCGGGATGGCCGAGGCGACCCTGGTCGCCGGCGGCCCGGACGCGCCCTTCGACCGGGGCTTCTTCGTCCGGCCGACCGTGTTCGCCGACGTGCGGCCGGACGCCACGATCGCCCAGGAGGAGATCTTCGGCCCGGTGCTGTCGATCCTGCCGTACGCCACCGAGGACGAGGCGGTCGAGATCGCCAACGGCACGCCCTACGGGCTGTCCGGCGCGGTGTTCTCCGGCGACCAGGACCGCGCGGTCGCCGTGGCCCGGCGGCTGCGGACCGGGCAGGTCATGGTCAACGGGGGCGCGTTCAACCCGCTGGCGCCGTTCGGCGGCTACAAGCAGTCCGGCAACGGCCGCGAGCTGGGCCGGTACGGACTGGAGGAGTTCCTCGAGGTCAAGTCACTCCAGCTGTAGGTAGGCCCGCTCCACCGCCGCCCCGGCGAACTCGCCGAAGTAGGGCAGCCCGGCCGCGACGTCCGCGGCCGGGCGGCCAGCGGCGTGCCCCTCCCGGGCCGCGTCGACCAGGGCCGCGTGCTCGGCCCGCTGCGCCAGCACGTACGCCCGGTCGACGACGGCGCCGTGGCCCGGCACGACCGCGCCGGTGACCAGCTCGGCCAGCGCGTCCAGGGTGCCCGGCCAGTCCAGCGGGAACGCGCTGGAGAACTGCGGCGGCGCACCCTCCTCGACCAGGTCGCCGGCCACCACCAGGCCGGCGTCCGGCAGCTCCAGCACCAGGTCGTTGTCGGTGTGGCCGCGGCCGAGGTGGCGCAGCCGGACCGGCCGGCCGCCCACCGACAGGGTGGCCACGTCATCGACCAGCTGGTCCGGCGGGTCGATCCGGCTGGCCGCGATCTCCTCGGCCAGGTCCGAGCCCTGCTGCCGGTGCAGCGCGGCGATCCGGTCCCGCATCCGCTCCCCGTCGGCGGCCAGCTGATGGGCCGCCCGGCGGTGTCCCCAGATGTCGCCCGGCCGGAACACCGCGTTGCCGAAGGTGTGGTCGAAGTGGTGGTGGGTGTTGACCACCACCCACGGGTGCGGGGTGACCGTCCGGACCGCGGCGGCCAGCTCGGCGCCCTGCACCTCCGACGCCCGGGTGTCGACGATGAGGCAGGCACCCTCGCCCACCAGCAACGTCACGTTGAGATCCATACTCTCGTGCCGGCGGACGTACACCCGGTCGCCGACCTCGGCCCAGGCGTCGGTCACGCCCGGCGCTCCGCGATCGTGACGTCCCCGGCGGCCCAGTTGGCGGCGGCGACCTCCCGGACGATGATCCGGACGTCGTCCTTCGGCGCGTCCAGCGACTCGACCACCGCGGCGGTCAGCCGGCTGATCAACGTCCGGAGCTGCTCCGGGCCGCGGCCCTCGACCAGTGTCACCTCGACCAGTGGCATGCGTGCCATCCTGCACCCGGGGGCAAGATGCCGGTCATGCGCGTCTACCTCGGTTCCGACCACGCCGGCTTCGAGCTGAAGACCTACCTGATCGAGCACCTGGCGGGGGCCGGGCACGAGCCGGTCGACTGCGGGCCGCCGGCGTACGACCCGGACGACGACTACCCGCCGTTCTGCTTCGAGACCGGCCGGCGGGTGCTGGCCGACCCGGGCAGCCTCGGCGTGGTGATCGGCGGCTCCGGCAACGGCGAGCAGATCGCGGCCAACAAGGTCCCCGGGATCCGCTGCGCGCTGGCCTGGAGCGAGGAGACCGCGCGGCTGGGCCGGCAGCACAACGACGCCCAGGTGGTGTCGATCGGGGCCCGGATGCACACCCCGCAGGAGGCCGCGTCGTTCGTCGACGCGTTCGTGGCCACCCCGTT
>CADCTP010000452.1 GCA_902805565.1 uncultured Mycobacteriales bacterium
TCGCCGCCGGGGCCGGCCGGCGGCCGCGCCGCGCCGCCCACCGGATCCCGTACGCGGCCGGCAGCAGCACCAGCAGGAACGGCAGCACCGCCCCGAGCCCGGTCAGCAGCCAGCCGACCGTCGTGGTGAACGCGGACCAGCCGTCCCGCAGCCCGCCGACGAACCCGGACCGGTCCTCGGCCGGCGCGGCCGCGGCGTCCCCGCGGGTGCTGAGCCGGACCGTCACCGTCGCGTACCCGACCTGGGTGGCGAGCGCGCGCTGCCGGGCCTGCAGCGACTCCAGCTCGGTGACCCGGCGGGACAGCTCGCCCTCCACCGCGACCACGTCGCCGATCTTGTCGGCCCGGGACAGGATCGCCCGGACCCGGGCGATCGAGGCCTGCATGGTCGCCACCCGGGAGCCGACGTCCGCGACCTCCTCGGTGACGTCCTGGCTGGTGCTGCTGCGCCGGCGCTCCTCGCCGAGCCGGCCGACCTGGTCGAGCAGCCCGTCCAGCCGCGCCGGCGGGACCTTCAGCACCACGGTGGCCTCGGCCGTCCGGCCGGTGCCGGAGCGCTCGTCGCCGGCGGTGACGCCGCCGGCCGCCCGCGCGTACGCGACCGCCTCGCGGGCCCGGGCCGGCACGTCGTCCACCACGACGTGCTGCTCGGCCGTCCGGATCACGGCCGGCTCCAGCTTCAGCGTGCCGGTGGGCGCGCCGCCCGTCCCGGCGTCGGGGGCGGACCCGGCGGGCCCGCCCGACCCGGCGGAGTCCGCCGGGGCGCCCGCCGACTCCCCGCGGGCCGGGGCGATGGCGGCCGACCCGCCCCCGGCCGAGTCCTCGTCGCCGCCGCCGCACCCGACCAGGGCCAGCACCGCCACCGCACCCACGAGCCCCGCCCGTACCGCCCGACCGTTCATCGCTGTCTCCTCCGTCCGTGGTGGGGGTGGGATGCCGTGCCGGGATGACCGGTTCCGCGGGGAAGATCGCGAACAGGTCTCGATCCGGCCGGGCGGAGCGAGCAAGATGGGGGCGTGGCTCGTGTCGTGGTGATCGGCGCCGGCATCGCCGGCCTCGCCGCGGCGCTGGCGGTCAGCCGGCAGGCCCCGCCCGGGACCGCCGTCACGCTGGTCGACGGCGCCTCCAAGGTCGGCGGCAAGCTCCGGGTGTCGGAGGTCGGCGGGTTGCCGGTCGACGAGGGCGCGGAGACCTTCCTGGCCCGCCGCCCGGAGGGCGTGGAGCTGGTGGAGTCGGTGGGGCTCGGCCGCGCGCTGGTGCACCCGGTGACCACCGAGGCCGGGGTGGTCGTCGACGGCGTCACCCACCGGCTGCCGACCCGCACCGTGCTGGGCGTGCCCGGCGACCGGTCGGCGCTGCGCCGCAGCGGCGTGCTCTCGGCCGAGGGGCTGGCCGCGGTGGGCGCGGACCGGGCGGAGCCGGCGCCGCTCAACGACCCGTCCGTGGGCCAGTACGTGGCCCGCCGGCTCGGCCGGGAGGTCGTCGACCGGCTGGTCGACCCGCTGCTCGGCGGCGTGTACGCCGGCCGCGCCGACGGGCTGTCGCTGCGGGCGACCATGCCGGCGCTGGCCGCCGCCCTGGACGCGAACGGCGGCCGGCTGGTCGCCGCGGCCCGGTCGGTGGTCGACGCCGCGCCGGCCGACGCCGGGCCGGTGTTCGCCGCGCTGGCCGGCGGCCTGGGCACCCTGCCCGAGGCGGTCGCCCGCTGCTCCGGCGCCGACGTCCGGCTCCGGCTGCCGGTACGCCGGATCGAGCGGACCACCGGCGGGTTCCGGCTGATCGGCGGCCCGGTCCCGGACCCGGTGACGCTGGCCGCCGAGGCCGTGGTGGTGGCCGCGCCGGCCGGCAAGGCCGCCGGCCTGCTGGAGGGTCTGGCGCCGTGGGCCGCGCACGAGCTCGCGGCCATGGAGTACGCCAGCATCGGCATCGTCACGCTGGCCTTCCCGGCCGCCGCGCTGGCCGGGGTGACCGGCTCCGGGCTGCTCATCCCGAGCACCGAGGGCCCGGTCAAGGCGGTCACGTACTCCTCCAACAAGTGGGCACCGCTGGCCGGCTCGGACGTCGCGATCGTCCGGGCGTCGGTCGGCCGGCACCGCGAGGCCAAGGTGCTGCACCGCGACGACACCGAGCTGGTCCGGCTGGTGCTCGGCCAGCTCTCGGCCGTGGCCGGGATCCGGGCCACCCCGGTGGCGCACCGGGTGACCCGGTGGGGCGGGGCGCTGCCGCAGTACGCGCCGGGCCACCTGGAGCGGGTCCGCCGGGTCCGCGCCGACGTGGCCCGGGTGCCGGGGCTCGCGGTGTGCGGGGCCGCCTTCGACGGCGTGGGCGTCCCGGCCTGCATCCGCTCCGGGTACGCCGCCGCCGAGCGCGTCCTGGCACACCTGCGAGAATCGAGGCGTGGCGGATGGGAAGAAGGCGCGTGAGCTCAACGACGTGATCCGGTACACGGGGTGGTCGGTGTTCCGCGCCGCCGCCCCGGTGCCGGCGGACGCCGCGGCCGAGGTCGAGGAGCTGTTCGAGCAGCTGGCCGCGAAGGACGTGGTGGTCCGCGGGACGTACGACGTCTCCGGGCTGCGGGCGGACGCCGACCTGCTGGTCTGGTGGCACGCCCCGACCGCCGACGACCTGCAGGAGGCGTACTCGCGCTTCCGGCGCACCGCGCTGGGCCGGGCGCTGGCCCCGGTCTGGTCGCAGCTGGCGCTGCACCGGCCGGCGGAGTTCAACAAGTCGCACGTGCCGGCGTTCCTGGCCGACGAGCGGGCCCGCGACTGGGTCTGCGTCTACCCGTTCGTCCGCTCGTACGAGTGGTACCTGCTGCCGGACGCGGAGCGGCGGGCGATGCTGGCCGAGCACGGGCAGATGGCGCGCGACTACCCGGACGTCCGGGCGAACACGGTCGCCTCGTTCGCGCTCGGCGACTACGAGTGGATGCTGGCGTTCGAGGCGGACGAGCTGCACCGGATCGTGGACCTCATGCGGCACCTGCGCGGCTCCACCGCCCGCCGGCACGTCCGCGAGGAGGTCCCGTTCTACACCGGCCGGCGGCGCTCGGTCGGCGAGCTGGTCGCCGCGCTGCCGTAGCCGGGCGCCCGGCCGGCGGGAGGTGCTAGCGTCCCGCCGGTGTCCCGGTGGCGGAGTGTTCTGGTCCTGGCGGTGCTGACGCTCGCCGCCGGGTGCGGCGCCCCGGCCGGGGAGCCGGCCGCACCCGCCGCCGCACCCGTCCCCGCCGCGGCGGCGACCACACCGGCCGCCGCCCCGC
>CADCTP010000453.1 GCA_902805565.1 uncultured Mycobacteriales bacterium
TCACCGGCCTGGCCCGGTGCACGCGGGTCGGTGCCGGGCGGCAGGGGACCCGCGCGGTCGGCGGGACCGGCGGCCGTAGGGTGAGCCCGTGCTTCGCACGCGGCGGCCGTTGCTCGCCCTGCTCCTACTCGGCGTCCTGCTGGCGGGCGGCTACCTGCTGTCCTTCGTCGACGCCGACGACCCGGTCCCGGGGGCCGGTCCGGCGGCGACCTCCGCCGCGCCGGGCGCGGACCGATCCTCCGGCCCGGCCGCGGCCGCCGACGGGATCCGGACCGTGGCCGCGGCCGCGCTGCCGGCGGAGGCCCGACGGGTGCTGCGGCTGATCGACGCGGGAGGGCCGTTCCCGTACGAGCAGGACGGCGGGGTGTTCGGGAACGTCGAGCGGCTGCTGCCGGCGCAGCCGCGGGGGTGGTACCGGGAGTACACGGTGCCGACGCCGGGGGAGCGGGACCGCGGGGCCCGGCGGATCGTGGCCGGTCGGGACGGCATCCGCTACTACACGGCCGACCACTACGACTCCTTCGCCCGGATCGACCGGTGACCCGGGACGGCGCCACCCCGCCCGGGTTGCGGACCGTGGCGGGGCCGGTCGAGGAGGTTGTCGCCGACCTGCGCCGGCGCGGGGTGGCGCCGCACGTGCTGGGGCCGGTGGCCGGCAAGCGCGAGCTGATCGGGGCGCTCGGCGCGGCGTTGGCCTTCCCGGAGTGGGTCGGGGCCAACTGGGACGCGCTGTACGACGCGCTGCGGGACCTGTCCTGGCTGCCGCCCGGCCCGCAGGTCGTCGTCTGGGTCGACCCGGCGGCGCTGGAGCGGGCCAGCCCCACCGACCACGAGCCGGCCCTCCGGGTCCTGCGCGACGCCGCCGAGGCGGCGGCGCACGGCACCCGGCCGCTCACCGTCCTGCTCGTCGGCGGGCCCGCCACGTCCTGACCCCGCCGGCCCGGCCACTCCAGCCGTACCCGCCGGTGCCCTCGGCCGGTCGCTGCGCCTCGGCCGGTCGCCTGCTCGCCGGCGGCCGGGGCGGTGGTCGGCCGGGTCAGTCCTCGGCGGGCACCCAGTACGGACGGCGCTTCTCGGTGAAGGCGGCCACGCCCTCCCGCCCCTCCTCGCCGGCGAACCGCGATGCCGACAGGGCCGCCATCTCGGCGTAGTCGGAGGACGGGCGGCGCAGCAGCTCCTTCGTCGCCGCCAGGGCCCCGGGCGCGCCCAGAGCCAGCATGGCCGCGTACCGGGCGACCTCCGCGTCCAGCTCCTCGTCCTCCACCACCGCGGTGACCAGGCCCGCCGCCAGCGCCCGGGACGCCGGGAACACCTCGCCGGTGAGGAACAGCTCCCGGGCCGCCCGCGGCGTCAGCAGCGGCAGCACCGGCACGGAGATCACCGCGGGGACCACGCCCAGCCGCACCTCGGTGAAGGCGAAGGTCGCCGACCGGGCCGCCAGCGCGATGTCGCACGCCGCGACCAGCCCGATCCCGCCGGCCCGGGCCGGCCCGCCGATCCGGGCGATCACCGGCTTCGGCGACCCGGCGAGGGTGGTGAGGATGTCCGGGAACGCGGTCACCGGCATGTCGCCGGCGCCGCCGGCCGAGGACGTGGCGCGCAGGTCCATCCCGGAGCAGAACACCCGCCCGGTGTGGGACAGCACGATCACCCGGACGGCGTCGTCGGCCAGCGCCCCGGCCAGCAGCGCGGACAGCGCGGACATCAGCGCGGGGGACAGCGCGTTGCGGTTCGGCGGGGAGTCGAGGGTGAGCGTCGCGACGCCGCCCGACACGGTCGAATGCACCAGCTCGGTCACGGTCCCGACACTAGAGCGTGCCGGGTGGAACACTGTGCGGCCGTGCCCTCCCGACTCCCGGACGGCGCCCCGGCCCCGGCCGACGGCGCCCTGCCCTTCGCCGCCCGGCGCGAGCTCGGCCGCAACCCGTTCGGGATCTACGTGCACGTGCCGTTCTGCACGACACGGTGCGGCTACTGCGACTTCACCACCTACACCGCCGAGGAACTGGGCCCGGGCGTATCCCGCGGCGCGTACGCGGACACCGCGATGCTGGAGCTGCGGCTGGCCCGGCACGTGCTCGCCGAGCGGCCGCCGAAGGTCGAGACCGTGTTCTTCGGCGGCGGCACGCCGACGCTGCTGCCCGCCGGCCACCTCGCCTCGGTGCTGCGGGAGATCGACGACCTCTTCGGCCTGGTGCCCGGGGCCGAGGTGACCACCGAGGCCAACCCGGAGTCGGTCACCCCGGCCTACCTGTCCCGGCTGCGGGAGGCCGGCTTCACCCGGGTCTCCTTCGGGATGCAGTCGGCGTCGCCGCACGTGCTGCGGGTCCTGGACCGCCAGCACACCCCCGGGCGGGCGGTCGAGGTGGTCGGCGAGGCGCGGCGCGCCGGGTTCGACCACGTCAGCCTGGACCTGATCTACGGCACGCCGGGCGAGGGCGAGGCGGACTGGCAGCGGTCCCTGGACACCGCGGTGGCGGCCGGCCCGGACCACGTCTCGGCGTACGCGCTGGTGGTCGAGGAGGGCACCGCGATGGCCCGCCGGGTCGCGCGGGGCGAGCTGCCGGAGCCGGACGACGACGTGCTGGCCGACCGGTACGTCCAGGCCGACGAGACGCTGTCCCGCTCCGGCTTCGGCTGGTACGAGGTCTCCAACTGGGCCCGCGGCACCGCCGCCCGCTCCCGGCACAACCGGCTCTACTGGACCGGCGGCGACTGGTGGGGCGTCGGGCCGGGCGCGCACAGCCACGTCGGCGGGGTGCGCTGGTGGAACGTGCGGCACCCGGTGCCGTACGCGTCCCGGCTGCACGCCGGGGAGAGCCCGGCGGCCGGCCGGGAGACGCTGGAGCCGCCGGAGCGGCGGATGGAGACGACGATGCTCGGGCTGCGGCTGCGCGAGGGGCTGTCGGTCCGGGAGCTGTCGGCGCGCGGCCGGGAGGCGGCCGCGGACGCCGCCGGGTACGGCCTGCTGGACCGGCAGGCCCACGAGCAGGGCCGGGCCGTGCTGACCCTGCGCGGCCGCCTGCTCGCCGACGCGGTGGCCCGCGACCTCACCGACTGACCGGCCGCCGACCGGCCGCCGACTGACCGGCCGCCGACCGGCCGGCCGCCGGCCGGGTTCCACCCGGTTCGGCTCAGGGGGCGTGGAGCGGGTCCCCGCCCGGCCCCTGCCCGGTCTCGTCGGCCTGCGGCCCGTCCTGCGGCCCTTCCTGCGGGTTCGGCGGCTCGACCGGCGGCGGCTCCGCGGTCGGGTC
>CADCTP010000454.1 GCA_902805565.1 uncultured Mycobacteriales bacterium
CCGGGCCCGGCCGCGGCACCACCTGGGTCGGTTCGGGATCGATGGCCGGCGGGCGGGTCGCCGGCCGCGCCAGCACCTCGGTGGGTTCGGGGTCGATGGCGGGCGGGCGGGTCAGCGGCCGCGCCAGCACCTCGGTCGGCTCCGGGTCGACCGCCGGCGGGCGGGCCGCCGGCCGGGCCAGGATCACGGTCGGCTCCGGCTCCGGCTCCGGCGGTGGCGCCGGGTCCAGGGCGAACGCATCGTCCTCCGGACGGTCCCGGACGACGATCGGGGGGATCCCGCGCGGGTCGGTCGGCGGCCCGGAGACGTCCGGGATCAGCTCCCGGCGCAGGAACTGCGTGCGCTCCGGGTCGATCCGCACCTCCGGCTCGGCCGGGTCGAGCAGCGCGGCCAGGTCGCCGGCGTTCCCGCGCCGGGACGGCGGCGTCCAGGCGCTGGTCACCCGGCGGGACTCCACCCGGAACGCCCGCCGGGCGGCGAGCCGGTCCGAGCGCCGGCGCAGGGCCGCGGCGGGCGGGGCCAGAGCCAGCGACAGGGCCAGCGTCACGTCCGGCAGGTTGCTGTAGCTGGGGCCGAAGGCCAGGTCCCACAGCGCCAGCACGGCCATGAACAGGAACAGCGGCGTGCCGGTCCGGGTGGCGAACCGGGTCACGAACGCCCCGACCAGGATCAGCACGATCGCCCCGCACAGGACCAGCCCGAACACCCCGCAGTACGCCCACAGGTCGGCCACGATCGAGTGCAGCTTGAAGCTCTCGCCGGTCATGAACCGCTCGACGTACCCGTTGTTGTAGTCGACGTTGATGCCGGCGAACCCGGACTTGATCGCCTTGACGTCCTCGGTGTCCGGCACGACGCCGAGGCCGTAGCCCCACGGCTGCTCGGCCATGAGCCGGACGGTCCCGCTCCACTCCGGCCGGCCGCCGAGCAGCAGCGAGCCGCTGGCCTCGATCTGCGCCTCGGAGCGCTCCTGCAGCTCGGGGCCGAGCGCGCCGTCCACCAGCAGCGCCGTGCCGCCGAAGTACATCGCCAGGCCCAGGCCGCCGACGACGATCACCGACCCGGCCTTGTGCCGCGGTGGCCGCCAGCCGCCGATCTGCTGCCACAGCAGGACCACCCCGGTGAGCACGCAGAACCCGAAGAAGCTGCGGTACTCCAGCAGCACCGAGACCATGCCGAGCACCGCGAGCGTGAGGACCTGCGGGATGATCCGGCGCCGGCGGTCCAGCAGGGCCAGCACGATCACCGTGACCGGGAACGCGAACGCGAACTTCCACGGGCTGGAGCCCCACCGCCCGGGGTCCAGCGCGGCCGCGGCCAGGGCGCCGAGGCCGTAGAGCAGGGCGACCTTCTCCATCCCGAGCACCCGGCCGACCCAGAGCAGGACGGCCACGCCGAGGACCGCGGTGAGGATCATCAGCGCCTGCGCGATCGCGGCCCGGTCGTTGACGGCGTGCCCGCCGGGCGCGGCGAGGGCCATCCCGGCCCCGCCGGCCAGGGCGACGAAGCCGAGCACCAGCAGGGTCCGGGCGTACCGGAAGCCGGCCACCGCGGACACGCAGATCGGCAGCAGCAGCAGTCCCGGGACCAGCGCGGTGGTCGCCCCGAGGGCCACCGGCTTGTTGAACCCGACCAGCAGCGCGGAGGCGACCGCGACCGGGGTGATCAGCAGCTGGGTGTAGCGGGCCAGGCCGACCAGCGGCACCGGCGGCGGCGGGGTGGTCGGCCGGGTGGCCGGCGCGATCGTCGCGGTCACCGGTTCGCCGCCAGCCGTACGGTCTCGCGCATCTGCCGCAGGTCGGCCCGGACGGCCCGGGAGACCAGCGCGGCCGCGGCGTACGCGGCCAGGACCACGCCGACCGCCACCGCGATGCCGGCCGCCGGCGGCAGCGCGACCAGGTCGACCACGGCCCAGCCGGCCCCGGCCGCGGCCAGCGCGAGGACCAGGATCCGGGTGTAGCCGCGCAGCAGCTCGCCGGTGGGGATCGGGGTCAGCCGGCCCAGCCACCACAGCGACAGCGGGGCGGACACGGCCGGGGCGGCGGCGTACCCGGCGGCGACGCCGACCACCCCCCAGTTGCTGCCGACGAGCACGCAGGCGACCTTGAGCACGAACGTCGCCAGCGTGAAGTGCAGCAGCTTGCGGGTCAGGGCGCGGGACAGGAAGACCCAGTACGCGACGTAGGACAGGGTGCCGACCGCGCCGGCGAAGGCCAGGATGCGCAGGATCGGGATGACCCCGACCCAGGTCTCGCCGAGCAGCAGCCGGACGATCGGGTCGGCGGCCGCGCCCACCACGGCCAGCCCCACGACCAGCGAGTAGCCCAGGCCGACCTGCCCGCGGACCAGGAACCGCCCGTACGTCGGGGTGTCGGCCTCCAGCCGGGACAGCACCGGCAGCGCCACCGTCGTGGTCGGCCCGCGCAGCTGGGTGAGCGGGGACATCAGCAGCTGGAAGCCGCGGTTGTAGAGGCCGAGCGGGCCGGGGCCGAACCGCTGCCCGATGACCACCGAGTCGACGTTGTTGTTCACGTACCCGACGACCTGCATGCCGACCATGTGCCAGCCGAAGCGGAGCAGGTCGCGCATCCCGGCGCCGCGGCGGGGCAGCCCGGGCAGCCAGCGGGCCGCGCCGGCCAGCAGCAGCAGGCCGCCGCCGGCCTGGGTCAGCTGCATGCCGACCAGCGACCAGTAGCCGGCCCCGCCGACGGCCATCGCGACCCCGACGGCCAGCCCGGCGACCTGCGCGGCGATGTCGGTGCCGGCCAGCGCGCCGAACCGCAGCCGGCGGTTGAGGTCGGCCCGGTACTGCGTGGACACCCCGTTGAGCAGGAAGGTCAGTGACAGCAGCTGCGCGATCGCGGCCACCTGCGGCTCGTCGTAGAACGCGGCCAGCCCGCCGGCGCCGCCGAGGACCAGCAGGCACAGCACCAGGCCGAGCGCCGAGTTCAGCCAGAACAGGTTGTCCCGCTGGGCCCGGCTCAGCGTCTTCGCCTGGACCGCCGCCGCCGACAGCCCGAAGTCGCGGAAGATGTCCGCCACCCCGGCGATGGCCATGACCATGGCGACCAGGCCGTAGTCGGTCGGGGTGAGCAGCTGGGCCAGCACCACCACCGACGCCAGCTGCACGAGCATCCGGATGCCCTGGCCGCCGAGGGTGACCGCGGCCCCCCGGGCGGCGGTCCGCCCCAGCCCGCCGGCCCGCGCGGGACCGGCCGGGGCGGGGTCGGT
>CADCTP010000455.1 GCA_902805565.1 uncultured Mycobacteriales bacterium
CCGGCCGCGGCGCCGCGCGGCCGGGTCAGGCGGGTCTGCCTGGTCTGCCTGGTCAGCCAGGTCTGCCGGGTCAGCCGGCGAGGACCACCGCGATCAGGGCGACGGCCGCGATCAGCACCGCGATCACCACGGCGATGAGCACGGTCCGGTTCTTCTTCTCCGGCTCCTGCGGGTTGCGCTCCACGAACGCCCGGAACATCTGGGTGTTGGCCGGGTCCTGCCGTCTCTGCTCAGACATGCGGGACACCGTACGTGACCCCGCCGCCGACCGGGGTATGGGCGCCCGGGTCCGTGGCGCCCGCGCCGCGGCAGGGTGCCTCCGGCGCCTGCCGGACCGGGCGGACGGGACACGAGGACGGACCCCGTGCGCCGGCACCGGGCCAGGTCCCGGGGACGGACCTCGTGTCGATTGGAGGGGCATCGGACGATCTGCCGGAGTTTGAGGGCAGAAGCTCTTTCTTGACGGCAAATCCGGGGTTAACGTGTGGCGCACCACAGGCGTCCTAGATTGTGGGGTCCACATGCAGTTGACGGCACTTGGGGACTGTTTCGCAGAGTTGGGACCGAAAGCTGCCCGGCTGCGGGACCTCGCCGCGCACGGCTTCCCGGTCCCCGAGGCGTACGTAGTCCCGAGCCTGCCGGCCGGCCCGGACGGCCTGCCCGACCAGCTCGTCGAGGACCTGCGCAAGCTGATGGACGGCCCGTTCGCCGGGGTGCCGGTGGTCGTCCGCAGCTCGGCCAGCGACGAGGACCTCCCGCTGGCCAACGCCCCGGGCGTGTACGAGTCGTTCCTGGACCGGCGCACGGTCGAGCAGGTCGTCACCGCGGTCGAGCTGTGCCGGCGGAGCCTGGACTCGGCCGAGGCCCGGGCGTACCGGCGGCTGACCGGCGGGACGGCCGAGCCGGTGATGAGCGTGCTGGTGCAGCGGATGGTGGCCTGCGACTACGCCGGCGTCCTCTACACCCGCCACCCCACCGCGGAGACCGGCACGATGCTGGCCGAGGCGACCGCCGGCCTGGGCACCGCGGTCGTCGCCGGCCTCGGGGCGACCGACCGGTTCGCCCTCCAGCGCCGGCGGGCGTGGACCCGCCCGGAGTCCTGGTCGGTCGGCGAGACGACGCTGCCCGAGCTGCTGACCGTCCTGGGGCACCTGCTCGAGGAGCACTTCGGCGGCCCGC
Organism: uncultured Mycobacteriales bacterium; assembly: GCA_902805565.1. GTDB lineage: Bacteria > Actinomycetota > Actinomycetes > Mycobacteriales > CADCTP01 > CADCTP01. The sequence goes on from CADCTP010000455.1 coordinate 1,180, forward strand.
AGGACGTGGAGTGGGGGGTCGCCGACGGGCAGCTGCACGTCTTCCAGTCCCGGGACGCGGCCCTGTCCCGGGTCCCGCTGCCGCTGCCCGGCGCCCGGCCGGCGACCGGCCCGGGCGACCTGCTGGTCGTGTCGCCGGGCTACGCGGTCGGCCGGCTGAGTGCCGACGGCCCGCCGGCCGCCGGCGACCCGCCCACGGTCGTGCTGCTGGACGACCTGCCCACCACCCGGGCGCTGGAGGCGCTCGCCCCGGCCAGCGGGCTGCTGGTCCGGCGGGGCACGGTGTGCTCCCACTCGGCCGCGCTGTGCCGGGAGCTGGGGCTGCCGGTGGCCGTCGCGCCGCCCGACGTCGACCGGCTGCTCGGCGCCCCGGTGCTGCTGGACGCCGTGGTCGGGACGGTGCGGGCGCTGGCCGACCTGCCACCGGTGGACCGGAAGAAGGGGATCTTCGCGGCCGTCCGGCAGCTCGCCGCCCGCCGGGTGGGACCGGTGGTCCGCGCGGACCGCTACGAGGGTGTCGTCTTCGACCCGGTCGCCCAGGGCCGGATCCTGGCCCACCTCGCCCGCGGCGGCGCCCCGGTGGTCACCGTGCGGCAACGGATCCTGCCGTACGACGACCCGGACCGGACGTACTGCGGGATCAGCGCCCGCATCCAGCTGACCGGCGACTCCGGCCGGGTGCAGTTCAAGCGGGCCAACGTGCTGCCGGACCGGCCGTACCGGTTCGACGAGGAGGTGCACGTCCCGATCGACCGGGTCACCGACGGCGAGCGGCTCCTGGAGCTGCTGGGCTACCGGCCCTTCGAGCCCCAGGAGCGCTCGGTCGAGGTGGTCGAGCTGCCCGGGCTGCGGGTGTGCGTCAACACCTGGCCCGGTGCGCCGCAGTCCTACCTGGGGATCGAGACCGACGACCCGGCCGCGCTGCTCGCGCTGCTCGACGCGGCCGGGGTGCCGGTCGCCGAGTGCGGCCCGCTGGACGGCAAGGACCTGTTCGACCGGATGGGCGTACGGCTGGACCGGCTGACGTTCGGCGCCCGATGACCGGCCCGCAGGTGCGGCGCGTCCTGGTGATCGGCGCCGGTCAGATCGGCCTGGCCGCCGCCCGCCGGCTCGCCGCGGAACGGCCGACCGAGTTCGCCCTGCACACGCTGACCGCCGCGCAGGCGGAGCGGGCGGCCGGCCTGGCCCGGGCCGCCGGGCTGCGGGTCCGCGCGGTCAGCACCGGTGACCTGGCGCTGGAGTCCACCGACCTGGTCCTCGACGGGACCGTGCTGGCCCCCGGCGGCCCGTCCCGGGTGCGCACGGCCAGCGACAGCCCGTCCTCGCCGAGCGGGATGCGCCGGCCGGACGCGCACGTCGCCGTCCTGGTCCGGCACGTGGCCCCGGAGCTGGTGATCGACGCGACCAACATGGCCACCACCCTGGGCGCCCGGGAGAGTCTGGACCAGGTCGCCGCCGCCTGGCCGGAGCTGCGCGCCGCCGGCCCGGCCGGCGACGGCGCCCTGCTCGGACTGGCCACCAACGCGGTCGTCCGCTACACGGTCGGGCTGGCCCAGGCGGTGGACCGGTGCGGTGCCGACGGCCTGGTCAAGGTGTCGACCACCGCGCTGGGCGGGATGGGGCTGAGCATCCCGTTCACCCACGGCGACGCCCCGAGCGAGGTGCTGTCCCCGGCGATCTGGGCCAAGCTCCAGCTCTCCGGCGTGCAGTTACAGCTGCTGTGGACGCTCGCGCGGACCCACCGGGCCCGGATCACGGTCGTCGTGCCGGCCAGCTGTGTCGGCTTCGAGGACGGCGTCGAGGACTGGGTGGTGCCGGCAGCGGCGGTCCGCGCCGGGGCCGACGGGCCCGAGCTGCGGCCGGTGCCCGACGTCCCGCCGCTGGTGCTGCCGCTGGTCAGCTCGGGGGAGAACCTGGCGTACTCGCGGGGCGAGCTGGCCGTGCTCACCGACCCGGACCTGATGGGCGCGGTGACCAAGGAGGAGGTCGCCGAGGCGGTCGCCGCCGTGGCGGCCGGCGCGGCCGGCTCCGACGCGCTCGCCGCGCTGGACC
>CADCTP010000456.1 GCA_902805565.1 uncultured Mycobacteriales bacterium
GGCGACCCGGTCCGGCCCGACCCGCAGCCCGGCCGAGTCCAGCGCCCGGCCCAGCGCGACCAGCAGCCGCACGGCGTCCCCACCGGGGTCCGCCGCGGGGCCCCCGGGTACGGGACCGGCGGGTACGGGACCGGCGGACAGCGGACCGGCGGACAGCGGACCGGCGGACAGCGGACCGGCGGACAGCGGGCCGGCGGACAGGGGGCCGGCGGGCACGGGGCCGGCGGGTACGGGGCGGGTCACGAGCCGGCCACCGCCCGGGCGACCAGCGCCCCGACGTCCAGGGCCCGGACCCGCTCGGCGTCCTCGCGGTACTTCACCACCGCGCCCAGGGTCGCCGCCGCCAGCCCCGGGTCCAGGCCCACCGCGCCCAGGGCGGCCAGCGCCCGGACCCAGTCGACGGTCTCGGCGATCCCCGGCGGCTTGACCAGGTCCGCCCCGCGCAGCGCGTGCGCGGCCGCGGTGACCTGCCCGGCCAGCCGCGCGGACGCCTCCGGCACCCGCAGCCGGACGATCGCCACCTCCCGCTCGAAGTCGGGGTGGTCCAGCCAGTGGTAGTAGCAGCGCCGCTTGAGGGCGTCGTGCACGTCCCGGGTCCGGTTGGAGGTGATGACCACGACCGGCGGGACGGCGGCCCGCAGCGTGCCCAGCTCGGGCACGGTCACCGCGTACTCCGACAGCACCTCCAGCAGGAACGCCTCGAACTCGTCGTCGGCCCGGTCGACCTCGTCGACCAGCAGCACCGACGGCGTGGTCTCCAGCGCGGCCAGCAGCGGCCGGGCCAGCAGGAAGCGGCGGGAGTAGAGCTCGGACTCCAGCGCGTCGGCGTCGGTCGCCCCGGCCGCCTCGGCCGCGCGCAGGTGCAGCAGCTGCCGCGGGAAGTCCCAGTCGTAGAGGGCCTGGGAGGCGTCGATGCCCTCGTAGCACTGCAGCCGGATCAGCGGCGCGCCCAGCAGCGCGGCCAGCGCCTTGGCCAGCTCGGTCTTGCCGACGCCGGCCTCGCCCTCGCAGAACAGCGGCCGGTGCAGCCGCAGCGCCAGGTACGCGGCGGTGGCCAGCCCGGTGTCGGCCAGGTAGCCGACCCCGGCGAGCCGGTCGACCAGGTCGGCCGGACCGGACACCCCGTCCGGCAGCAGCCCTCGGTCCTCGCCCACGCCGCACCTCCCCGTCCCCAGTGTCCACCCGCCGGCGCGGGACAGCGGCCGGGCGGCGACCCCGGTCAGGGATCGCCGCCCGGCCGGCGGTCAGCTCGCGGCCGCCGCGGCGGCCCGCAGCGCGCGCCCGGTGAGCACGCGGGCGAGGTGCTGGCGGTAGTCGGGCTGGGCGGACAGGTCCGCGGACGGCTCGGTGTCCTCCGCGGCCAGGCCGGCGGCGGCGGCGATGCCGCCGTTGTGCAGGGAGACGCCGGCCAGCGCCGCCTCGGCAGCCGACGCCCGCAGCGGGGTCGGCCCCATGTTGGTCAGCCCGATCCGGGCCTCGGCGATGGTGTCGCCCTCCCGGCGGACCAGCGCGGCGACGCCGACGATCGCCCAGGCCTGGGCGACCCGGTTGAACTTCTCGTACGCCGTCCCCCACTCCGGCCCGAGCGCCGGCACCCGGATCTCCACCAGCAGCTCGCCGGGCCCGATCGCGGTCTCCAGGTAGTCGGAGAAGAACTCCGTCGCCGGGACCGTGCGCCGCCCGTCCGGCCCCTCGATGACGAACGCGGCGTCCAGCGCGAGCGCCACCGCCGGCAGGTCGCCGGCCGGGTCGGCGTGCGCCAGCGCCCCGCCGAGGGTGCCGCGGTGCCGGACGGCCGGGTCCGCCACGGTCGCGGTGGCCTGGGCCAGGACCGGGGCGTACCGCAGGATCAGCGGGTCCCGCAGCACCTCGTGGTGGGTGGTCATCGCCCCGATCACCAGCTGGTCGCCGTCCTGCCGGACGCCGCGCAGCTCGCCCACGCCGGCCAGGTCGACCAGCGCGGTCGGGTACGCCAGCCGCAGCCGCAGCAGCGGCAGCAGGCTCTGCCCGCCGGCCAGCACCTTCGCGTCCTCGCCGACCCGGCCGAGCTCGGTGACCGCGTCGGACACCGAGTGCGGCCGGAGGTAGTCGAACTCCGGGGGGATCACTGTGCCCCCCGCATGGCCGCCGAGCGGCCAGGCCATGCTCGGTTCGCTGCGCTCACGCTGCACCTCCGGCCGTCGTCGCCGTCTGCGGGCCGCCCCAGGCGATCGTGCCGGAGGCGGCCGGGACGCCGCCGTCGCCGCCGGAGTGGATGGCCCGCCACACCCGTTCCGGGGTGCAGGGCATCCGGATGTCGGTCACCCCGAGGTGGCGGATGGCGTCCACCACCGCGCCGACCACGGCCGGCGTCGAGGCGATCGTGCCGGCCTCGCCGACGCCCTTGACCCCGAGCGGGTTGGACGTCGCCGGGGTCTCGGTCCGGTCGGTGATGAAGTCCGGCAGGTCCGGCGCGGCCGGGATCAGGTAGTCGACCATCGTGCCGGTGACCAGGTTGCCGTCGGCGTCGTGGACGGCCTCCTCGTACAGCGCCTGGGCGATGCCCTGGGCCAGCCCGCCGTGCACCTGGCCCTCGACGATGAGCGGGTTGATCACGGTGCCGACGTCGTCGACCGCGACGTACTTGCGGATGGTCGGCCGGCCGGTCTCGGTGTCCACCTCGACGGCGCACAGGTGGGTGCCGTGCGGGTAGGAGAAGTTCTCCGGGTCCAGCACCGCGTCGGCGTTGATCGTCGGCTCCATGCCGTCGGGCAGGTTGTGCGCGGCGAACGTCGCCAGCGCGACGTCCTGGATGGTGGTCCGCGCGTCCGGCGAGCCCTTCACCGAGAAGGTGCCGGCGTGGAACTCGACGTCGCCCTCGGCCGCCTCCAGCAGGTGGGCGGCGACCCGGCGGGCCTTCTCGACCACCTTCTGCGCGGCCAGGTGCACCGCGACGCCCCCGACCACCAGGCTGCGGGAGCCGTACGTGTCCATGCCCTGCGGCGAGGAGCGGGTGTCGCCGTGGATGACGTTGATGTCGTCGAACGGCACCCCCAGCGCGTCCGAGGCGATCTGGCTCCAGCTCGTCACGTGCCCCTGGCCGTGCGGGGTGGTGCCGGTCACCACCTCGACCTTGCCGGTCGGCAGCATCCGGATGGTCGCCGCCTCCCAGCCGCCGGCGCCGTAGGACAGCGAGCCGAGCACCCGGGACGGGGCCAGGCCGCACATCTCGGTGAACGTCGAGATGCCGATGCCCAGTTGCACCGGGTCGTCGCGGTCCCGGCGTGCCTGCTGCTCCGCCCGCAGCTCGTCGTACCCGAACAGCTCCAGCGCCCGGGCCGTCGCGGCCTCGTAGTTCCCGCTGTCGTAGGTGAGCCCCGCGATCGTCGTGTACGGGAACTCCTCGTGCCTGATCCAGTTCTTCCGGCGCAGCTCCATCGGCTCGATGTCGAGCTCGTGGGCCAGCTCGGTCATGATCCGCTCGATCGCGTACGTCGCCTCCGGCCGGCCCGCGCCGCGGTAGGCGTCGGTCGGGGTCTTGGTGGTGAACACCCCGGTGCAGCGGAACCGCAGCGCGTCCATCTTGTAGATCGAGTTGTACATGAACGCGCCGAGCACCGGCACGCCCGGCGTGACCAGCTGCAGGTACGCCCCCATGTCGGCCTTGAGGTCCACCGACAGCCCGAGGATCTTCCCGTCCCGGGTGGCCGCGATCTCGATGTCCTGGATCTGGTCCCGGCCGTGGATCGTGGCCTGGAAGTTCTCGCTGCGCGACTCGGTCCACTTCACCGGCCGGCCCAGCTTGCGGGCGACGATGAGGGAGATGACCTCCTCGGCGTACACGTCCAGCTTGGAGCCGAAGCCGCCGCCGACGTCCGGGGCCACCACGCGCAGCCGGTGCTCGGGCATCCCGACGGTGAGCGCCAGCATCAGCCGGAGCACGTGCGGGATCTGGGTCGAGGTGTAGACGGTGTACTCGTCGCCCTCGGTCAGCGGCTCCACCACCACCGCCCGCGGCTCCATCGCCGCCGGCACCAGCCGCTGCTGGATGTAGCGGCGCCGCAGGACCACGCCGCCGCCGGCCTCGGCCTCGGCCCGCGCGGCGTCGTAGTCGCCGGAGTCGAACGGCCACAGGAAGCTCTTGTTGGTGCCCTTGTCCGAGTGGACCAGGACCTCGTCCTTGAGGGCCTCCTCCATGTCGGTCACCGCGGGCAGCGGCTCGTAGTCGATCTCGATGGCCTCCAGCGCGTCGGCCGCCGCGTACCGGTCCCGGGCGACGACGACCGCGACCGCCTCGCCGACGTGCCGGACCTCATCGGTGGCCAGCGGGTGGTGGTCCGGGTGCACCATGTCCGGCGTCACCGGCCAGGCGCAGGGCAGCACGCCGAGCTCCTCGCCGAGGTCGGCCGCGCTGAACGCGGCGATCACGCCGGGCCGCTCCAGCGCCGGGCGCACGTCGACGGAGTTGATCCGGGCGTGCGCGATCGGGCTGCGCAGGATGGCCATGTGCAGCAGGCCGGGCAGGGTGATGTTGTCGGTCCACCGGGTACGGCCGGTGATCAGCCGGCGGTCCTCCTTGCGGCGCAGCGGCTGGCCGATCGACCGCTCCGCGGTCGGGGCATCGAGCTGCTCGGGGTGCTCGGCGATCTGCTCGGCGACGAAGCCGGCGTCCAGCTGCTCGGTCACGCCGTCACCTCCGCCGCGGCCGGGCTGCCCTCGGCGGCCGGGCTGCGCCCGGCGGCTGGACCGCCCCCGGCGGCCTGGCGGACCGCGCGGACGATGTTCTGGTAGCCGGTGCAGCGGCAGAGGTTGCCCTCCAGGCCGTGCCGGATCTCCTCGTCGGTCGGCTCGGGGTTCTCGTTGAGCAGGTCGATCGACGCCATGATCATCCCCGGCGTGCAGAAACCGCACTGCAGCGCGTGGTTGTCATGGAAGGCCTGCTGCACCGGGTGCAGCTCACCGTCGCGGACCAGGCCCTCGACCGTGGTGACCTCGGTGCCGTCCGCCTGCACGGCGAGCACCGTGCAGCTCTTGGCGCTGCTCCCGTCGATGTGGACGGTGCAGGCTCCGCAGTTGGACGTGTCGCAGCCGATCGGCGTACCGACCTTGCCGAGCCGTTCCCGCAGGTAGTGGACGAGAAGCAGCCGCGGCTCCACCTCGTCCACGTAGCGGACCCCGTCGACGGTGACTTCGATCCTCGCCATGGGCTTCTCCCCCATCGCTCCAGCCGGTGATGCGGATCACCCTAGGTGCGGTGTCGACGGGGGGAAACTCGCCCGTCATCAACCGAGTCCCGCTCCTACGGCGGAGCCCACGCCATAGGTCACCGCAGCCGCGGCGACTCCGAGCAGGAGCTGCCGCAGACCCGAATATGCCCACCCCCGCCGGGTGAACCGGGCCGTCAGCGCGCCGAAACCGAACAGACCCAGCGCGGCGAGCAGCGCGGTGGACAGCAGGGACGACGCGCCGACCAGGTACGGCAGGAGCGGGATGAGCGCGCCGATGGTGAAGGCGGCGAAGCTCGACCCGGCAGCCGTCCACGGCGAGGGCAGGTCGTCCGGGTCGACGCCGAGCTCCTCCCGGGCATGGATGCGCCAGGCCTGCTCCGGGTCCCGGGACAGCTGTTCGGCGACCCGCTCGGCCAGGTCGCTCTCCACGCCGCGGGAGCGGTAGAGCCCGGCCAGCTCGTGCATCTCGGCCAGCGGGCGGGCCTTGATCTCCGCCTTCTCCACCGCGATCTCGGCCCGGGTGAGCTCGGACTGGGCCGCGACGCTGGTGTACTCCCCGGTCGCCATCGAGAACGCGCCGCCGACCAGGCCGGCGAGCCCGGCCAGCGTCACCGTGCGGGCGGAGGCGCCGCCGCCGGCCACCCCGGCGATCAGCGCCACGTTGGACACCAGCCCGTCCATCGCGCCGAACACGGCCGGCCGCAGCCAGCCGCCGGTCACGTCGCGGTGCCGGTGGTGGATCTCCGCCCCGTCGTCGGTCATCCCGCCACGCTAGGGCCGGTCGGGCCGGGCGAGGCAACCCTCACCGCGGGTACGGCGTGTGACGTCGCCGACCCGGGGTCAGCGGCGCCCGGCCCTCTTCGCCTTCCCGGCGCGCCGCGCGGGCTTCGCGGTCCCCGCGGACTGCGGGGTCCCCGGGGTCCCCGTCGGCTCGGTGATGGCGGTGGCGCCGGTCGCGGGGGCCTCGGCGGCGGGCCCGTCCTCGTCCGGGGCGGCCACGGCCGGCCGTCCGGCCGCGGCGACGACCGTGGCGCCGGGGGCCGGCTCCGCCGTCCCGGCGTCGACATCCGCGTCGGCATCCGTCTCGGCATCGACTGCGGTCGCCGCGTCGCCATCCGCCGTGGCGGCGGCACCGGCGGGGGGCTCGACGTCCGGGGCCGTCGTCGCCGCGGCATCGGTCCCGGCGTCCGCGTCCGTCCCCGTGGCCGCGTCCGTCCCCGTGGCCGCGTCCGTCTTCGTGACCGCGTCCGTCTTCGTGGCCACACCGGCGTCGGCCTTCGCGTCCGCCCCCGTGGCCGCGCCGGTGCCGGCCTTCGCATCCACGTCCGTCTTCGTGGCGGCGCCGGTGCCGGCCTTCGCATCCACGTCCGTCTTCGTGGCCACGCCGGCCTTGGCGTCGGCGTCGGCGTCGGGCTTCGCGGCCGCGGCGGAGGCGGCGGTGCCGGCCGGGACGGTCGCGGGCTCGACCTCGGTCTCCCGCGGGCCGCGGCGCAGGACGAAGTACGCCAGCGCGCCGAGGAAGACCACGATCGAGGTCCACACGTTGATCCGGGTGCCGAGGATCTCGTTGGCGGTGTCGATCCGGAGCAGCTCGATCCACACCCGCCCGGCCGTGTAGCCCATGAGGTAGAGCGCGAACACCCGGCCGCGGCCCAGCCGGTAGCGCCGGTCCACCAGGAGCAGCACGACGGCCAGCGCCATGGTCCACAGCGACTCGTACAGGAACGTCGGGTGGTACGTCAGCTGCCCGGCGACCGTGCTGGGGCGGTCGGGGTCGATCTCCACCGCCCACGGCAGGTCCGTCGGCCGGCCGAACAGCTCCTGGTTGAAGTAGTTGCCCCACCGGCCGATCGACTGGGCGACCGCGATCCCGGGCGCCACCGCGTCGGCGAACGGGGGCAGCCTGATCCCGCGCTGCCGGCAGGCCCACCAGGCGCCGACCCCGCCGAGCGCGATCGCCCCCCAGATGCCGAGGCCGCCCTCCCAGACGTACAGCGCGCGCCAGGGGTCGCGGCCCTCCCGGAAGTACAGCTCGTTGTCGGTGATCACGTGGTAGAGCCGGCCGCCGATCAGACCGGAGATCACCGCCCACACCGCGACGTCGGAGACGGTGCCCTGCTTGCCGCCCCGAGCCATCCAACGCCGCTCGCCCAGCCAGATGGCGACGACGATGCCGGCGATGATGCAGAGCGCGTACGCCCGGATCGGGACCGGGCCGAGGTCCCAGACGCTGCGGTCGGGGCTCGGGAACGACGCGAGGATCACCCGCCGAGTCTAGGGCGGTCCCGAACCGGTCAGCGGACCCGACTCCCCCCAGCGGCAGGTCGGGCGCCGCCGGACCGGGTCAGATGCCGTCGAGGCCCGGTGCGGCGGGCGGCGCGGCGGCCGGGACCGGCCGGGGCAGCGGCCGGCGTACGCCCTCGGCCAGCTCCGCGGCGAGCTTGCCGGCCCCGGCGGCACCGGAGTCGAGCACGGTGCGGACGAAGGCCGAGCCGACGATGACCGCGTCGGCGTAGCCGGCGACCTCGGCGGCCTGGTCGCCGGTGGAGACGCCGAGGCCGACGCCGACCGGGGTGTCGGTGACCGCGCGGACCCGGGCCACCAGGCCGGGCGCCACGGCCGAGGTCTCCCGGCGGGCGCCGGTCACCCCCATCACCGCGGTGGCGTAGACGAACCCGCGACACAGGCCGGCGATCCGGGCCACCCGGGCGTCGGTCGAGGACGGCGCGACCAGGAACACCGGGTCCAGCCGGTGCTCCTCGGCCGCGGCCAGCCACGGGCCGGCCTCCTCCGGGGGCAGGTCCGGGGTGATGAGCCCGGCCCCGCCGGCGGCGGCGAGGTCGGCGGCCCAGCGGGCCGGGCCGTACCGCTCGATCGGGTTCCAGTAGGTCATGACCAGCACCGGCACCCCGGCCCGGGCCACGCCCTCCACGGTCCGCAGCACGTCGGTCGGGGAGGTCCCGGCGGCCAGCGCGCGGTCGACCGCCTCCTGGATGACCGGCCCGTCCAGGACCGGGTCCGAGTACGGCAGGCCGACCTCGACGGCGTCGACCCCGGCCGCCACCATCGCGGCGAACGCCTCGTCCGCCCCCGGTCCGGCCGGCAGGTAGCCGACCAGGACACCGCGCCGCTCGGCCCGGGCGGCGGCGAACACCTCGGCCAGCGTGTTCATCGGCCCGGCGCCGGGTCCAGCAGGCCGAACCAGCGGGCGGCGGTGTCCATGTCCTTGTCCCCGCGCCCGGACAGGCAGACCAGGACGACCTTGTCCGGTCCCAGCTCGCGGGCCAGCTCGACCGCCCCGTGCACGGCGTGCGCGGTCTCGATCGCGCAGAGGATGCCCTCGGTGTGCGCGAGGAGCTTCAGCGCGTCCATGGCCTGCCCGTCGGTGACGGACCGGTACGTCGCGCGGCCGGTGTCGTGCAGCCAGGCGTGCTCCGGCCCGACGCCCGGGTAGTCCAGCCCGGCCGAGATCGACGCGGTGGACAGCGTCTGCCCGTCCGGGTCCTGCAGCAGGAAGGTGCGCATGCCGTGCAGGACGCCGGGCGAGCCCGCCGCGATGGTCGCGGCGTGCAGGGCGCCCTCGACGCCGAGGCCGCCCGCCTCGTACCCGACGAGGTCGACGGTGGCGTCCGGCACGAACGCCGAGAAGATGCCCATCGCGTTCGACCCGCCGCCGACGCAGGCGGTCACCGCGTCCGGCAGCCGGCCGACCAGCTCCTGCACCTGCTGCCGGGCCTCGTCGCCGATCACCCGCTGGAAGTCGCGGACCAGCATCGGGAACGGGTGCGGTCCCATCACCGAGCCGATCACGTAGTGGGTGGAGTCCACGTTGGTGACCCAGTCCCGCATGGCCTCGGTGATCGCGTCCTTCAGCGTCCGGGTCCCGGTGGTGACCGGGACGACGGTGGCGCCGAGCATCCGCATCCGGGCCACGTTGAGGGCCTGCCGGACGGTGTCCTCCTCGCCCATGTAGACCACGCAGTCCAGCCCCAGGTACGCGCACGCGGTCGCGGTCGCCACCCCGTGCTGGCCGGCGCCGGTCTCGGCGATCACCCGGGTCTTGCCCATCCGCCGGGCCAGCAGGGCCTGGCCGAGGGCGTTGTTCAGCTTGTGCGAGCCGGTGTGGGCCAGGTCCTCGCGCTTGAGCAGGATCCGGGCCCCGCCGGCGTGCGCGGTGAGCCGGGCGGCGTCGGTCAGCGGCGTCGGCCGCCCCACGTACGTCCGCAGCAGCCGGTCCAGCTCGGCGGTCCACCCCGGGTCCCGGCGGGCCGACGCGTACGCCTCGGACAGCTCGTCCAGCGCGGCGATCAGCGCCTCGGGGACGAACCGCCCGCCGAACCGGCCGAAGTGCCCCGAGGCGTCGGGCAGCGCCTCAGCGGTCATGGGCCGGCCGCGGTGTCGCGGGGTGGGAGCCGGCGGTGACCAGCTCCGCCACCGCCTGGCGGGGGCTGGCCTTGGTGACGATCCCCTCGCCGACCAGCACCGCGTCCGCCCCGGCCCCGGCGTACGCGATCAGGTCGTGCGGGTCGCGGACGCCGGACTCGGCGATCTTCAGCACCCGGCTGGGCAGCCCGGGGGCGATCCGCTCGAACACGCTGCGGTCGACCTCCAGGGTCCTGAGGTTGCGCGCGTTGACCCCGATGACCTTGGCCCCGGCCTCCAGCGCGCGGTCGGCCTCGGCCTCGTCGTGCACCTCGACCAGCGGCGTCATCCCCAGCGACTCGATCCGCTCGACCAGGCCGTGCAGCGCGTTCTGCTCCAGGGCGGCCACGATCAGCAGCACCATGTCGGCGCCGTGCGCCCGGGCCTCGTGCACCTGGTAGGAGGAGACCACGAAGTCCTTGCACAGCACCGGGACGTCCACCCGGGCCCGGACGGCGTCCAGGTCGGCGAACGACCCGGAGAACTTGCGCTCCTCGGTGAGCACGCTGATCACCCGCGCGCCGCCGGACTCGTACTCCCCCGCCAGCCAGGCCGGGTCCTCGATCTTGTTCAGCTGCCCGGCTGACGGGCTGGCCCGCTTGACCTCCGCGATGACGCCCACGCCCGGCATCCGCAGCGCTGCGATGGCATCCAGTGCCGCCGGCCGCCTGGCCGCCGCGGCCTTGACGTCCGCGAAGGGCACCGCGGCCTCACGAGCGGCCACGTCGGTGCGGACTCCGACGAGGATCTCGTCGAGAACGCTCACGCTTGTCCCTCCGTCGACTGTCCCCCTTCCGGGCACCCTACCGACCGCCGGGTGCGGCCCCCGGGCCGCCCCCGGACGGCGGCGGCGCGGCGGGCGGCCC
>CADCTP010000457.1 GCA_902805565.1 uncultured Mycobacteriales bacterium
GTGCGGGCTGGCGCGGGAGCGCGGGTTTGGGCGGGGGCGCGGATCCGGCCGCCGCGGGGGACTGGGCCGAGGCGGTCCGGGTGGTGCGCCGGGCGCGGCTGGTGCTGGACGGGATCGTGGGGATCGGCGGCGCCGGCGGCCTGCGCCCCGCCGCGGCCGCCCTGGTCCGGGAGGTCACCGGGACCGTGGTCGCCGTCGACCTGCCCAGCGGGGTCGACGCCGACACCGGCGCGGTCGCCGGGGAGGCCGTCCGGGCCGCGCTGACGGTGACCTTCGGCGGCCTGAAGCCGGGCCTGCTGGTCGGGCCGGGCGCCGAGGACGCCGGCCGGGTCCGGCTGGTTGACATCGGCCTGGACCTGCCCGAACCCGGCCTGCGGGTCCTCGACGCCGCCGACGTGGCCGCGCTGGTCCCGGTGCCGGGCCCGGGCGACGACAAGTACACCCGCGGGGTGGTCGGCGTCGCCGCCGGCTCGGCGACGTACCCGGGGGCGGGGGTGCTCTGCACCGGCGCCGCGGTGCGCGGCGGTGCCGGCATGGTCCGGTACGCCGGGACCGCCGCCGAGCACGTCCGGTCCCGGTGGCCCGAGGCCGTAGTCACGGCGGGGAAGCCGAGCGAGGCCGGCCGGGTGCAGGCCTGGGTGGTCGGCCCGGGCATGGGCACCGACGACGCCGCGGCCGGGCTGCTGCGGGACGTGCTGGCCCAGGACGTGCCGGTGCTGGTGGACGCGGACGGGCTGACGCTGCTGGCCGCGGAGCCGGACCTGGTCCGCCGCCGTACCGCCCCGACCCTGCTGACCCCGCACGACCGGGAGTTCGCCCGGATCGCCGGCCCGGTGGGGGCCGACCGGGTCGGCGCCGCCCGCCGGGCCGCCGCCGACCTCGGGGTGACCGTGCTGCTCAAGGGCACCGCGACCGTGGTCGCCGAGCCGGGCGGCCGGGCGTACGTCAACCCGACCGGCACCCCGTGGCTGGCCACCGCGGGCTCCGGCGACGTGCTGTCCGGCCTGGGCGGCGCCCTGCTGGCCGGCGGCCTGCCGGCGGTCGAGGCGGGCGCGGTGGCGGCGTACCTGCACGGGCTGGCCGGCACGCTGGCCGCCCACGGTGCCAGCACCACCGCGGCCGGCGTCCTGGCCGCCCTGCCGGCCGCCCTGCGCGCGGTCAGTCCGCGGCGAACGACCCGGTCCTGACCGGGCCGGCCGGCTCGTACGCCCCGAGGAACGTGCCGCCGGGGGTGACCCTCCCGGCGGTCAGCCGCAGGGTGGCCGGCGCCACGCCGTCGGTGAACAGCCGCTTGCCGGCGCCCAGCAGCACCGGGTAGACGACCACCCGGATCTGGTCCACCAGGCCGTGCCGCAGCAGCGTCCGCAGCAGCTCCCCGCTGCCGTGCACCTGCAGCTGGGGGCCGTCCTGCTGCTTCAGCGCCCGGACGGCCTCGACGACGTCGCCCGCCAGCAGCACCGAGTCCGCCCAGGGCAGCGCGGGCCGACCGCGCGAGGCGACGTACTTGGTGGCGTCGTTGAGCGGCCCGCCGCCGGCCTCCGCCGGGGCGTCCGGCCAGAACCCGGCGAAGATGTCGTACGTCCGGCGGCCGAGGAGCAGGTCGAACGGGACGCCCATGAACTCGTCCAGGAACGCGGCCACGTCCTCGTCCCAGAGCGGCGCGCTCCAGCCGCCGTACCGGAAGCCGCCCTCGGGGTCCTCCGCCGGCCCGCCGGGGGCCTGCATGACGCCGTCCAGGCTGAGGAACGTGCTGGAGACCAGTTGGCGCATCGCGGGGATCCTCTCGGGTCGGGTCGGGTCGGGCCGCGGCTCAGCCGGCGGCGCTGACGAACTCGGGGATCTCCTCGACCAGCTCGGCCATCGGCCCGCGGACCGGCCGGCCGGTCCGCTCCAGCGTCCGCTGCAGGTCGGCCGAGCGCAGGCAGGCAGCGGTGGGCGGCGCGGCCAGCACCGCCCGGTCCTGCTCGGGCAGGCTCTCCCGGTCGGTGTCGTCCAGCCGGCGCAGCGCGACCCGGTAGGCTTTCGAGCCACTCTTCACCGAAGTTCACCACGACGACACAGTGTTGGGTCTACCGAGTGGTAGTGCATCGCGACCACCCTTAACTCGGTAGTTCTACATCCGTAGATGCGGGTCGGGGGAGCACCCGCGCCGCCGACCGGCGGTCCGGCGGCGCTCTGGAATCATGGGCCACATGCGCACGGAGGCGGTGGTCGATCTCGATGCCATCCGGGACAACGTGGCCGTGCTCCGGTCACGGACGCCGGCCGAGGTGATGGCGGTGGTCAAGGCCGACGGGTACGGCCACGGCCTGGTGCCGGCCGCCCGGGCCGCGCTCGCCGGCGGTGCCGGATGGCTGGGCGTCGCGTTCCTGGAGGAGGCGCTGGCCCTGCGCCGGGCCGGGATCACCGCGCCCGTGCTGTCCTGGCTGGCCGCCCCGGGCGAGGACCTGGCCGCCGGGGTCGCCGCCGACGTGGACCTGTCCGCCGGGGCGCCGTGGGCGGTGGCCGAGCTGGCCGCCGCCGCCCGGGACGCCGGCCGGCCGGCCCGGGTCCACCTCAAGATCGACACCGGGCTGTCCCGGGGCGGGGCGACCGCGGCGGACTGGCCCGAGCTGGTCACCGCCGCGGCGCTGGCCGCCGCGGCCGGCGAGGTCGAGGTCGTCGGCATCTGGAGCCACTTCGCGTACGCCGACGCCCCCGGCCACCCCACCATCGCCGGCCAGGTGGCCGCGTTCGGCGAGGCGGTCGAGGTCGCCCGCGGCCTGGGCGTCGACCCGCCGCTGCGGCACCTGGCCAACTCGGCCGCCACGCTGACCCTGCCGGCCGCGCACTTCGACCTGGTCCGGCCGGGGATCGCGGTCTACGGGCTGAGCCCGGTGCCGCCGGCGGACTTCGGGCTCACCCCGGCGATGACCCTGCGCTCGTCGGTCGCGCTGGCCAAGCGGGTGCCGGCCGGCTCCGGGGTGTCGTACGGGCACGTGCACGTCACCCCGACCGGGACCGGCCTGGCCCTGGTCCCGCTCGGGTACGCCGACGGCGTGCCGCGGGCCGGCACCTCGGTCGGCCCGGTGCAGCTGCGCGGCCGGCGCTACACGGTGGCCGGGCGGGTCTGCATGGACCAGTTCGTGGTCGACGTCGGCGACGACCCGGTCGAGGCCGGGGACGAGGTGGTGCTGTTCGGTCCCGGCCGGGACGGCGGGCCGACCGCGCAGGACTGGGCCGAGGCGACCGGGACCATCTCCTACGAGATCGTCACCCGCATCGGGGCCCGGGTGCCCCGGACGTACCGGGGCGGGGGCCGGTGAGCCGGGCGGGCGGCGGGTCGGCCACCCGGGGCGGGTCCGCGGGACGGTCCCGGTGATCCGGGCCGGGTTCCTGGCCGGGGTGGCCGGGCTGGTCGCCGCCGGTGCCGCCGTCGGCCTGGCCACCGAGCGGTACGCCATCGGCCGGATCCGCAACGGCCCGGACCCGGAGGCCGACGAGCCGTTCGGGAAGCTGCGGGCCGACCGGATCCGTACGGTCACCACCGACGACGGGCTGCCGCTGGCCGTCGAGGAGGTCGGGCCGCCGGACGCGCCGCTGACCGTGGTGTTCGTGCACGGCTACTGCCTGACCATGGGCTCCTGGCACTACCAGCGGCTCGGGCTGGCCGACATGATCAACCCGAAGGTCCGGATGGTGTTCTACGACCACCGCTCGCACGGACGGTCCGGGCGCGCCCCGGCCGAGACCGCGACCATCGAGCAGCTCGGCGACGACCTGCACCGGGTGCTGGCCGACGTGGTGCCGCGCGGGCCGTTCGCGCTGGTCGGGCACTCGATGGGCGGCATGACCATCATGGCGCTGGCCGACGCGCACCCCGAGCTGTTCGAGTCCCGGGTCGTCGGGGTGGCGCTGGTGTCCACCTCCACCGGCCGGCTGTCGGAGGTCACCCTCGGGCTGCCGGCGGTGACCGCGAAGCTGCGCGCGCCGGTGCTGCCGCTGGCGTTGCGGGTGATGCGGACCCGGGCCGGGCTGATCGAGCGGACCCGGCGGATCGGCTCCGACATCTCCTGGCTGCTGACCCGGCGCTACTCGTTCGGCTCGACCGAGGTCTCCCCGTCGCTGGTCGAGTACGTCGGGCGGATGATCTCCGGGACCCCGATCGAGGTGGTCGCCGACTTCTACCCGGCCCTGAACGCGCACGACAAGCTGGCCGCCCTCGGCCGGCTGCGGGACCTGGAGACGCTGATCGTGGTGGGGGACCGGGACCTGCTCACCCCGGTCGAGCACAGCGAGCGGATGGCCGAGGCGCTGCCGAAGGCGGAGCTGGTCGTGCTGGACGGCGCCGGGCACCTGGCGATGCTGGAACGGCCGGCGCTGGTGACGCTGCGGCTGCGGGCGTTCCTGCACCGGGCGTACCGGTCGGCGTCCGGGTCGGCGTGGCGGGGGGTGCGGTGAACCGGCCCGCGGGGCCGCGGCAGAAGGTCGACCCGGTGTCGCTGGAGGTGTTCTCCACCGCCGCGGCCTGCCCCGACTGGGCGGCGCTGGCCGGCACCGCCCAGGGCTGCGTGGCCTGCCCGGAGCTGGCCGCGACCCGCGCCACGGTGGTGGTCGGGGACGCCCCGGCCGGGGCCCGGCTGGCCCTGGTCGGCGAGGCCCCCGGCGCCGACGAGGACCGCACCGGCCGCCCGTTCGTCGGCCGGGCCGGCCGGCTGCTGGACCAGGTGCTGGCCGAGGCCGGCCTGGACCGGTCGGCCGTCGCCGTGCTCAACGTGCTGCAGTGCCGGCCGCCGGGCAACCGCCCGCCGACCGCCACCGAGGCCGTCCGGTGCCGGGGCTGGCTGGAGCGCAAGCTGGACCTGGCCGGACCCGAGCTGGTGGTCACCCTCGGGCTGTCCGCCGCCGTGGCCTTCCTCGGCCGCGGCGTGAAGCTGGGCGAGATCCGCGGCCGGGTGCACCCCGCGTACGGCCGGCAGGTCCTGCCGACCTACCACCCTTCCGCCGCCCTCCGCTTCGGCCCGGCCGGCGCCCCGCTGGCCTACCTGCGCGCGGACCTGGCCGCGGCGGCCGCGCTGCTCACTTGACCGACTTGAACTGCAGCGACTTCAGGACCTCCGCGCAGCCCTTGGTGATGTCGGCCTCCTTGGACTTCCACTGGCAGTTCACCTGCAGCTCGTTCTTGCCGCTGAACAGGAAGTAGACGTCGGACTCCAGGCCGGAGGACTTCTGGCTGGCGCGGTAGGAGAACGTGCGGGCGCCGTCGGTGGTCGACTTCTCCGCGCTGGTCGACTCGAAGGTGAAGCCCTGCCGCGCGAGCTGCCCGAGCACGGTCTTGAGCTCGCCCTCCAAGGTGTCGTCGGCGATGTCGTCGGTGTCGACGCGCAGCTCGTACACGCTGACGATGATCAGGTCGCGGTCGCCGACCGCGACGGCGGAACGGTACTTCTCCTGGCCGATGCTGGCGTCGACGGTGACCGAGGAGGACACGTCCTGGAAGCCGGCGGGGACGGTGAAGCAGTACGGCGAGCCGGACGGGGAGATCTTGGTGCCGGTGCAGCTCAACGACTGGCGACCGGTGCCCTCGGACCCGCCGGGGGTGGCGGTGGGAGCGGCCGGGCCACTGGGCATCGCGCTGCCGGAGGCGCCACCGGCCGGGCGGGAGGCGTCGGCGGCGAGGGTGCCGGTGCCGCTGACGGAGCTGGCACACCCGGTCACCAGTGCGCCGAGGCCGATCAGGACGGCGGCGAAGCGTCTGCGCATGGAGCCACCGTATCCGGGAGACATGTGCAAGGTGCAGTCCCTTCCCTCCGCCGGGTCACCCGGACGGACGCCGCCGGGTCCGCGCCGGTTCCGCATGGTGACCGGGACTACCCTCGGCCCGTGCCGGACGGCGGGATCGTGCTGACCCGGATGCGCTGGTGGCACGTGCCGCCGGTGCTGGCGCTGGAGCAGGAGCTGTTCGCCGAGGAGCCCTGGTCGGCCGCCGCCTTCTGGAACGAGCTGGCCGAGACCGACAGCCGGCACTACGTGGTCGCGCTCGACGGCGAGGACGTCCTCGGGTACGCCGGGCTGGCCGTCTTCGGCGACGAGGCGCACGTGCTGACCATCGGCGTCACCGGGTCCGCGCAGGGCCGCGGGATCGGCGCGGACCTGCTGCGCGACCTGCTCGCCGCGGCCGGCCCGCGCCGGGTCCTGCTGGACGTCCGGGTGGACAACGCCGTCGCCCAGCGCCTGTACGGCCGGCACGGCTTCGTCCCGGTCGGCCGCCGCCGCGGCTACTACCAGCCCAGCGGCACCGACGCCCTGGTCATGGCCCGGGAGCCCCAGGCGTGGTGAACCCGCAGATGTTGATGCGCGCGTTGCGGGCTGCCGCGGCCGTGCGGTGTCCGGCATGGTGCAGTGGCCGTCCGGCTCCGATTCCGGCTCGGACCTCTCGTCGTCCTGGAACGCGTGCCCGGGGTTGCGGCTCGTGGTGAGCGGCCCGGCCGGGGACCTCGTCGAGTTCGACTGCGGCCCGTCCGCGCCGCTGGACGGCTCGCATCCGATGGTCGTCGGCGCCCTGTACCGGCTGTCGAAGGACCGCTCGGCCGGGAGGGCGATGGCGGTGGCGCGGCGTGGGTTCACGTCCGCAGCGGGAAGGCCCACACGTACGCCGCACCCGCGGTGCTGCCCGCGAGCGACGGGCCCAGGAGGCGGGACACGGCTTCTTCCGTCCTGGTCAACCGGCCCTCGGCTGTTTCCCGGTCCTCACCGGGAAGCTCGGACGGGACGGCCACCAGGACCTCGTCATCCTCCAGTGCCGCCATCTCCGCACCGATGTCCGCGTGACCGCAGGCCAGGAGAGGAGGCCGGCCCCGGGGATCCGGTACGTCGTCCGGAGAGTCTCTGAGCGGCGGGCTCCCCAAGCCGTACTCCCTGCCGACGTGCTCCAGGTCGCGAAGGATCTGGGTGAAGAACATCCACCGCACAGCGGCGTCGCCTGAGGTGAGCCGATCAGGGTGACAGCGTGTGCTCACCACGAGTTCACGCCGGCGGATCCTCATCGGCTCGACAGCACCGGCCCGTGCGAAGAGAACTCCGTAGGAGATGGACGAGAAGCGCGCGTCACGCAGCCACGTCGGACCGTCGACCATGGAGGCGACCAGGTCCACGGCGTCGGCTGCGGCCAGGTCCGTTTCCCTGGGAATGCTGTCTTCCACGAAGAGGGCCGGCCAGAGCCAGTTCGCACTCACACCGTTCATCCTTGTCGGTCCGCCGGCGGCATTGTGGCGGGGTCCGTGTCACCATTCGCGAGTCGCCGTCACGCGCTGCCGGCCGGTGTCGTCATGAAGGAGTGTCCAAGATGGCGGTGACCCCGCAGGGCGGCGGAACCAGCGACAGCGTCCGGGGGAGCTTCTACCAGTACTACATCCACGGTGGCGGGGAACTCGACACGACGTCGGACACGGCGGGAAACCTGCTCGACCGGCTGAACGACCGACAGATCCGCGTGAACTGCGGCTGCCATACCGCTCCCGTGGCTGTCATGGCATACGCCCTGTCCGGGCCACCGCCGGAGGACCAGGCGGACTGGGACCTGGTGGCCGAGGTGGACGTGACCACGACCGGCGAGCTCGTCGTGTTCCACGGCGACCTGGTGGCTCCGGCGCCGGCGCTGGGGAACCTCGCCGTCGCCGGAGCCGGGCTCTATCGCCTGCGCTGTTCCGCCCGGGGCCGCGACGCCGCCCGTCAGCATCACGTCCTGTCGACCCCGGTCGAGCACCACCTCCTGCAGGCCTGGCCGATCGCGACCTGATGGCGTTGGCCGGGCCGCCGGTCACCCGGGCGGCGAGTTGCTTCTAGGCTTGCCCGGCCGTGCCGGCGTGCCGGCCGGCCGACAGGGCGACCTCGAACTCCAGCAGGTCCGCGTGCGAGGCGACCGGGCCGCCGGGGCCCGCCGGGCGGGCGTGGCCGCGGGTGAACGCCTGGCTGGACACCCAGGCCCGGAACGACTCCTCGTCCTCCCACTCGGTGACGACGAAGTAGCGGTCCTCGCCGGCGGTCGGGCGCAGCAGCTGGAAGCCCACGAAGCCGGGCATCGACTCGACCTCGCGGGCCCGCTCGGTGAACCGCTTCTCCAGCTCCGCGCCGCGGCCCTCGGGCACCGAGATCGCGTTGATCTTGACCACCGGCATGGCGCCTCCGACCTGTCGACACTGGGAAGGCCAACCTAACAAGGCGACCTCCAGACCGGCCCGTCCCGTCCCGGCCGCGCCGCGGTGAACCTCAGACCAGGCGGCGGTCGGTGGCCCAGCGGGAGAGCTCGTACCGGTTGGAGAGCTGGAGCTTGCGCAGGACGCTGGACACGTGCGTCTCGACCGTTTTGACCGAGATGAACAGCCGGGCCGCGATCTCCTTGTACGCGTACCCGCGGGCCAGCAGCCGCAGCACCTCCCGCTCCCGCTGGGTCAGCTGGTCCAGCTCCGGGTCCAGCACGGCCGAGGTCTCCGGCCGGGTGAACGCGTCCAGCACGAAGCCGGCCAGCCGCGGCGAGAACACCGCGTCGCCGTCCGCGACCCGGCCCACCGCGGCGGCCAGGTCCGGCCCGGAGATGGTCTTGGTCACGTAGCCGCGGGCGCCGGCCCGGATCACCCCGATCACGTCCTCGGCCGCGTCGCTGACCGACAGCGCGAGGAACTTCACCTCCGGCTGGGCCGGCCGGACCCGGTCCAGCACCGCCTTGCCGCCGCCGTCGGGCATGTGCACGTCCAGCAGCACCACGTCCGGCCGGGTCCGGGCGATCACCGCGACCGCCTCGCCGACCCCGCCCGCCTCCCCGACGATCTCCACCGTGTCCACGGCGGCCAGCTCGGTGCGCACGCCGGAGCGGAACATCGAGTGGTCGTCGACCAGCACCACCCGTACGGGCTCGGTCATCCTGCGCTCCTGTCCATCGTCAGCTCGACCTCGGTGCCGGCGCCCGGCCGGCTGCGGATCGCCGCCGTGCCGCCGTGCCGCGCCATCCGGCCGACGATCGAGCCTCGCACGCCGTGCCGGTCGTCGCGCACCGCGTCCGGGTCGAACCCGGTGCCGCGGTCGGTGACGAAGACGGTGACCTGCTCGGGCTCGACCTCCGCGTACAGCGAGACCGCCGCCACGCCGGCGTGCTTGGCCGCGTTGACCAGCGCCTCCCGGGTGGCCTGCACCAGCGCGCCGAGCCGGTCGTCGACCTCCAGGTCGCCGACGACGACCGACTCGACCTGGATCGCGTACGCGTCCTCGACCTCGCCCGCGACCGCCTCCATCGCCGCGGCGAACCGGGACTGCTCCCGGTTCTCCGGGCGGTAGAGCCACGTCCGCAGCTCCCGCTCCTGGCCGCGGGCGAGCCGGGTCACCTCCCGCGGCGAGTCGGCGTGCCGCTGGATCAGCGCCAGCGTCTGCAGCACCGAGTCGTGCAGGTGGGCGGCCAGGTCGGCGCGCTCCTGGGAGCGGATCCGCTCCCGCCGCTCCTCGGTCAGGTCGGCCACCAGCCGCCACCACAGCGGCGCGGTCAGCAGCGCCAGCCCGGCCAGCACCGCGATCGCCGCGACCAGGCCGTCCCGGGCGGCGCCGAGGGTGCCCGACAGCAGCAGGAACGAGCCGACCCCGGTGGCGACCAGCAGCACCCCGCCGGCGAACCGGGCGATGGCCAGCCAGCGGTCCCGGCGGGTCGGCGTCTCGCTGCGCGCGAAGGACATCCGCCGCCACCGGTCCCGCTGCGTGGTGTCCGCCTGCGCCCACAGCACGGTCAGCCCGGCCGCGGCCAGCAGCATCGGGATCAGCAGCGGGTTCTCCCCCAGGACCGGCACCCCCCGGGCCGCGAGCAGCCCGCCGGCGGCCAGCGCGGCCAGGGCCAGCACGGTGCCGCGCTCGATCGGCCGGCGGCGTGCCGGCGCCGCCCCGGGCAGCAGCGGCTCCTGCGGGACGACCGCCCACAGCGCCAGGTACAGCACGATGCCGAACCCGTTGAACCAGGTGAGCGCGACGAACGCGGCCCGGACGAACAGCGGCTTCACCGCCAGGTGGGCGGCCAGCCCCTGGGCGACGCCGGCCGCCACCCGGCCGTCGGCCGCGCGGTAGAGCCGGGGTGTGCCGGTGACCTGGGTGATCGTCGTACTCCCTCCGTGTGGCTCGATGGTGGCACCGCGTGGCCCCGCCCGGCCACGGGGAGGACCCCGGTTTCCGGGACCAGGGTCCGGTCAGGGCCATCCCCCATACCGGTACGGCCGCCGGGGCCGCACGATCGATGGCATGAACGAGCACCAGGACCGGCCCGGCGCCGACCCGGCATCCCCTCCCGCCGGCGCCGGGCCCTCACCCGGCGCCACCCGCCTCCCGCTGCCCGACCCGACGCCCGACGGGCCCACCGCCGTCCTAGACGGCCCGGCGGCCGGGAACCCGGCGGCGCCCCCCCCGCTGGAGCCCGCCGCGGGGGAGCCCACCCCGCCGGCGCCCGCC
>CADCTP010000458.1 GCA_902805565.1 uncultured Mycobacteriales bacterium
AGCCCGGCGGCGGGCTGTCGCTGACCCGCGAGGGCGGCCACCACCGCAACCGGATCATCCACGCCGGCGGGGACGCCACCGGCGCGGAGGTGCAGCGGGCGCTGGAGGTCGCGATCGCCCGCGACCCGGCGATCCACGTGGTCGAGCACGCGCTGGTGCTGGACCTGCTCACCGGGGCCGACGGCCGGGCCGCCGGCATCACCCTGCACGTCCTCGGCGAGGGCACCCCGGACGGGGTGGGCGCCGTGCTGGCCCGCGCGGTGGTGCTGGCCACCGGCGGGATGGGCCAGGTGTACTCGGCCACCACCAACCCGGCGGTCTCCACCGGCGACGGGGTGGCGCTGGCGCTGCGGGCCGGCGCGGTGGTCACCGACCTGGAGTTCGTCCAGTTCCACCCGACCGCGCTGTGGCTGGGTGCCGGCGCCCGCGGCCAGCAGCCGCTGGTGTCCGAGGCGGTCCGCGGCGAGGGCGCGGTGCTGGTGGACGCGGCGGGCAAGCCGTTCCTGCAGGGCGTGCACGAGCTGGCCGACCTGGCCCCGCGGGACGTGGTGGCGAAGGCGATCCTGCGGGTGATGCAGTCCGAGGGCCTGGACCACGTCTGGCTGGACGCCCGCCGGCTCGGCCCGGACCTGCTGGCCCGCCGCTTCCCCTCGATCCTGGCCCGCTGCCGGCAGGCCGGGGTGGACCCGGTGCACGAGCCGATCCCGGTGGTCCCGGCCGCCCACTACGCCTCCGGCGGGGTCCGTACGGACCTGCGCGGCCGCACCAGCGTCCCCGGCCTGTACGCCTGCGGCGAGGTCGCCTGCACCGGCGTGCACGGCGCGAACCGGCTGGCTTCCAACAGCCTGCTGGAGGGCCTGGTCTTCGCCGGCCGGATCGGCGCCGACCTGGCCCGGGACCTGCCGCCGCGGGTGGAGCCGGTGGACGAGGGCCTGGAGACCGGCCTGGTCGACCCGGCCGGGCGGGACGAGCTGGCCCGCCGGATGTCCGTCGGCGCCGGCGTGATCCGCACCGACGCCAGCCTGCACCAGGCGGCGGCCGCGCTGGCCGGCGCGGCCACCGCGGACGTCGAGCCGCGGCCGGAGGCGTGGGACGCGACCAACCTGCACACCGTGTCGACGGCGCTGGTCCAGGCGGCGATCCGGCGGGAGGAGACCCGCGGCTCGCACTGGCGCGAGGATTTCCCGGAGCGCGACGACGCCCGCTGGCGCGGCCACCTGCTGGCCGCCCTGGGGACCGACGGCGTCCTCACCGAGACCTACCAGGTGGCGGGATGACCGGCCTCGACCCGGCGTACGTGGCCGACGTCATCCGGCGGGCCCTGGACGAGGACCTGGCCGGCGGGGTCGACGTGACCAGCGCCGCCACCGTCCCGGCCGGGCAGTCCGCGACCGGCGACCTGGTCGCCCGGGCCGACGGCGTGGTGGCCGGCCTGCCGGTGGCCGTGGCCGTGTTCGCCGCGGTGGACCCGGCGCTGGTGGTCGCGGCGCGGGTGGCCGACGGCGACCGGGTGCGCCGCGGCGACGTGCTCGCCACGGTGACCGGGCCCACCCGGTCCCTGCTCACCGCCGAGCGCACCGCGCTGAACCTGCTCTGCCACCTGTCCGGGGTCGCCACCGCCACCGCGGCCTGGGTGGCCGCGGTCGCCGGCTCGGGCGCCGCGATCCGGGACACCCGCAAGACCACCCCGGGCCTGCGCGCGCTGGAGAAGTACGCGGTGCGGCAGGGTGGCGGCGTGAACCACCGGATGAGCCTGTCCGACGCCGCCCTCGTCAAGGACAACCACGTGATCGCCGCGGGCGGCGTCGCGGCGGCGTACCGGCTGGTGACGGAGCGGTACCCGGACCTCCCGGTCGAGGTCGAGTGCGACTCGGTCGCCGACGTGGCCGAGGCGGTCGGCGCCGGCGCCGACCTGGTCCTGCTGGACAACATGAGCCCCGCCGACATGACCGAGGCCGTCGGCATCGCGAAGCCGGCCGGCACCCGGACCGAGGCCAGCGGCGGGCTCACCCTGGACACCGCGCGGGCGGTGGCGGCCACCGGCGTCGACTTCATCTCGATCGGCGCCCTCACCCACTCGGCGAAGATCCTGGACATCGCCCTCGACCTGCGGGAGGCCTAGGTGCTGCTCGCCGTCGACATCGGCAACACCAACACCGTGCTCGGCGTCTTCGACGGGGAGACGCTGGTGGAGTCCTGGCGGGTGAAGACCGACGCCCGGGACACCGCCGACGAGCTGGCGCTGACCTACCGCGGGCTGCTCGGCGACACCAAGATCGACGGTGTCGCGGCCTGCTCGACGGTGCCGGCGGTGCTCGGCCAGCTCCGGCTGATGCTGGCCCGGTGGTACCCGGACCTGCCCGCGGTCGTGGTGGAGCCGGGCATCCGCACCGGCGTGCCGCTGCTCTACGACAACCCCAAGGAGCTGGGCTCGGACCGGATCGTCAACGCGCTGGCCGCCTACCACCTGTACGGCGGGCCGGCGATCGTCGTCGACTTCGGCACCTCCACGAACTTCGACGTGGTCAGCGCGAAGGGCGAGTTCCTCGGCGGGGTGCTGGCCCCGGGCATCGAGATCAGCATCGACGCGCTGGCCGCCCGGGCCGCCCGGCTGGTCAAGGTCGAGCTGGCCCGCCCGCGGGCGGTGATCGGCAAGAACACGGTGGAGGCGCTGCAGTCCGGCATCCTCTACGGCTTCGCCGGCCAGATCGACGGCCTGGTCCGCCGGATCGTCGGCGAGCTGGGCGCGCCGGCGGTGGTGATCGCCACCGGCGGGCTGGCCCAGGTGGTCATCGCGGAGAGCGAGACCCTCGAGCGGCACGAGCCGGACCTGACCCTGATCGGGCTGCGGCTGGTCTACGAGCGCAACCGGTAGCGCTGCACCTGGGTGACGTACGGCATCGAGAAGTGCTGCCGGCCGACGAGCTGCGGGTGGGTCCGGGTCAGCTCGGCGACCCGGTCCAGCAGCGCCGCCCGGTCCGCCGGCGACCGGCGGATCACGTAGCTGCGGGAGGCGATGAGGTCGACCAGCGCGGCGGTGTCCAGCTCCTGCTCGAACGGCGTCTCCAGCGCCCCGTCCAACGCGAACGGCGGGTCCAGCTCGTACGGGTCCAGCTGCCGGGTGCGGCTCACGTGGTCGGCCCCCTCCGGCTCGCCGACCAGGTCGGACAGCGCCCGCACCCAGGCCACCGAGTCGTCCCGGGAGTTGT
>CADCTP010000459.1 GCA_902805565.1 uncultured Mycobacteriales bacterium
AGCGCGGCGGTGCCCGGGAACGGCGTGCCGGGGTCCAGCCGGAGCACCGCCGCGAGCACCGCGGCCAGCCCGAGCCAGCCCAGCGGCCCGGCCACCGCGGCCGGCAGCCGGCGCAGCACCGGCACGGCGAGCGCGACCAGGCCCCCGGCGGCCAGCTCCCAGGCCCGGGTGGGCAGCGAGAAGAACGCCCACGGCTGCGAGACCCGGGTCAGCACCAGCGACAGCGCCAGCGAGCCCGCGCCGAGCAGGACCAGCAGCCCGGCGGCCCGGACCCGGGACCGCGAGCGGGCGGCGACCAGCAGCAGCAGCACCGGCCACAGCAGGTAGAACTGCTCCTCGACCGCCAGCGACCAGAAGTGCTGCACCGGCGAGGGCGGCGCGTCGGCGGTGAGGTAGTCGGTGCGCAGGGCGGCGAACCGGTAGTTGGCGGCGTACAGGCCGGCGGCAAGGGTGTCGCCGACCGCGGCCCGGGCCCGCAGCGGCGGCAGCAGGACCACCGACGCGGCCGCGGTGCAGGCCAGCACCAGGGCCGCCGCCGGCAGCAGCCGGCGGGCCCGGCGGGCCCAGAAGGCGGCCAGCCGGACCCGCCCGGTCCCGGCCAGCTCGGACCAGAGCAGCCCGGTGATGAGGAACCCGGAGAGGACGAAGAAGACGTCCACCCCGACGAAGCCGCCGGCGGCGGCGCCGACCCCGGCGTGGTGCGCCAGCACGGCCAGCACCGCGACCGCGCGCATCCCCTCCACGTCGGGCCGGAAGCCGGGCCGCGCCGGGCCGGGCCGGGAGTCGGCCCGGCCGGGCGCCCGGTGGGTCATCGCAGCTGCGGGGCCAGGTCGTTGTCCACCATGCGCAGCGCGGACGCGATCGCCATGTGCATGTCCAGGTACTGGTACGTCCCGAGCCGGCCGCCGAACAGCACCCCCGGCTCCCGCGCGGCCAGCTCCCGGTAGCGGGCCAGCACCGCCCGGTCGGCCGGGGTGTTGACCGGGTAGTACGGCTCGTCGCCGCGGCCGGCCGTCCGGGAGAACTCCCGGACGACCACCGTGCGGTCGGTCGGGTAGTCCCGCTCCGGGTGGAAGTGCCGGAACTCGTGGATGCGGGTCCACGGCACGTCGCCGTCGCCGTAGTTCATCACCGGGGTGCCCTGGAAGTCGCCGACCGGGAGCACCTCCTGCTCGAAGTCCAGGGTCCGCCAGCCCAGCTCGCCCTCGGCGTTGTCGAAGTAGCGGTCCAGCGGTCCGGTGTAGACGATCGGCACCCCGGCCGGCAGCGAGTCGCGGACGTCGAAGAAGTCCACCCCGAGCCGGACGTCGATCAGCGGGTGGTCGGCCATCCGCTCCAGCCAGGCGGTGTAGCCGTCGACCGGCAGGCCCTCGTACGTGTCGGCGAAGTAGCGGTTGTCGAAGGTGTAGCGGACCGGCAGCCGGGAGATCACCTCCGGCGGCAGCTCCGTCGGGTCGGTCTGCCACTGCTTCTCGGTGTAGCCGCGGACGAACGCCTCGTACAGCGGCCGGCCGATCAGCGAGACGGCCTTCTCCTCCAGGTTCGCCGGCTGGCCGGTGATCTCGGCGGCCTGCTCGGCGACGAGCTCGCGGGCCTGCGCCGGGCTCAGGTGCCGCCCGAAGAACTCGCAGATCGTGCCGAGGTTGATCGGCATCGGGTAGACGCGGTCCTTCACCACCGAGAAGACGCGGTGCTGGTAGCCGGTGAACCCGGTGAACCGGTTGACGTACTGCCAGACGCGCTCGTTCGAGGTGTGGAAGAGGTGCGCGCCGTAGCGGTGCACCTCGATGCCGGTGGTCGGCTCCCGCTCCGAGTACGCGTTGCCGCCCAGGTGCTCGCGCCGCTCCAGCACCAGCACCCGGCGGCCCAGCCCGGCCGCGACCCGCTCGGCGACGGTCAGCCCGAAGAAGCCGGAGCCGACGACGATCAGGTCCGGGGTCACCACCGCAGCGCCCGCGCGGTCTCGCAGGGCGCCGGCACCCCGCACGTCGGGCACTGCCCGGCGTGGGTCGGGTGCAGCAGCAGGGCGGCGGAGATCCGGCCCAGCAGCGGCGCCCGCAGGAACGGCGTGGCCGAGGACACCGCGGCCTCGGCCAGCGCCGGCACCCCGGGCCCGCGCAGCCGGCCGCGGCCCAGCCCCGGGTCCTGCATGCCGGCGATCCCGGCCCCCACCCCGGCCCGGTGGGCATCCTCCAACTCGTGCGCGAGCGTCATCCCGCCACTTCCTGCTCGTCGAGGCCGGTCCGGGTCCCGGCCCGGTCCAGCAGCGCGGCCATCGCGGCCGCGATCGCGTCCCATTCCTGCCGGGCCCGGATCGGCTCCAGCCGCCGGTCCCGCTCGGCCAACCCGTCGGAGACCACCTGGCGGCAGGCCCCGGCGAAGCCGGCGCCGTCCTCGGCGAAGTGCACGACGCCGGGGTAGTCGGCGATCACGTCCGGCACCCGGGTGGAGACCACCGGCAGCCCGGCGGCCAGGTACTCCAGCGTCTTGGTCGGGCTGATCGACCGGGTCGCCTCGTTCAGCGCGAACGGCATCAGCGCCACGTCGAAGCCGGCCATCACCTCCGGCAGCCGCTCGTACGGGGTGAAGCCGGCGTACTCGAGGTTCGGCGCGACCGGCAGGTCCGCCTCGTCGATCTTCGCCACCGGCCCGACCACCCGGATCGTCCAGTCCGGCAGCGCGGCGGCCAGCTCGCCGAGCAGCTCCAGGTCCAGCCGCTCGTCGACGACGCCGACGTAGCCGGCGACCTTGCGCTCCCGCGGCTCGCGCAGCGTGCGGGAGACCGCGTAGTGGGCGGTGTCCACGCCGCTGGGGAACAGGTGCACCGCGCGGCGGCGGTGCCCGGCCACCGACCGGTGCAGCGACCGGCCGCCGGCGAAGACCACGTCGGCCTCGGTCAGCAGCCGCTGCTGGCGCAGCCGCAGCCCGACCGGGGCGCCGGCGAACGCCGACAGGTCGTCCATCACGTCGTAGACCAGCCGGCCGGGGCCGAGCGCCCGGGCGATGTCGGAGGCCATCGGGGTGTAGACCCACACGTCCGGGGCGGCCGGGCGGCCGTCCGCGGCCAGCTCGGCCGCCAGCAGCTCGCCGTAGCACGCGGCGGCCGGCAGGTCGAAGCCGAGGAAGTGCGGCTGCCCCGGCTCCTCCGGGACGACCAGCCACATCCGGGTGATCCCGCCGAGCTCCTCGCGCTGCACCACCGGCGCGCTGACCGGCCCGGACACCGGCTCCTCGACGAAGTACGTCCGGGCGCCGGGCCGCAGCCCGGCCAGCCGGGAGACCAGGTGCTGGGGGCGCTGCCAGACCCAGGGCCAGCGCAGGTGGGACAGGACGACGAGGTCGGGCTCGGTCATGGCTTCCTCCTCCGGTTCGGGCCGGGGTGCGGGGGCGTGGACGGCCGGGACCCGCCCGGCCGGCGGCGGGTCCTGCCACGGCCAGTGCGCCAGCTCCGGCAGCCAGCCGGCGAGCTGCTCGTCGCACGGGTGCTGGAACCGGTACGCGGGGATGTCCGCCACCGGCGCCCCGGCCGCGGCGGCCTCGTACACCTCGGTGAAGGCCGTCCGGCGGCGCTCGCCGCCCGGCCCCAGGGCCCACACCCCCACCGGGTCCACCCGGCCGCCGGCCCGGGCCAGCAGCGAGTCCCAGTCCCGCGAGTCGACCAGCGGGAACCAGCAGTAGCCGTGCAGCGGGACGCCGCGGGACAGCGCCAGCTCGTACTGCTCCAGCGTGTAGCGCAGCCAGGAGACCTGGTCGGTGGGCAGCCCCCGGATGTTGGTCTCGGTGAGCATCATCGGCAGGCCGTAGCGGTCGGCGTACCGGGCGGCGACCTCGGCGAGCCCGACCGGCTCGGGCGAGGGGGCCCGACCCCCGTCGGCGTCGTAGAACCACTCCGAGTGGCAGTAGTAGTCCAGGCCCAGCATGTCCACCCGGACCGGCGGCAGCTCCAGCAGCGACCCGCCGCCGGCGGCGACCAGCTCCCGCAGGAACGGCCGGTCCGGGTCCAGGTCGTGGCCGAGCAGCAGGTCCAGCGCGACGTGCCGGCGGTCGTTGGCCAGCGCGGCCGGCGCGGACCCGCCGTGGTGCTCGGCGGTGTCCACCCACACGTGCGCGGCGTCCGGCAGCAGGTCCGCCCAGATGGCCGCGGCCTCGCCGATGGCCGGCAGCACCGAGCGCAGCAGCCGGGTGAACCCGGCCACCCCCCGGTCGTACGGCGGCCACAGGCCGGCGTGCCCGGCCAGGAAGAGCGTCGCGAACGGCTCGTTGAACAGCGTGTACGCCGGCAGCCACGGGTAGCGGGTGGCCACCGCCTCGGCGAAGCGCAGGTAGGCCGGGGCGAAGCCGGGGTCGCGGAAGCCGCCGGTCAGCCAGGCCGGGTAGCTGGTGTGGTGGACGAGGTCGACGATCGGCACCGCGCCGGCCGTCCGCAGGTGGCCCAGGACGGCGTCGGTCCCGGTCCAGTCGTACCGGCCCGGCTCGGGCTCGATCCGGTGCCAGCGCAGCGGGTACCGCAGGTGCCGGACGCCGGCGTCGAGCATCCGGTCCAGGTCCTGGCGCCACCGGGCGGTGTGCCCGGTGGTCTCCAGCAGGTCGACGTCGGCCCCGGGCAGGTACGTGCTCTCGAAACCGCCGACGAACGTGCGGCCGACTCCGGGCAGGGCGGTCTTCCGGCCTCTGACGGGCATGCGTGTGTACTCCGGGATTCCCAGGAGGAGGAGCGCACGGCATCAGTCCGAGCCAGCGCCCACGGCAGCCTCGTTTCGACTGCCGGGGGCGGGTCTGCCCGGCTCGCCCGGGGGTAAACCGGGCGGTTCAGCAGAAGCCGGGGGTGCCCGCCCAGGCCGCCTCGGCCGCCGGCACGTCGTCGCGCCGGACGGTGCCCTCGATCAGCCCGTACGGGCGGTCGGCGGCGTGGTAGACGACCTTCGGGTTGTCCAGCCCGAACGGGGTCAGGTCCTGCAGGAAGTGGTGCTTGTTGGGCATCGACAGCCGAATCTCGGCCAGCTCCGGGGCGGTCTCCAGCGCGGCCCGGCCCATCGCGTACAGGGTCTGCTGGAGGGCGTCGCTGGGCAGGGTGGCGAACGCCCCGAGCAGCGCGGCCCGGACCGCGGCGAAGCTGCCGGCCCAGTCCGGGGTGCCGGTGTGCCGCCAGCGGGCGGTGACCGCGGTGGCCAGGATCCGGTCGTCGGTCCCGGGCAGGGTGGTGAACCGGTCCCGCGGGAAGCCGTCGAACGCCGACCCGGTCGTCTTGAGCACCACCAGGCCGGTCAGCCCGGACAGCACGTGCTCGGCGCCGCCGGCCACGGTGACCACGGCCGTGCGGACCTCGGCGCCGGCCCGGGCGAAGGCGTGGTCGTGGCCGGCGTGGTCGTGGCCGGTGCCGCCGGCCGCGATCCGGTCCCAGCCGTGCTCGGCGATCTCCACCCGGGCACCGTCGATCCACGGGTACGCCGCGGCGAAGTGCCGGGCCAGCCGCAGCCCGAAGTCCTCGATCTCGCCGATCCCGTCCCGGGCGAAGGCGTACACGGTGTTCTTCTGGGTGTCGGTGGTCAGCACGTGGGCGTTGTCGCCGGTCAGGTGCGCGGCGGCGAAGTCGCCGCGCAGGGCCGAGGACACGGTCAGGTCCTTGACCGCGTGCCGGGGGGTCGCCCGGTCGACCGCCACCACCCGGACCTCGGCCTTGCCGTACTGGTTGGGCCCGAGCTCGATGCCCATCAGGTCCCCCGGTAGGTCGTGTAGGACCACGGCGAGAGCAGCAGCGGCACGTGGTGGTGGGCGCCGCCGTCGACGACCGTGAACGCCACGGTCACCGACGGGTAGAAGGTGCGCTCGGCGAAGTAGCCGCCGGTGTCGAAGGTCAGCTCGTACGTGCCGGGCTCCAGGTCGTACGGGGCCAGCGCGCAGCGGCCGTCGGCGTCGGTGTGCCCGGCGGCCACCGGGGCCCCGTCCAGGCCGGCCAGCCGGACCGCGATCCCGGCCGCCGGGCGGCCCGCGGTGGCGTCCAGCACGTGCGTCGACACGCTCATCCGGTCACCAGCCTCTCCACCCGCAGCCGGGTGATCTGCGCGAGCTGGGCGGTCGCCTCGGCCCGCTCCTCCGCCGGCCCGCGGGCCAGCCGCCGGGTCAGCTCGGCCAGGATCTCCGCCGGCGCCCGGCCGGCCGCCCGGATCAGGAACACGTGCCCGAAGCGCTCCTCGTAGAGCCGGTTGCCCTCGGCCAGGGCGGCCCGCACGTTCTCCGCGGCGGTGGCCACGGCGGCCTGCTCCCGGCGGGAGGACGCGGCGCCGGCCCCGCCGCCGGCGGCCCGCTCGCCGATCCGCGGGTGCGCGGCCAGCGCCTGCTCGACCTCGGCCCAGTCCAGGCCGGCGGCGGCCCGCTCGGCCGCGGCGGCCAGCGCCTCGGCGGAGGCGTACGGCCGGGCGGCGGCGACCTCCCGGGCGAACCGCGGTGCCGCGGTGCAGGCCAGCAGCTCCCGTTCGGCCTCCTCGACCGGCAGCCCGTTGAACCGGTCCAGACCCGCGCCCGCCACGTCGGGGACGCTACCGGTCCGGCCCCGGGCCCGGCCGGGGTGGGTGCCACGATGTGCCGATGGGCCTCCCCGAGTCGGTGTACGCGGACCTGGACCGGCGGCTGGCCGCCTCGGACGCCGCGCGGGCCGCGCGCTACCCGGGCGAGCCGGCCGGGCGGCAGCCGGTGCACACCGTGTACGTGCCGGCCGACCGGGTCCGGCCCGGGCTGGCCGCGGAGTGGGGCGCGGCCGCGCTGGCCGCGGTGGACGGGGTCGACCTGCCGGC
This sequence comes from uncultured Mycobacteriales bacterium, assembly GCA_902805565.1. GTDB lineage: Bacteria > Actinomycetota > Actinomycetes > Mycobacteriales > CADCTP01 > CADCTP01. The sequence goes on from CADCTP010000459.1 coordinate 6,792, forward strand.
CATCGTCGGCCTGGACCCGGCCGTGCTGCCCCGGGTGCTGGCGAAGCTGGCGACCGAGCCGGTCGAGGACCTGCGGGTGGACGCGGAGGACGGCTACCGGGGCGCGGACGAGGACGCCGACGTGCTCGCCGCGGCGCGGGCGTTGCGGGCCGGGCCGCCGGCGTTCTTCGGCATCCGGGCCAAGTCGCTGGAGCCGGCCACCCGGCGCCGCGGGGTGCGGTCGCTGGACCTCTTCCTCGGCGCGCTGGCCGGGCATCCCGGCGAGGTGCTGGTCACCGCGCCGAAGGTCACCGACACCGACCAGGTCACCGCGATGGTCGGGCTGCTGGCGGCCCTGGAGGACACCCACGGCGTCCGGCTCGGGCTGGAGCTGCAGGTGGAGACCCCGCAGGCGGTGCTCGGCCCGGACGGCCGGGCGACCGCGGCGGCGATGGTGCACGCGGCCGGCGGCCGGTGCCGCGGCCTGCACCACGGCACGTACGACTACACCGCGTCGCTCGGCGTCGCCGCCGCCCACCAGGCGCCCGACCACCCGGTGGCCGAGCACGCCAAGGCCGTCATGCAGGTCGCGGTGGCCGGGACCGGGGCCCGGGCGGTGGACGGCTCGTCGAACGTGCTGCCGGTCGGGCCCGGCCGGGACGCGGCCTGGCGGCGGCACGCGGAACTGGTGACCCGGGCCCTGCGGACCGGCCTCTACCAGGGCTGGGACCTGCACCCGGCGCAGCTGCCGACCCGCTACCTGGCCACGTACGCCTTCTTCCGGGGCGCGCTGCCGGCGGCGCTGGACCGGCTGGCGGCGTACCGGGGGGCGGTGGACGGCGGGGTCCTGGACGAGCCGGCCACCGCCAAGGCCCTGGCGAACGTGCTGGTCCGGGCGCTGGACTGCGGTGCGGCCGACGAGGCGGAGGTGCTCGGGCCGCTGCGGCTGGACCGGGCCGCGCTGGACGGGCTGGCCGGCCGCGTGTGATCTGCTGGTAACCCGGCGCGGATACCGTCGCCGTCCCGGGATCTCGGAGGTCGGATGCTGCTCACCCCGCACGAGCAGGAGCGGCTGATGCTGTCGTACGCGGCGGAGCTGGCCCGGCGCCGGCAGGGCCGCGGGCTGAAGCTCAACTACCCGGAGGCGGTCGCGGTGATCACCGACCACCTGCTGGAGGGGGCCCGGGACGGGGTCCCGGTGGCCGAGCTGATGCAGACCGGGCGGACCGTGCTCGGCCGGGACGACGTCATGGCCGGCGTGCCGGAGATGCTGGAGGAGGTGCAGGTGGAGGCGACCTTCCCGGACGGCACCAAGCTGGTGACCGTGCACCACCCCATCCCGTGACGACACCGTCCGTACCGGTTGTACCGTCCGTGACTCCCGGCGAGGTGCTCCCGGCCGCGGGCTCGATCGCGCTGTCGGCCGGGGCGGAGCGGATCGAGCTGGTCGTGCACAACTCCGGCGACCGGCCGGTCCAGGTCGGCTCGCACTTCCACTTCCCGCAGGCGAACGCGGCACTGGAGTTCGACCGGGCGGCCGCGCACGGCTTCCGGCTGGACGTGCCGGCCGGCACCGCGGTCCGGTTCGAGCCGGGCATCCGGCGGACCGTCACGCTGGTGGCACTCGGCGGGGCCCGGGTCGTGCCGGGGCTGACCCTCGACCCGCCCGGGGCGCTGTGATGGAGCTGTCCCGGGCGCGGTACGCGCAGCTCTACGGCCCGACGGTCGGCGACCGGGTCCGGCTGGCCGACACCGACCTGCTGATCGAGGTCACCGAGGACCGCTGCGGCGGGCCCGGCCGGGCCGGCGACGAGGCGGTGTTCGGCGGCGGCAAGGTGATCCGCGAGTCGATGGGCCAGGGCCGGGCGACCCGGGCCGAGGGCGCCCCCGACCTGGTGATCACCGGCGCGGTCGTGCTGGACCACTGGGGCGTCGTCAAGGCCGACGTCGGGATCCGGGCCGGCCGGATCGTCGCGCTCGGCAAGGCCGGCAACCCCGACACCATGGACGGCGTCCACCCCGACCTGGTGATCGGCCCGGCCACCGAGGTGCTGGCCGGCAACGGCCGGATCCTCACGGCCGGCGCGGTGGACACCCACGTGCACTTCATCTGCCCGCAGATCGTCCCGGAGGCGCTCGGCTCCGGGGTCACCACGATGATCGGCGGCGGCACCGGGCCGGCCGAGGGCAGCAAGGCGACCACGGTCACCCCGGGCGACTGGTACCTGGCCCGGATGCTGGAGGCGATGGACCCGTTCCCGGTCAACGTGGCGCTGCTCGGCAAGGGCAACACGGTGAACGAGGACTCGCTGGCCGAGCAGCTGCGGGCCGGCGCCTCCGGGCTGAAGCTGCACGAGGACTGGGGCACCACCCCGGCGGCGATCGACGCCGCGCTGCGGGTGGCCGACCGGTTCGGCGTCCAGGTCGCGCTGCACAGTGACACGCTCAACGAGGCCGGCTTCGTCGAGGACACCCTGGCCGCGATCGCCGGCCGGGGCATCCACGCGTACCACACCGAGGGGGCCGGGGGCGGGCACGCGCCGGACATCATCACGGTCGCCGGGCACCCCAACGTGCTGCCGTCCTCGACCAACCCGACCCGGCCGCACACCGTCAACACCCTCGACGAGCACCTCGACATGCTGATGGTCTGCCACCACCTGGACCCGTCGGTGCCCGAGGACCTGGCCTTCGCGGAGTCGCGGATCCGGCCGTCGACCATCGCGGCCGAGGACCTGCTGCACGACCTGGGCGCCATCTCGATGATCGGCTCGGACGCGCAGGCCATGGGCCGGGTCGGCGAGGTCGTGCTGCGCACCTGGCAGACCGCGCACGTGCTGAAGCGGCGGCGCGGCGCGCTGCCCGGCGACCCGGCCACGAACGACAACCTGCGGGCCCGCCGGTACGTCGCCAAGTACACGATCTGCCCGGCCGTCGCGCACGGCATCGACGGCGAGGTCGGCTCCGTGGAGCCGGGCAAGCTGGCCGACCTGGTGCTCTGGGAGCCGGCGTTCTTCGGCGTACGGCCGCACGCGGTGCTCAAGGGCGGGATGATCGCCTGGGCGGCGATGGGCGACGCGAACGGCTCGATCCCGACGCCGCAGCCGGTCCTCCCCCGCCCGATGTTCGGTGCGTACGTGGCGGCGGCCACGTCCGTGCACTTCGTCGCGCCGGCCGCGCTGGAGGCCGGGCTGCCGGACCGGCTCGCGGTGCGGCGGCCGCTGCTGCCGGTGGCCGACGTGCGGCGGCGGACGAAGGCGGACCTGCCGGAGAACACGGCGCTGCCGGAGATCGAGGTCGACCCGGACACGTTCACCGTGCGGGTCGACGGCGAGGTGTGGGAGCAGGACCCGGCGACCGAGCTGCCGATGGCGCAGCGCTACTTCCTCTTCTGAATGGCGGGCCCGACGAGGCGGACGAGGGCGGCACCGTGGTGAGCGGGGGCGGCACGGCGGGGCCGCTCGCGGCGTTGCTCACCCTGGCCGACTCCCGGCTGCCGGCCGGCGGGCACGCGCACTCCGGCGGGGCCGAGGAGGCGTGCGCGCTCGGCATCGTCCGGGACGAGGCCAGCCTGGAGGCGTTCCTGGCCCGCCGGCTGGCGACCGCCGGCACGGTCGCGGCGTCCCTGGCCGCCGCCGCCT
>CADCTP010000460.1 GCA_902805565.1 uncultured Mycobacteriales bacterium
CGGCGGGGCGGTCCGGGCCGGCCGGTGGGGCGGCGGAGCTGGTCGAGCGGTTCCTGCGGCCGGCGGCCGGATCGGCCCACCGGCGGGTGCGGCGGGCCGAGCGCTACCGGGTTGACGTCCGGGCCTGGGAGGTCCCCGGCGCGCTGCTGATCCTGGGCCGCGGCCTGGCCGGCCGGTGGGAGGTCGCGGTCGAGGTCGAGCCGTCCCACCGCGACCTCGGCATCGGCCGGGCCCTGGTCGCCGCCGCGCCGGCGCTGGTGCCGCCGGGGGAGACGCTGTGGGCGCAGGTCAGCCCGGCCAACGTGGCCTCGCTGCGGGCGTTCCTGGCCGCCGGCTACCGCCCGGTGGCGGCCGAGATCCTGCTGGTCTGACCGGCCGCCCACCCGGCCGGGGCCGGGGTCAGCGGTCGGGCTCGTCGGCGTACGCGCGGATCAGCAGGCCGGTGCGCGGCTTCGGGGTGAACAGCGTCGACTTGCGCGGCATCCGCTCACCGGCCTCGGCGACGGCCGCGACCGCCCCGACCGGGGTCGGGTTGAGCAGCAGCGCGGTGCCGCCGGTGCGCCGGGCCGCGGCGACCGCGGCCGGCACGTCGTGCTCGAAGCCGACCACGTCCTCGTGGTCGCGCAGCCCCCAGAGCCGGTCGATGAGCAGCCGGTGGGCGACCGACACGTCCAGCGCCCGCCACGCCGCCGACCGCTCCGGGTCCACCGCGGCGTCCAGCTGCGCCTGGTCGGGGTCGGTCAACAGCACCCAGCGCTCGCCGTCGGTGAGCAGGAACGCCGGTCCCTTGCCCGACCCGGCCAGCGCCTCCATGGCGTCCTGCGCGGCGACGGGCGAGGTCGCGAAGCCGGCGGCGGCCTTCTCCACCGCCTCGGCCAGCGGCAGGCCCGGCACCACCCGGTGGATCGGGTGCACCTGCGGCCCGTACGTGCTGGCGTCCACCAGCAGGGCCAGCCCGCGGTCCCACGGCCCGGCGCCGGCACCGGCCGCGTGCCGGTCCGCCTGGTGGCGCAGGTAGGTCGCGTACCGGTGGTGGCCGTCGGCGATCACGGCCGAGCGCGGCAGCAGGTCGCCGGCCACCGCGTGCAGGGTGTCGGCGTCGGTCAGCGCCCAGATCCGGTGGGTGACTCCGGCCACGGTCGTCTCGACCAGCGGCGGCTGCGCGTCGATCGCCGCGACGGCCTGGGCGGCCGCGCCCCCGCCGGAGTAGACCAGGTAGATCGGCTCGAGGTTGGCCTCGGTGGCCTCGGTCAGCGCCAGCCGGTCGGCGACCGGCCCCGCCATCGTGTTCTCGTGCGGCAGCACGATGCCGGCCTCGGGCGGGGTCAGGCCGACCGCGCCGACCAGCCCGCGGGTGCGGGCCGGGCCCTCGGGGGTGTCCTCGGCCATCTCGTAGACGTACAGGGCCGGGGTGTCGTCGGCGACCAGCACGCCCTCCTCCCGCCAGCGACGCAGCGTGTCGGCGGCGTTGCGGTAGGCGCTGCCGGGCGTGCCCTCGGCGTCACGTGGAAGGATGAGGCGGACGACGTTGTGCGGGTCGGATGCTTCCAGCTCGCGCCGCTCCTCCTCGCCGACGACATCGTACGGCGGGGACAGCAGCGTGGAGAGGTCCGGGCCGCGGAAGCGCAGCGCCCGGAACGCGGACAGCCGGAGCCCTTCGGGGGCCGGGGAGGAGGCAGGTGGCGGCGACCCGACGGACGTCATGGCCCGCATCGTAGAAGTCGACCGCGGACCGATCGCGCGCGGCCACCGGCGCGCCTGAGCAGGAGGAGGACCGTTAGTGCCGAGCCGGGACGACTGGGATGACGAGGCACCACCGCCGCCGCCCTTCGCCGACGCGCCCCCGCCGCCGCCCGACGTGCTGCCGCAGGGTGAGGTCTACGACTGGTACGTGCGGGGCCTGGACCTGCTGGAGGGCGGCAACGCCGCCGCGGCCGTGACGCTGCTCACGCACGCCGCCAACTCCGAGCCGGAATCGCGCAGCGTCCGCGAGGCGCTGGCCCGGGCCCAGTTCGACTCCGGCGCGTACGACGACGCCGTGCAGAGCTTCAGCTGGATCATCTCGGTGAACCCGGCCGACGACTACGCCCAGTTCGGCCTCGGCCTGGCCGCGGCGAAGCTCGGCGACCTCACCGCGGCGGTCGAGCACCTGGCGCTGGCCGCGGCGATGCGGCCGGACATCACGCACTACGCGACGGCCCTGCGCGGCGCGCGGGCCGCGCTCTCCGCCAACCGGTGAGCCTCGGCTCCTGCGACGTGCCGCCGGCCGAGCGGTACGACGTCGCGCTGCTCGACCTGGACGGCGTGGTCTACCTGGGCTCGACGGTCATCCCCGGCGTGCCGGGGGCGCTGGCCGCGGCCCGGGAGGCCGGCATGCGGCTGGCGTTCGTGACCAACAACGCCTCCCGCACGCCGGCCGCGGTGGCCGCGATGCTCGGCGGGATGGGGGTGCCGGCCACCCCGGCCGAGGTGACCACCTCGGCCCAGGCCGCCTGCCACGTGCTGGCCGAGCGGCTGCCCGCGGGCGCGCCGGTGCTGGTGGTCGGGGCCGAGGGCCTGCTGGAGGCGGCCCGGGAGCGCGGCTTCACCGTGGTGTCCACGGCCGAGGACGCGCCGGCCGCCGTCGTGCAGGGCTACGGGCCCGGCGTCGGCTGGCGGGAGCTGGCCGAGGCGACGGTCGCCGTGCGCGCCGGCGCCTGGTACGTGGCGACCAACCTGGACGCGACGGTCCCGTCCGCCCGCGGCCCGCTGCCCGGCAACGGGTCGCTGGTCGGGGTGGTCCGGGCCACCACCGGGGTGGAGCCGACGTCCACCGGCAAGCCCGACCCGGCGATGCACCGCGAGTCGGTGCAGCGCAGCGGCGCGTCCCGGCCGCTGGTGGTCGGCGACCGGCTGGACACCGACATCGAGGGCGCCAGCCGGGTCGGCTGCGACAGCCTGCTGGTGTTCACCGGGGTGACCACCCCGGCGCAGCTGCTCGCCGCTCCGCCCGAGCACCGGCCGACGTACCTGTCCGCCGGGCTGGACGGGCTGCTGGCACCGCACCCGGCGCCGGGGCGGACCGCGGACGGCTGGGCCTGCGGCGGCTGGCTGGCGACGGCCGAGCTGCGGCTGTCCGGCGCCGGCGAGGACCTGGACGCGCTGCGCGCCCTCTGCGCCGCCGCCTGGTCCGCGGCCGCCGGTCCGGCCGCGGGGACC